>DASWSP010000046.1:0-3660 GCA_036402575.1 Allosphingosinicella sp. | reverse complement strand
GCTACGCCGGGACCGCCGAGGACCCCCTCCTCGCGCCAGGCGAGCGACTGGAACGGATGCTCGGCCGCATAGACCGTGTCCATATGGCCGGTGAAAAGGAGCTGCACCGGCGCTTCGGGCCGCACCCGCAAATGAAGGTTCTGCCCGTGCTGGAGCGCCTTCAACGACCCGTCTGCCGCCATTGCATCGACCGGCGCTGAATCGCGGAGGGCGAGTTCGCCGGGCAGCGCGGCGAAGGCATCGGCGTAGAGGCGGGCCATGCGCGCGAGCCCGGCCAGGTTGCGCGAGCCGCTGTTGATCGCCGCCCATGCCTGGACCTGCTCGAGCATCGGCTCGCCCGCGGCGCGCTCCACTACGGCCTGTTCGTCCCGCGTCACTCCCCGCATGGGAAGCGCCTTAGCCGACGATTGGGGCGGGCGCCACACCGGCCCCCGGTCGGGCGGGGCTTACAAGCTTCACGCCTGGAGCCACGGGGCGAAAGCCGCCAGCACATCTTCGTAGAGCTTCTGCTTGAACGGCACGATCATCGCCGGCAGCTCGGCCGGCTCGGCCCACTTCCAGGCGCGGAACTCCTGCTCGTGCGCGTCGAGCCGGACGTCCTCGTCCGTGCCGGTGAAGCGGCACAGGAACCAGGTCTGGCGCTGGCCCCGCCAGCGGCCCTTCCACAGCTTGCCGACCAGATCGTCGGGCAGGTCATAATAAAGCTCGACCGGACAGCGCTGAAGGATCTCGACCTTGTCGGCGGTGATGCCGGTCTCCTCCTCGAGCTCGCGCAGCGCTCCCGCTTCGGCGTCCTCGCCCCGGTCGAGGCCGCCCTGCGGCATCTGCCACGCCTCCAGCGTGTTATCGAGCCGCTGGCCGACGAACACCTTGCCCTCGCGGTTCAGCAGCATGACGCCGACGGCGGGGCGGTAGGGGAGGGTGTCTTTGCTCGTCACGGCCGCACCTCGCTCAGCAGCAGGTGCAGCGCCACCGCGCAGCCGCGGATATCCTCCTCTGAGGAAGGGATCGCCTTCCTGAGGGATATGAAGCCGTGGATGTTGCCGTTGGCCTCGCGGAAGATGGTGGGCACGCCCGCCTCGACGCAGGCGGCGGCATAGGCGCGGCCCTGGTCACGGATCGGATCGAGGCTGGCGGTGACCACCAGGGTCGGCGGCATGCCTTGCTGGCTCTTCACGAGCGGCGAATAGCGCCAGTCCGCCGGGTCCGGCCGGTAGCATTTGTCGAACCAGCGCATGCCCTCGCGGGTGAGCAGATAGCCTTCCGCGAAATCGGTGAAGCTCGGATAGCCGCCGTTCGCCGGGTCGGCGGCCGGGTAGATCGGCCATTGCGCCAGCACCGGCACGGCCGCGGGCTTGTCCCTCAGCGCCAGGCTGACCACGATAGCGAAATTGCCGCCGGCGCTGTCGCCGCAGCTGACGAGGCCGGTCACCTGCCGCCCGAGCTCCGCGGGGCTGCCTGCCACCCAGCGGGCGGCGGCGATGGCGTCGTCGGGACCCGCCGGCCAGGGATGCTCGGGCGCCAGCCGGTAATCGACCGCGACCACCGGCATGTCGAGCAGCCGCGCGATCTCGGCGCAGAACGGCTCGTGGGTGTGGAGGTCGCCGAGCACGAAACCGCCGCCGTGGAAGAAGACCAGCGCCGGCCCGGGATCGCGCTCGGCGCGCGCATCGTAGAGCCGCAGCGGGATCGGCCCGGCCGGCCCGGGCGCGACAAGGTCGCGGATCACCGCCAGCTCGCCCACCGGCGCGTCGGCGACGTGGCGCGAGGCATGCATCATCTGCCGGGCCTCGGCAGGCCCGACTTCGTGGCTGCTCGGCCCCGGCAGGGCGTTGAGATAATCGAGGAAACGCCTGACATCGGGGCGGACGAACGGCTCTGGCATCGGAACTCCGTCGGGAAGCGAATCGAGACTTTGCGGTTCCCTTAGGCCAAGCCCCTGCCACTTGCTTCATGCGTTGAAGCCATTAGGCAGCGAGCGTACGGTTGGCGAAGGCAGTTTTGAAGGACGTTTGATGGCGACAGCCACCCATTTCGTTACACCCGAGGAAGCCAGCGCCGATGGTCCGCTGGAGGCGGTGGTCGTTCGCTTCGCCGGCGACAGCGGCGACGGCATGCAGCTGACCGGCGGCCAGTTCACCCTCTCGACCGCGCTCGCCGGCAACGATCTCGCCACCTTCCCCGATTTTCCCGCCGAAATCCGCGCGCCGCAGGGCACGACCTTCGGAGTCTCCGCCTTCCAGATCAATTTCGGCTCGTCCGCGATCGAGACCGCGGGCGATGCGCCCGACGTGCTGGTGGCGATGAACCCGGCGGCGCTCAAGGTGAACGTGGGCGACCTCAAGCCTGGCGGCCTGATCATCGTCGACGAGGGCGAGTTCGGCGCCCGCAACCTCGCCAAGGCGGGCTATTCGGCCAATCCGCTGGAGGACGGCAGCCTCGCGCGCTGGCAGGTGATTTCGTTCAACATCAGCCAGTTGACGCTCGAATCGGTGAAACCGTTCGGACTCGGCAACAAGGAAGCCCTGCGCTGCAAGAACATGTGGACGCTGGGCCTGGCGCTGTGGATGTTCGACCGCGACCGCGCGCCGATCGAGCAGTGGCTCAAGACCAAGTTCGCCAAGGCGGCGGAGCTCGCCGAAGCGAACATCGCCGCGCTCAATGCCGGCCATGCTTATGGCGAGACGGCGGAGATCGGCGGCCAGATCCGCCAGCATCATATCGATCCTGCGCCGGCGGACCCCGGCCTCTACCGAACCATCACCGGCGCCGAATCGATCTCGCTCGGGCTGATCGCCGGGGCGCGGCTGGCGGAGCTGCCGATATTCTTCGGAGGCTATCCGATCACGCCGGCCTCGGCGATCCTCCACCATCTCTCGCGCCTCAAGGAATATGGAGTCACCACCTTCCAGGCGGAGGACGAGATCGCCGCGATCGGCAGCGCGATCGGCGCGAGCTTCGCCGGCTCGCTGGGCGTCACCTCGTCCTCGGGGCCGGGTATCGCGCTCAAGGGCGAGGCGATGGGGCTGGCGATCATGACCGAGCTTCCGCTCGTCATCATCAACTCGCAGCGTGGCGGGCCCTCGACGGGTCTCCCGACCAAGACCGAGCAGTCGGACCTGTACCAGGCCGTCTACGGCCGCAACGGCGACGCGCCGATGCCGGTGATCGCCGCCCGCTCGCCGGCCGACGCGTTCGACTGCGCGATCGAGGCGGTGCGGATCGCCACCCAGTACATGACCCCGGTGATGCTGCTGACCGACGGCTACATCGCCAATGCGGCGGAGCCGTGGAAGGTGCCGGACATGAGCCGTTATCGGCCGTTCCCGGTCCGCTTCCACGATACGCCGCCGGCGCAAGGCGAGGGGGTCAACCCCTATGCCCGCGACTCCAAGCGCGCCCGCGTCTGGATCAGGCCGGGCACGCCCGGGCTCACCCACCGGATCGGCGGCATCGAGAAGAATGTCGGTACCGGCCATATCGACTATGCGCCCGACAACCACCAGGCGATGACCGAGATGCGCCGCGACAAGGTGCTCGGCGTGGCCGACTCGCTGCCCCCGCAGGAGGTGTGCCTGGGCGGGGAGGGCGGCCGGCTCGCGGTCGTCGGCTGGGGCTCGACCTTCGGCCCGATCCACCAGGCCGTCCGCCGCGCCCGCG
>DASWSP010000045.1:0-67046 GCA_036402575.1 Allosphingosinicella sp. | reverse complement strand
CGCCGGCGCCGCGGCGGCGCTCAACATGTGGTACGAGGCCGATCTCGACGCGCTGATGAAGCGGACCCGCAACCGGCCGATCCCGGCCGGACGGATGGAACGCCAGGCGGCGCTCCACTTCGGAGTCGGCCTCGGCGTCTTTTCGGTGCTGCTGATGGGGGTGGCCACCAACTGGTTTGCCGCGTCGATCCTGGCGGCGTCGCTCCTGTTCTACGTGCTCGTCTACACCGTCTGGCTGAAGCGCCGGACGCCGCAGAACATCGTCATCGGCGGCGCTGCCGGCGCCTTTCCGCCGGTGATCGGATGGGCAGCCGCGACGGGCGACGTGACGCTTCTCCCGCTCCTGCTCTTCACCCTCATCTTCCTGTGGACCCCGCCGCATTTCTGGGCGCTGTCGCTGTTCGTCCGCTCCGACTATGCGGCCGCCGGAGTGCCGATGCTGCCGGTGGTGTCGGGCGCCAGGGTGACCCGCCAGCAGATCGCGCTCTACACGCTGCCGATGACGGCGGCGGCGGTGGCGCCGTGGCCGCTGGGCCTGACCGGCGCGATCTACGGCGTGGCCGCGGCGGCGCTGAGCGCGCTGTTCCTGGCGCTCGCCCTCGGCGTGCTCGCCAACCGCGCCTCCGAGCCCGCCGGAATGAAGCCCGAGAAGCGATTGTTCGCCTTCTCGATCCTGTACTTGTTCGCCGTGTTCGGCGCTTTGGTGATCGACCGATGGCTGATTTGAATCCCGACGAAATCCGCAAGCGCCAGCGCAGCCGGGCGCTGGTGATGGCGCTCGCGCTCGGCGCCTTCGTGGTGCTGCTCTACTTCATCAGCATCGCGAAGATGGCGGTACAATGACGGCAGTCGCCCGCAAGAACGGCCGGACGGCGGCCCTTGCCGCGCTTCTCGTGGCGGCGATGGTCGGCCTCGCCTTCGCCAGCGTGCCGCTCTACCGCCTGTTCTGCCAGGTGACCGGCTTCGGCGGTACGCCGATGCGCGTCGACGAGGCGGAGGCCGCGCTTCGGCCGACCGGCAAGATCATCTCGGTCCGCTTCGACGCCAACGTCAGTTCGGCGCTGCCGTGGGAGTTCAAGCCGGAGCGCCATGTCGAGCGAGTCGCCGTCGGCGCCCGCGACATGGCTTTCTACACCGCCAAGAACCTGTCGGATAAGCCGATGACCGGCACCGCCACCTTCAACGTCACCCCGGCGCAAGCCGGGCAGTATTTCAGCAAGATCCAGTGCTTCTGCTTCACCGAGCAGACGCTGAAGCCGGGCGAGGAAATGCGGATGCCGGTGGTGTTCTTCGTCGATCCCAAGATCCTGGAGGACAAGGACGCCAGGCAGATCAGCGAGATCACCTTGAGCTACACCTTCTACCCGGTGGACCAGCCGAAGACGCAAAGCTAAAGAGCCCGCTGCTCCCCGGCGGAAGGGCCCCGATCGAAGCAAGCCTTCGACGGGAACCGAGGCCGGGGCCCAGAACGAAACTGGATGCCGGCCATCGCCGGCAAACGAGGAACGAAATGGCCGGAGCCAAGACCCACCAATATCACATCCTGCCGCCGAGCATCTGGCCCTTCATGGGCTCCTTCTCGGCGCTCGCCATGGCGGCGGGCGGCATCATGTGGATGCATGACTATGCCGGCGGGGGCATCGTCTTCTTCGTCGGGCTGGCGCTCGTCCTTGCGACGATGCTGTTCTGGTGGGTCGACGTGGTCCGCGAGGCCCATGCCGGCGATCACACGCCGATCGTCCAGCTCCACCTGCGCTACGGCATGATCCTGTTCATCGCCTCGGAGGTGATGTTCTTCGTCGCCTGGTTCTGGGCCTATTTCAACGCCGCGCTCTTCCCCTCGCCGGTCGAATCGATCGGTGGCGTCTGGCCGCCCGAGGGCATGGAGGTGCTCGACCCGTTCGGCTTCCCGCTGCTCAACACCCTGATCCTGCTGTGCTCGGGCACGACCGTCACCTGGGCCCACCACGCGCTCATCAACGGCGACCGCGAGGGCCTCAAGATGGGCCTGTGGGCGACGATCGGCCTCGGCCTGCTGTTCAGCGCGATCCAGGCCTATGAATATTCGGTGGCGCCGTTCGGCTTCGGCGACAACATCTACACCTCGGCCTTCTTCATGGCGACCGGCTTCCACGGCTTCCACGTGATCGTCGGCACCATCTTCCTGATCGTCTGCCTGATCCGCTCGTACAAAGGCCATTTCACGCCGCAGCAGCATTTCGGCTTCGAGGCCGCGGCCTGGTACTGGCATTTCGTCGACGTCGTGTGGCTGTTCCTGTTCCTCGCCATCTACGTCTGGGGCGGCTGGGGCGCGGAATATCACTGAGCCGACGCCCCGGCGGAAGCCGGGATCGCCGGGTCGGCACCTTCGGAGGTGACCGCGATGCGCTTCCCGCTCTGGCCGACCCTGCTCGTCGCCGCCTCGGTCGCCGCGATGGCCAATCTCGGCTTCTGGCAGATCGACCGTAAGCAGCAGAAGGAAGCGCTGATCGCCCGGTACCGCGCGAACTCGCAGCTGCCGCCGGTCGCCTGGCCCGCAATCCCGGACGAGCGCCTGCTCTACCGCCGCGCCACCGGCTTCTGCCTGGAAGTCGTCGGCTGGCGCGCCGTCGCCGGCCGCAACGCCGCCGGCGACAGCGGCTGGAGCCACATCGCGGCGTGCCGCACCGGCGCCGAGGGGCCGGGGATGCAGGTCGACATGGGCTGGTCGAGTTCGAGCGCCGCCCCGGCCGGCTGGAGCGGCGGCACGGTCGCCGGCGCGATCGCCCCCGACCGCCTCCACAAGATCCGGCTCGTTTCCGCCGTTCCCGCCCCCGGCCTGAAGCCGAGCGCGCCGCCCGCGCCCCAGCTCGCCAACAACCACCTCCTCTACGCCATCCAGTGGTTCTTCTTCGCCGCCGCGGCCGCCGTCATCTACATCCTCGCGCTTCGGCGGCGGCAGTCGAAGGCGGGCGCCAACTTGCCGCCGGAGCCGCAAGACCCTAAATCCGGCCGCTCATGATGCAGCTCACCACCTTGCCCAACGGCCTGCGCGTCGCCAGCCGGAACATGCCGAGCGTCGAGACCGCCGCGGTCGGGCTCTACGCCGACACCGGCTCGCGCTACGAGCCCGCCCCGCTCAACGGCATCGCCCACCTGTTCGAGCACATGGTGTTCAAGGGCGCCGGCGGCCGCTCGGCGCGCGAGATCAGCGAGGCGATCGAGGATGTCGGCGGCGACCTCAACGCGGCCACCGACCGCGATTCGACCAGCTTCATGGCCTCGGTCATGGCCGAGCACATCCCGCTCGGCCTCGAGCTGATCGCCGACATGATCCTTCGCCCGCACTTCAGCTTCGCCGAGCTGGAGCGCGAGAAGGACGTGGTGGTCCAGGAGCTTGGCGAGGCGCGCGACACGCCCAACGACATCATCTTCGACGACCTCCAGTCGGCCGCCTTCGCCGACCAGCCGCTGGGCCGCTCGATCCTGGGCGAGGAGACCAGCATCGAGGCGATCACCGTCGAGGACCTGCACCGCTGGCGCCAGGAGCAGTATCGCGCCGGCAGCCTCGCTTTGGTGGCGGCCGGCAAGGTCGACCACGACCGGCTGGTCGAGCTCGCCGACCGGCTGTTCGCCGAGCTGCCGCCGGGCACGATCGATCCGCCGCGGCCGGCCCACTTCACCGGCGGCAACCGAGTCGGCCGAACCGCCTGCGATCAGGCCCACCTGGCGCTCGGCTTCGAAGGACCGGCGCAGCTGCGGCCCGATTATTATGCCGCCCGCCTGTTCGCGGACGCGGTCGGCGGCGGCATGTCGTCGCGGTTGTTCCAGCAGCTGCGCGAGGACCGGGGCCTCGCCTACACCGTCTATGCGAGCCTCTATCCCTATCGCGACATCGGCCTGTTCTCGATCTACGCCGCCACCGCCCGCCGCCAATCGGCCGCATCGGCCCAGCTGATCGAGGAGATCGTCGCCGACGCCGCCGGCACGATCGGCCAGCGCGAGGTCGACCGGGTCCGCACCCAGGCGCGGGCCGGGCTGCTGATGTCGATGGAGAGCTCGTGGGGTCAGGCCCATTACGTCGCGCGCCAGCTCTCGCTCCACGGCCGGCTGGTCGAGCCGCGCGAAGTGATCGCCGAGCTCGACTCGGTCACCGTCGACCACGTCCGCGCCGCCGGCGCCGTCATGCTGAGCGGGCCGCGCGCCCGCGCCACCATCGGCTTTCCCGCCGTCCGCGCGGCGTGACCCTCGCCACCCTCGTCGCCGAACCCTGGGGCGACTACGGACTGATGGACTCGGGCGGCGGCCGCAAGCTCGAGCGCTACGGCCCCTACAGCTTCATCCGGCCCGAACCGCAGGCGATGTGGCCGGCCGCGCTGGACGAGTGGGATGCGGACGGCGAGTTCATCCCCGGATCGGACGAGGAAGGCGGCGGCCGCTGGCAGTTTGCCCGCCCGGTGCCGCAGGGCGGCTGGGACTTGGCCTGGCAGGACGTTCGGTTCCGAGCCCAGTGCACCCCCTTCCGCCACCTGGCTTTCTTCCCCGACATGGCGCCGCAATGGGCGTGGATGCGCGAGCGCCTGGCTCCCGGCAGCGAAGCGCTCAACCTGTTCGGCTATACCGGCGTCGGCACGCTCGCCATGGCCGCGGCCGGCGCGAGCCTGGTCCATGTCGACGCGTCGAAGAAGTCGGTCGAGGCCGGCAAGGAAAACGCCCGCCTGTCCGGCATGAGCGAGCGCCCGATCCGCTGGATGGTGGACGACGCCGCCAAGTTCGCCGCCCGCGAGGTCCGCCGCGGCCGCCGCTACGACGGCATCATCCTCGATCCGCCCAAATATGGCCGCGGCCCCGCCGGGGAGGTGTGGAAGCTCGAGGAGGGGCTTCCGGGCCTGATCGCCGACTGCCGCAAGCTGCTCGACGGCGAAAGCCGCTTCCTGGTCCTCACCGTCTATGCGGTGCGGATGTCGGCGCTGGCGATCGGCGAGCTTCTGAACCAGGCGCTGGCCGGGCTCGGCGGCACGATCGAATGCGGCGACATGGCGGTGCGCGAGGAAGCGCGCGGGCTGCTCCTCCCCACCGCCATCTTCGCGAGGTGGAGCCGGGATTGACGCGCCGTCATTGCGGGGAGCGCCGCTCCGCTCGCAATGACCGTTCCGGCAACCGGGCTAATCTCGCGCGGCGCGGATCGCCGCCGCGGTCGCGAACGGCGCCGCCGCGACCAGCAGCAGCGACACCGCGGCCAGCAGCTTGAGCGCCCCGGTGCCGCCCTGCTCGACCAGGCCGGCGCCGAAAATCAGCAGCGGCACCGCCAGCGGCAGCATCAGCAAGCCGGCAAGGGCGCCCGTGCCGCGCAGGCCGGCGGTGAAGGCGCTCACCATCAAAGTCAGGGCGGCGAGGCCCGGGGTGCCGACCAGCAGCCCCAGCTCGAGCCGCTCCAGCACCTCGCCCGGAAGCTTCATCAAGGCCGCGGCCGGAACCGCGGCAAGCATCAGCGGCGGCCCGAAGCTCAGCCAGTGGCCGGCGAGCTTGGCGAGCGCCACCGTCTCCTCGCCCAGGCCGCGCAGCGCGAGCTGGTCGAGCACGCCCGACGCTCGGTCCGGCTCGACCAGCCGGTCGACCGGCAGCAGCGCGGCGAGCAGGGCCGCCATCCACAACGCCCCGCCGCCGGCGCGGGCGAGCAGCGGCCGGTCCGGCCCGACCGCGAACGGGAACAGGGTCGCGACCAGCAGGAAGAAGATCAGCGGCAGCAGCGCATTGCCGCCGCTCGCCGCCAGCCGAAGCTCGCGAAGCACCAGCGCGCTCACAGCGCCACCGTCGCCGAATCCTCGAGCCCGAGCGGCTGGTGCGAGGCGGCCAGGATGGCGCCGCCGCGCCGCCGGTGATCGGCCATCACCTCCGCCAGCGCCGCCGCGCTGTCGCGGTCGAGGCCGTTGGCCGGCTCGTCGAGCAGCCACAAGGGCGCGCCGCTCGCCACCACCCGCGCCAGCGTCGCGCGCTTGCGCTGGCCGTTCGACAGCATCCGCACCGGCACGTCGCGCAGCGGCAGCAGCCCGAGCGGCGCCATGCCCGCCTCCGCCCGCGCCCCGTCCAGCCGCGCCCAGAAGGCGAGCGCCCGTTCCAGCGTCAGCCGCTCGTCGAGCGCGGCATGCTCGTCGGCCAGCGCGGCCGCGCCGCCGCGCTCCACGGTCCCCGAATCGGCGCGGAGCAGCCCCGCGGCCAGCCGCAGCAGGCTCGACTTGCCGGCGCCGTTGGGGCCGGTGACGACCGCCGCCCCGCCCGGATCGAGCCTCAGGCTCAGCCCCTCGAACAGCAGCCGCCCGCCGCGCACGCAGGCCACGCCGCGCAGCCGAAGCAGCGCGTCAGGCACCTTCCTCCAGGGCGTGCATGTCCTCGTCCGAAAAGCCGAAATGGTGGCCGACCTCGTGCACGATGACGTGGGTGACGAGCGCTTCGAGGCTGACGCCGGTGTCGGCCCACTCGTCGAGCAGCGGCCGGCGGTAGAGGTGGATGACCGGCGGCAGCTCGCCCGAGATCATCGAGGATTGCTCGCCGAGCGGACGGCCGGTGTAGAGGCCGGTGAGATCGAACGGGTCCTCGATGCCGAGCTGGCGCAGGGTCTCCTCATCCGCGAATTCCTCGACGCGGAAGACGACTCCGTCGAGATGGGCCCGGAACGGCGCGGGCAGCCGCGCCACGGCGGCGTCGGCCAGCCGCTCGATCTCCGCCGCATCGGGCGCCAGGGTTTGACGTTCGGCCACGAATGGCGGACACAGAAGGGATGGCGGAAAAGCTGTCAAGCAAAGAGCGGGAGGCGGCGCTGGCCGAGCTCCCTGAATGGACCTGGGACGCGGAGCGCGATGCGATCGCGCGCACCTTCACGTTCGCCGATTTCAGCGAGGCGTTCGCCTTCATGACGCGCGTCGCGATCGCCGCGGAGCAGGCCGACCATCACCCCGACTGGTCGAACAGCTGGAACAAGGTCGAGGTCGCGCTCACCACCCACAGCGCCGGCGGGGTCAGCGCGAGCGACATCGCGATGGCGAGACGGATCGACGGCTTCGCGGCTTAGCTTGCCCTGGCGGGCGGAGCTTACTAGATGCCGCTCCTTCCAGCGCATGCGGAGCGGTGGCCGAGTGGTCGAAGGCGCTCGCCTGGAAAGTGAGTATACGCCAAAAGCGTATCGAGGGTTCGAATCCCTCCCGCTCCGCCACCTCGTCCGATGCTGCCGTCCGGAAAATCGGGCGCAGCGATCTCATTCGCGCCGCGCGCCCCGCCTGCTCCGGCCGGCCCGGCGGCCTCAGGCGGTCTCCACGCCTGAAGCGGTGAAGCGCAGCGGCGTGGTGAGGAGCGCGCGGAACGCGTTGTAGCCGCCGGTGCCCGGGAAATAAGCGTGGAAGAAGAGCTGCGGCCCGCCGTCGGCTCCCGGCGCGACCGAGGCGTGCCCCGGCGCCCACCAGCTGCGGCTGGTGCGCAGCAGCGGCTCCGGCTGCTTGACATAGGGCCCGAGCGGATGATCGGCGACCGCGACGCCGATGCCGTATCGGGGCGTGCAGAAATCGTTGCCGGCGTAGAACAGCCAGTAGCGGCCCTGCTGGCGGGTCACCCACGGGCCTTCGATCAGATGCCCCTCCCACTCCAGATCGTTGACCAGGACCTCGGTCGGCTCGCCGATGAAGGAGGTGCCGTCCGGCGCCAGCCGCTGCGCCCGGATCGGAGTCCGCATCGCCGCCAGGATGGCGCCGGCCCCGCCGCACTCCTCCAGCACTCGCCGGACGGTGGGCCAGGAAGCGAGCACCGCCTCGATCAGCGGCTGCATCAGGAAGAAGCGCTCGATCGGCCGGCGGCCGTCCGCCCAGGGCTGGATGGCGGCGGCGAAGGCGGCCGTCCGGCGGTCTTCCTCGCCGGCGAAGAGGCGGGGAATGAGCTCCGGACGTTCGCGCATCAGCGCGGCGAGCGGCCGCGGCCAGACGCCGTTGGTGTCGTCCTTCCAGAAGAGAAAGGGCTGGCCGCCCTCGTCGATCAGGATGTGGGCGTCGATCACGCCGCCGCTCATCGGCGGGGGCGGCTGCGACGGATCGGCGGGCGGGAACAGCGCGACCCCGCCGGTCAGCAGCGGGCGGCCGATATCCTGCCACGGCCCAAGGGGGCTGCGGCTCTTGGCGAGGCCGATGGCCAAGGCGTTGGTCTTCTCGCGGGCGGTGTAGCAGAGCCAATATTCGTCGCCGACGCGCGCCATCTCCGGCGCCCAGAAGTCGCCGACATGGCGGCCGGAAGCGGCCCAGGCCGGGGCGCGCCCTTCCGGGAAGACGAAGCCGAGATGTTCCCAGCTCCGAAGGTCGGCCGAGCGGAGGATCGGGAAGGCGTCCGGCGCATCGTTCGAGGTGGCGACCAGAAACCAGCCCTGGTCCGTCCTGAGCACGGCCGGGTCGCCATAGCCGGCGAGGATCCGGGGGCTCAGATTCTCGGTGAGGAGCGGGCGCCAGTCCGGCTCCTCCTGCGCCGCGGCGGGCGGATCCTCGTGCCGGTGCGGGGCCCGCATTCCGAAGTCGCGCGCGAGCTCGCGGAAGAAGGCGGTGTAATCGTGCTGCTCGCCGCCGGCGATATGGTAGCGGCGCGTCTCGCCGCCGCCGGCGCGGCTGACGGCCAGGCGGGTTCCCGCGCCGTCCGCGACCGGTTCCACTTCGAAAGACGGGGACACAGGGTTCGTCATCGGCCGCCTCGTAGCCGCTTCGGCGGTGCGCCGTGAAGGGGCTGGCGCCGCTTCAGGGCGGGCGCGGCGGCGGTGCGGCCGTGGGTACGGCCTCCGCGCCTTGCCGCTGTTGCCAAGCTAACCCGCTGGGTTCATTGGAGGGCGATGCTTTCTCAACGGACGAGGTATACAATCCGGGCGCTGCTCCACCTCGCCGATCGCTACGGCGAGGGGCCGGTCCAGCTGACCGAGATCGCCGAGGCGCAGAATATCCCGCCCAAGTTCCTGACCGTGATGCTGTCGCAGATGAGCCGGCACGGCCTGGTCGGCACCCGGCGCGGCCGCGACGGCGGCTATTGGCTCAAGCGGCCGCCGAACGAGGTGAGCTATGGCGAGATCGTCCGCCTCACCCGCGGCTCGCTGGGGCTGCTGCCCTGCGCGAGCCGCTACGCGTACGAGAAATGCCAGAACTGCATCACCGAGGAGAAATGCCGGCTCCACCGCGTGATGCTGATGGTTCGCGACGAGACGGCGCGGATCCTCGACGGCCTCACGCTCGCCGATCCGGTTCCGGTGGAGTCGGTGCTGGAAATCGAGCATTGAGCCACATCGCCATCGTCGGCGGCGGCTTTTCGGGCGTGCTTCAGGCGATCCAGCTGCTCCGGCAGACGCAGGCGTCGGTGACGCTGGTCGAGCGCGCGGGCCGGCTCGCGCGCGGCGTCGCCTACAGCACCCGCCATGGCGAGCATCTGCTCAACGTCCGCGCCAGCGGCATGAGCGCCTTCCCCGAGGCCCCCGACCATTTCGTCCGGTGGCTCCGGGAGCGCGGCGGCGAGGCGGCCGCTTTCGCCGAGCGCCGCCTCTACGGGCGTTACCTGGAGGACCTGCTCGCCGGAGCGAAAGAGGCCGGGACGGGACGGCTGAAGACCGTCGCGGGCGAAGTGGTCGACATCGTCCGCGGCAACGGCGGCGAGCTGGTCCGACTCGCCGACGGCTCCGCCATCGCCGCCGATGCGGTGATCCTCTCGCTCGGCAATCTCGAGCCCGAGGTGCCGCGCGGCATCGATCCGGCCGAGCTCGCCGGAATCTATGTCAGCGATCCATGGGCGGGCGACATCGCCGCGGGCCTCGGCGAAGGCGACACCGTGCTCCTGATCGGCACCGGCCTCACCGCGATCGACGCGGCGCTGATCCTTGATGCGGCGGATTTCAGGGGCCGCATCGTCGCCATCTCCCGCCGCGGCCTGGTCCCTCGCCCGCATGCCGAGCCGGCGGCCCCGCCCGCGCTCGAGCGGTCGTTCGAGCCGAGATGCGCGCCGCTGATCCGGTCGGTGCGCGAACAGGCGGAGCGGATCGGATGGCGGGCCGCGGTGGACCAGCTGCGTCCGCTGACGCAGGCGCTCTGGTCCTCCGCCCCGACGATGGAACGCCGGCGCTTCCTGCGCCACCTGCGCCCCTATTGGGATGTCCACCGCCACCGCATCGCGCCCGAGATCGCTGCGCGCATCGCCGGAATGGAGCGCGACGGCCGACTGCGCTTCGCGGCCGGCAGGCTGCTCAGCGCGACACCCGCCGGCGTGACATGGCGCCCGCGCGCAAGCCGCGAGCCGCAGCAGCTTCCCGTCGCCCGAATCGTCAATTGCACGGGGCCGCAGAGCGACATCGCGCGCGCCGGCGAGACATTGCTCGACAATCTGCTGAGGAGCGGGCGGATACGGGCGGACGGGTGCCGGATCGGCATCGACGTCGACCCGGCCAACAGGGCGGTGGATGCGGGGGGGAGCGCCTGCGCGAGCCTCTTCGCGATCGGCCCGATGACTCGCGGCGCGCGGTGGGAGATCGTCGCGGTGCCCGATATCAGGGTGCAGGTCGCCGGACTCGCCGCGCAGCTCGCTAGATGATGATCCGGAACAGCGCGCCGCCGCTGTCGCTGGCCAGCAGGGTGATCGAGCCGCGATGGGCGAGCACGACCTGACGGGCCAGGCTGAGGCCGACGCCGGTTCCTTTCGACTTGGTCGTGAAGAAGGGCAGGAAGATGTCCTGCTGCAGCGGCTCCGGCACGCCTGGGCCGTTGTCCGCCACCTCGATCTGGGTACGGCCGCCGAAGGTCAGCGAGAAGGACAGTGACACGGCCGGCCGATCGCCATGCTCCTTCGCGGCCTCGGCGGCGTTGCGCAGCAGGTTGATCAGCACCTGGCAGAGCAGGTCCGGATCGGCATCGAGGGTGAGGTTGGCCGAAGCGACGTCGAGCGTGAACTCGACCCCGGCGGAGACGTCGCTGGCCAGGAACAGAGCCTCGAGCTGCCGGGCCCAGCCGAGCACCTCGAACACGCGGCGGCGCACATCGGGCGTGCGGCTGATCTGGCGGTAGCTTTCGACGAAGTGCATCACCCCGTCGGCGCGGCGGCTGAGCGTCTCCACCGCCGAGCGGGCATCGGCGACGAGCGGATCCAGGCCCTGGTCGGCCCTGGTCATGAGGTGGGCGGCGGTTTTCGCTAGCGAGGTCACCGGCGTCATCGAGTTCATGATCTCGTGGGTCAGGACCCGGATGAGATCGCTCTGGGCGGCGAGCTCGACCGCGTTCAATTCGCCCTGGATCGGCTGCACCGCGACCACCCGCGCCATTCCGCCGAGCCGGTGGACCACCGCCCCGCTGACCATCACCGTCTGCGGCACCGCGTCGATGGTGAGCGGCACCAGCCGCGGCTGCTCGACATTGTTGTCCGCAAGGCAGCGCGCGAACGCATCGCCATATTCGCGGAAATCCTCGATCCGCACGCCGTGGTGGCGGATCAGCAGCCGGCGCGCCGCCTTGTTGGTGAGCTCGACCCGCCCGTCGCTGTCGATCGTCAGCAGCGGCGTCGGAGCATCGTCGAGCACCGCCTCGTAGAAGCGGCTGTCGTCGCTGAGCCGGAGCCGCTCGTCGCGAAGCTGCCGCATCCCCTGCTCGAGCGCCTCGCCGATCTCGCCGAAGCCGCTGCCCTCGTGGAGATGGGCGAAGCTCTGCGAGAAATCGCCGAACCGGACCGCATCGACGAAGCGGGCGAGCTCGACGTTGGTGCGCTGGATGTAGCGCCACAGGCCGACCAAAGCGGCGAAGCAGAACAACCCCGCAAGCACCCGGGCCGCCCCCAGGCCCGGCCGATCCAGCGTGTAGACGAAGGCGATGATGGTCATGACCAGCAGCGCGACGCGAAGCAGCAGGCCGAGGATGAACCGGCGCCTGAAGCGCGCGCCTATCGGCAAGGTTCAGAGCCCATGCTTGTCCATGCGGCGGTAGAGGGAGGCGCGGGTGAGCCCGAGTTCCTGGGCGGCGAGCGAGATGTTGTAGGCGTGCTTCTTCAGGGCCTGCTCGACCATGTGGCGCTCAGCACGTTCGAGGTTGAGGTCGTGCCCGGGCGCGGCGCCGGCCGGCGGCACGGGCAGCTTGGCCGCGGCGCTGCGCGAGAGCGAGAAGTCCTCCACCGTGAAGGCTTCGGCGGCGGCGAGGATCACCGCCCGCTCGGCGGCATGGCGCAGCGCGCGGACGTTGCCGGGCCAGTCATAGGCCTTGAGCGCCGCCGCGACCTCGGGCGGCACCGCCCGCTGCGGCTTGCCGTATTTCTTGGAATAGAGCGCGACGAAATGCTCGATCAGCAGCGGGATATCGTCGCGCCGGTCGCGCAGCGGCGGCAGCTCGATCTCGACGGTGTTGAGCCGGAACAGCAGATCCTGCCGGAAGCGGCTCTCGTCGCCGAGCTGCTCGGTCGGCAGGTTGGTCGCGGCGATCACCCTGACGTCGATCGCCACCGGCTTGTTGGCTCCGACCGGGATCACCTGGCGCTGCTCGAGCGCGGTCAGCAGCTTGGGCTGGAGGTGGAGCGGAAGGTTGCCGACCTCATCGAGGAACAAGGTGCCGCCGTCGGCCGCCTGCAGCCGCCCGACGCGGTCGCCGCGAGCGTCGGTGAACGCGCCCTTCACATGGCCGAACAACTCGGATTCGAACAGGTTGGGCGCGACGGCGCCGAGATCGACCGAGACGAACACCCGGTCCGCGCGCCGCGACCTGCCATGGAGCTCGCGCGCGACCAGCTCCTTGCCGGTGCCGTTCTCGCCCAGGATCAGCACGTTCGCCTCGGTCGGCGCGGCGCGATCGATCAGCGAGAAGATGCGCGCGATGCCGGGCGACTTGCCGAGCAGAGGAGTCTCCCCGCCGGCGGCCGGGGCGGCGATCGCCTCCGCCCGGCGGCGCTCGGTCACCGCCTCCTCGCGCGAGTTGCGAAGCGCGGCGGCGGTGCGGACGGTGGCGAGCAGCCGCTCGTTCGACCAGGGCTTGGAGACGAAGTCGGTGGCGCCGCGCTTCATCGCCTCGACCGCGGTCTGGACTCCGCCATGGGCGGTGATCATCACCACCACCGCCTCCGGGTCGCGCTTCAATATCTCGCCGAGCCAGTGGAAGCCCTCGGCGGCGTTGGTCGCGCCGCGCCCGAAATTGGCGTCGAGCAGGATCACGTCGGGCGGGTCGCCGTCCATCGCCGCCAGCGCCTCCTCGGGCGCCTGGAAGGTGGCCACCTCCCGGAAAAGGTCGCGCAGCAGCAGCCGCGCCGACAGCAATATATCCGGGTCGTCATCGACGACGAGGCACCGCGCGAATGACTTTCCGCTTTGCACCGGCCTCTCCTAATGCCTGGCCCGAAGGTCACGAAACAATTTCCATGCCAAATGCGCGCGCGGCCGTTCGCAAGCGGACAAGTTCGTCCGGAACCGGACAGGAGCCG
This sequence comes from Allosphingosinicella sp., assembly GCA_036402575.1. Lineage (GTDB taxonomy): Bacteria > Pseudomonadota > Alphaproteobacteria > Sphingomonadales > Sphingomonadaceae > Allosphingosinicella. Next base: position 53,621 of record DASWSP010000045.1, on the reverse strand, counting down.
CTCCCGCCCCGACCCCGACCACTTCCCAAAAGTCCAGCAATTCCGCCGCTTTCGCGGTTTGGCACGGCCCGTGCTGATCAATCGGCACCAATTCTTTCGGGGAGAGTGACAATGACCAATTTCGGATCGATCGCAGGCGGGATGCTGTGGATGGCGGTGGCGAGCCTGCTGATGATGGCGGCGCTGGAGCCGGTCACAGTGGCCGGCGAGGCCGAAGCGCCCGTCTACGCGCTTGCCCAGGCCGGCTCGCCCGCGACGCCGCTCGCGGCCTGACATGAGACGGGGGAGGCTGTCCGCAGCCGAACAGCTCCTGTCCGGAACCGGACAGTCGATCGCGGCCTCCCCCGCGCTTCCGCCGCGCCGCCGCTGGCACGATCGTTGCTGGACGAGAGCGGGGAGACGGGTTGATGAGCGTTATTAGGATGCAGGCGCCCGAGACAGAGACGGGACCGCAAAGCGGCGGAGCGATGGACCGCGTCGTCGAGACCAAGGGGCTGTCGAAGCCGGTGAAGATCGGCATCGCCGCCGCGCTGGCGCTGGTCGCGATCGTCCTGTTCTATCTGTTCGCGCCCACCTCCAACAGCCAGACGGTCGCCGCCGAACGGCTCACCGTGTCGACGGTGGAGCGCGGCCGCTTCGACGATTTCCTGCCGCTTCGGGCGCGGGTGACGCCGCTGGTCAGCGTCTATCTCGACGCGGTCGAGGGCGGGCGGGTCGAGAAGGTGCTGGTCGAGGACGGCGCCATGGTCCAGCAGGGCCAGCTGCTCGCGGTCCTTTCCAATTCCGACCTGCAGCTGAACCTGCTCGCGCGCCAGACCGAGGTCACCCAGCAGATCAACTCGATGCGCAGCCAGGAGCTGGCGCTGTCGCAGACCCGGCTCAACAACGAGCGCGCGATCATCGAGGCCGATCTGGTCGCGGCCAAGGCGCGGCGCCAGTATGAGATGCAGCGGCCGCTCGCCGACAAGGGCTTCGTGCCGGGCAAGGTGCTTCGCGACAGCCAGGACGACTTCCAGTCGGCGCGCGCCCGTGCGGGCGTGCTGCGCCGCACCCAGTCCACGGACGAGCGGCTGCAGTCGAGCCAGCTCGCGCAGCTGCGCGCCTCGACCGCGGCGCTCAACGCAAGCCTCGACATCGCCCGCTCAACGCTCGACGCGCTCAACCTGCGCGCTCCGGTCGGCGGCCAGCTCACGGCCTTCTCGATCCAGGTCGGCCAGTCGCTCAACCGCGGCGAGCGGCTCGGCCAGATCGATTCGGCGGGCCGCAACAAGCTGGTCGCGGACGTCGACGAATTCTATCTCGGCCGGGTCGAGCCGGGGCAGATCGCCAGCGCCGACGTCGGCGGCAAGACCTACCGGCTGAAGGTCGCCAAGATCTATCCGCAGGTCCGCAACGGCACCTTCGCGGTGGACTTCCACTTCATCGGCCAGGAGCCGGCCGAACTGCAGCGCGGCCAGACCATCCAGACCCGCCTGACGCTCGGCGATCCGACGCCGGCGCTGCTGATCCCGAACGGCGCCTTCTACAACGAGACCGGCGGCGCCTGGGTGTTCGTGGTGACCCCGGACGGCGACGAGGCGGTCAAGCGCCAGGTCCGCCTCGGCCGCCGCAACGCCGACCATATCGAAGTGCTCGAGGGCCTGGAGCCCGGCGAGAAGGTGCTGACATCACCCTATACCGGTTTCGCCGACAAGGATCGGCTCGACCTCCAAAGCTGACGAACGAAGGGAGCCGACCAATGCTCAGCATGCGCAACCTGTCCCGGGTCTACCGCACCGAAACGGTGGAGACGACCGCGCTCGACGGTATCGACCTCAACATCGCCGACGGCGAGTTCGTCGCGATCATGGGGCCGTCGGGCTGCGGCAAATCGACGCTGCTGAACGTGCTCGGCATGCTCGACAGCCCGTCGAGCGGATCGTACAATTTCAACGGCATGGAGGTGGCGGGCCTCCCCGAAGGCAAGCTCGCCGAGGTCCGCAAGCAGAATATCGGCTTCATCTTCCAGAGCTTCAACCTGGTCGACGAGCTGTCGGTGCGCGAGAATGTCGAGCTCGCCCTCCTCTACCACAACGTCCCCGCCTCCGAGCGCCGCACCCGAGTCGAGGCGGTCATGGACAAGGTCGGCATCGGGCACCGCGCCAGGCACCGGCCGAGCCAGCTGTCGGGCGGGCAGCAGCAGCGCGTCGCGGTCGCCCGGGCGCTGGTCGGCAACCCCAAGCTGATCCTGGCCGACGAGCCGACCGGCAACCTCGACACCCAGCATGGCGAGGAGGTGATGAAGATGCTCCAGGCGCTCAACCGCGAGGGTTCGACGATCGTCATGGTCACCCACTCGCCGGGCCATGCCGATTATGCCGGCCGGGTGGTCAACATGCTCGACGGGCGGGTCCTCCAGGAGCGCCGGCGGGCGGCGTGAGCAAGCTGGCAGTAGCGGAGACGAGGCCATGTGGCGCAACTATCTGACCGTCGGCATCAGGGCGCTGGCGAAGAACAAGACCTACGCCTTCATCAACATCTTCGGGCTGGCGCTCGGCATGGCCGCCTGCCTGATGATCCTGCTCTTCGTGCGCCACGAGCTGAGCTACGACAAATGGATCCCCGGGGGCGAGCGCGTCTACCAGATCCAGAGCTGGCACAAATCGAGCGAGACCGGGCAGGAATCGCAGCTCCAGATGACGCCCTACGTGGCGGGCAAGCGCATCGCCAAGGACTTCCCGCAGGTCGAGAAGGAAGTCTATGTCAGCAACAACGAGCCGGTGTTCTTCAAGGACGGCGAGGCGAGTTCCACCGAAAACTATCTGTGGGTCGACAACAACTTCCTCGACGTGATGCCGCTGCCGATGGTCCATGGCGACGCCGGCGCGCTGAGCCAGCCCAACACGGCGGTGCTGACCCTGAGCGAGGCCAGGAAGCGCTACGGCACCGACAATGTCGTCGGGCGCACGATGACCCTGATCACCCGCGGCAAATCGCGCGACTTCCGGATCACCGGCGTTCTCGAGGACCTGCCCAGGAACTCGCACCTCGAGATCGATGCGCTCGCCCGGATCGACTACGTCGCCTACAATGCCGACACCCCGCAGGTGCTCGAATGCTGGGGCTGCCAGAACGGCTATGTCTACGTGAAGCTGCGGCCCGGCGCCGACCCGTCGGCGATCCAGGCCGGCTTCCCGGCCTGGGAAAAGCGCAACATCCCCGACGAGAATTCCGGCGAGGCCCGCTTCAACGCCGGCGACGACCAGGACTGGCACATCGTCAACGTCAAGGACGTCCATCTCGGCAAGGCGCAGGCCGCGGCCATGCGGCCCGGCAACGACCGGCGCACGATCATCACCTTCGCGGTCATCGCCCTGCTGATCCTGGGCATGGCGGTGGTCAACTTCACCAACCTGGCGACCGCCCGGGCCAGCCAGCGCGCGCGCGAAGTGGCGCTGCGCAAGGTGCTGGGCGCGACCCGCAAGCAGCTGATCGTCCAGTTCGTCGCCGAGTCGATCCTGATCGCGGCGGTCGCGATGCTGATCGCGCTCGCCCTGGTCGAGCTGCTGGTGCCGTCCTTCTCCGCCTTCCTCGACGCCGATCTGCAGGTAAACTATCTCGGCGCCGGGGGGATCGCCCTGCCCGTGCTGCTGCTGGTGCTCGTCGTCGGCGTGCTCGGCGGCCTCTATCCGGCCTTCTTCCTGTCGCGCTTCCAGCCCGCCTCGGTGCTCAAGGCCAACAAGTCGTCGGCCGAAACTCCCGGCAGCGGCCGGCTGCGCAACGTGCTGGTGGTCGGCCAGTTCGCGGTGTCGATCGGGCTCATCATCTGCACCGCGATCATCTACGGCCAGACCGTCTACGCCCGAACCGTCGATCCGGGCTACGACCGCAGCCACATCCTGCAGGTCGAGGAGCTCAGCCGCTACGCGCTGATCGACAAGGGCGAGAGTATCGCCGAGCGCACGCGCCGGATCCCGGGCGTCGAGGCCGTCGGCCGGACCACGATCGGAGTCGCCACCGACAACAACAACAATAGCGGGCTGATGGCGCCGGGGCGGCCCGACCCGGTCGATATCGGCACCTATCAAATCGACGAGGGCTTCTTCGACGCGATGGGGCTGCGCCTGGCCGCCGGCCGCTGGTTCGACGAGAAACGGCCGCTCGACGACATGACCCTCCCCTACCCGCCCGATCCGAAGGCGGAGCGGGCGCTCGCCCAGCGCGGCGGCAACATCGTCGTCAACGAGCTTGCCGCCCGGCGCCTCGGCTTCGAGGATCCCGGCAAGATCGTCGGCAAGACGTTCCGCGCCGCGATCGTCGACAACGAGATCGGGCTCGTCCCCGTCACCGTCGTCGGAGTCGTCAAGGATTCGCGCTTCCGTTCGGTCAAGCTGCCGCTCGATCCGATCATGTTCTCGAACGTCAACAGCGGCCACAGCCACATGGTGGTCCGCTTCAAGGGCGATCCGGCGGCCGTTCGCGCCGGAGTCGAGCGGATGTGGAAGGGCATCGCCACCGACGTTCCGTTCAACGCCAAGTTCAGCGACGACATCGTCGGCGAGCTCTACGAGGCCGAGGATGCGCGCGCGCAGACCTTCGCCGGCTTCGCGCTGCTCGCGGTGATCGTCGCCTGCCTCGGCCTGTTCGGCCTCGCCGCCTTCACCGCCGAGCGCCGAACCAAGGAGATCGGCATCAGGAAGGTGCTGGGCGCGCGCAGCCGCGACATCGTGGGGCTGCTGGCCTGGCAATTCTCGAAGCCGGTGATCGTCGCCAACATCATCGCCTGGCCGATCGCCTGGTGGGTGATGCGCGACTGGCTGAACGGCTTCGACCTTCGCATCGACCTGTCGCCGACGCCGTTCGTGCTGGCCGCCTTGATCGCCCTGGTGATCGCGATCGGCACCATCGCCGGCCACGCGCTCAAGGTCGCCCGCGCCAATCCGATCCACGCACTTCGCTACGAATAGGGGAACAAGCCATGTGGCGTAATTACCTGACGGTCGGCGTCCGCTCGCTGGCGAAGAACAAGACCTACGCGTTCATCAACATCTTCGGGCTGGCGCTGGGGCTGGCGGCCTGCCTGATGATCTTCCTCTACGTCCGCTACGAGCTCAGCTACGACGAGTGGATCCCCAATTCGGAGAATATCTACCAGCTCCAGACGGATTACGTGCCCGGAGTCGGCGGCGAGGATCTGAACCTCCAGGTCACCGCCTATGTCGCCGCGGCGGCGCTGAAGAAGGATTTTCCGCAGGTCGACAAGGTCGTCTACCTGGCGAGAGGAGCGCCGAGCGTGTTCCACCAGGGACAGGCCTTCAAGGTCGAAGACGGCTTCATGGCCGATGGGCCGATGTTCGACGTGCTGCCCTTCGAGCTGGTGCGCGGCGATCCCGCCACCGCGCTTCGCAATCCGCGCAGCCTGGTGCTGTCGCAGAAGCAGGCGCGGCGCTTCTTCGGACCGGCCAACCCGGTCGGGCAGACGCTGACCCTGCTGGTCGGCGACGAGAAGGTCGACCACCGCGTGACGGGGGTGATGAAGGACCTGCCGAAGAACTCCCATTTCCGGATCGAGATGGTGGTGCGCTTCGATCCGACCACGCATTTCGCCGAGGCGCCCGACTTCCTCACCAGCTGGGGCAACCAGGCGGGCTGGATCTACGTGTCGCTGAAGCCCGGCACCGACCCCAAGCAGGTCCAGGCGCAGATACCGGCCTGGGAACGCCGCAACATCCCGAACGAGGACGGCCAGACGCTTTCCGAGCAACAGGACTACAATCTCGTCAACGTCGCCGACGTCCATCTCGGCGCCGCCCAGGACGCGGCGATCACGCCGGGCAACGACCGCACCACGATCCTCACCTTCGCCATCATCGCTGTGCTGGTGCTGGCCATGGCCTGCATCAACTTCACCAATCTGGCGACGGCCCGCGCCAGCCAGCGCGCCCGCGAGGTCGCGCTCCGCAAGGTGCTCGGCGCCAACCGGAGGCAGCTCGTCGTGCAGTTCCTGGGCGAATCGACCCTGGTCGTGGCGCTCGCCGCCGTCTTCGCCCTGGCCGCGGTCGAGCTGCTGCTCGCGCCTTATTCCGCCTTCCTGGATGCCGATCTGTCGCTGAGCTATTTCGGCGCCGGCGGGCTGCTGATCCCGATCGTGGCGCTGGTGATCGTGGTCGGCGCGGCGGGCGGGCTTTATCCGGCGCTCTACCTTTCGCGCTTCCAGCCCGCCAGGATCCTCAAGGCGAACCGGTCCGCGTCGGAAGCGGCCGGATCGGGCTCGCTTCGCAACGCGCTCGTCGTCGCCCAGTTCGCGGTGTCGATCGGCCTCATCATCTGCACCGCCGTCGTCTATTCGCAGACGGCGCACGTGCGCGAGAGCAACCCCGGCTACACGCGCGACGGACTGATCCAGGTGTCGGGCATCGGCGCTCCCCAGATTGCCGAGCAGATCGACCCGCTGATCCAGCAGATCGCCCGGATCGACGGCGTGACCTCGGTCGGCCGCACCGGCATCGGCATCAACACCGGCAACAACAGCACCACCCGGGTCGAGGTGCCCGGCCGCGAGCAGACGGTTGAGCTGGGCAGCTATATCGTCGACGCCGATTTCTTCCCGACGATGGGGATCGTCCCGGTCGCCGGCCGGCTGTTCGACGACAACCGCCCGGCCGACGATTCCACCCGCCCCTATCCGCGCGTGCCGGAGATCGACCGGGCGCTGGCGGCGCGCGGGCTCAACATCGTCGTCAACGAGCTCGGCGCCAAGCGGCTCGGCTTCCAGGATCCGGCAAGCGCGGTCGGCAAGCAGGTGAGGTCCGAGCTGTTCGACGACCAGACCGACAATTTCGGCGCCATCCCGCTGACCATCATCGGGGTGATCCCGGACGCGCGCCTGCGCACGGCGCGCGAAGCGGTTCAGCCGACCCTCTTCCGCTCCTACCGAAGGGCGCACGGCTGGATGATGGTGCGCTACGAGGATTCCGATCCGACCGCGGTCCGCAACGCGGTCGAGGACGTATGGAAGCGGATCGCCCCCGACGTGCCCTTCACCGCCGAGTTCAGCGAGGACATCATCGCCGAGCTCTACGCGGCCGAGGAGGCGCGCGCGCGGACCTTCGCCGCCTTCGCCCTGCTCGCGATCGTGATCGCCTGCCTGGGCCTGTTCGGGCTCGCCGCCTTCACCGCCGAGCGGCGCACCAAGGAGATCGGCATCCGCAAGGTGTTCGGCGCCACCGTGCGCGACATCGTCAAGCTGCTCGCCTGGCAATTCTCCAAGCCGGTGATCGTCGCCAACATCATCGCCTGGCCGGTCGCCTGGTGGGTGATGCGCGACTGGCTGAACGGTTTCGACACCCGCATCGCGCTTGGGCCGACGCCGTTCGTGCTGGCCGGCCTGATCGCGCTGGCGATCGCGATCGGCACCATCGCCGGCCACGCCGTCCGGGTCGCCCGCGCCAACCCCATCCACGCTTTGCGATACGAGTAGAGGTGTTGAAATGACGGCCATGATCTGGGCGGGCACCGCCCTTGCCATCACCGCGATGCTCTGCCTGACGGCGCTGCGCGCCTGGCGCGGCTGGCTCGAGCTCAGGCGTTACGAGGTCTCCGCCGACGGGGGCCAGCCGCCGCTCCAGCCGCCGATCGCAGCCCGGATCGAAATGGCCGACCTCAAGGAGCGCCTGCGCAAGCTGGAAGCGATCGCCACCGGCATCGACCTCTAACCCGCCCGACCGATCCGCTTCCGCCGGCCTGCCACCGACCGTTCCAATTCTGGTCCGCGTTCGGCTTCCCCGCCTTCGCTGCCGTGCTACTGATCCTCCGGATGATGGTCGCGCGCCCGGAGACACGCCTTTGAAGAACGATCTGAAGCTCGGCTCGCGGCTGCTGATCGGAGGGATCGCCGGGATCGTCGGGACGCTGGCGATGACCGCGGCGATGCGGCGGATGCACGAACGGCTGCCGCCGCGCGAGCGCTACCCGCTGACGCCGCGCGAGATCGTGGATTCGGCCAGCGAGCAGGCGGCGGCGCCGCTCCCCGACGAAGCGGCCAAGGACGTCACCACCGCCGCGCACTTCGCCTATGGCGCGGCCAGCGGCGCGCTGCTGGGGGTCGCCAACGTGATGCTGGGGCCGGTCAGCGGCGGCCTTGCGGGCATCAGCGTGTGGCTGGGCAGCTATATGGGCTGGATCCCCGCTGCCGGAATCCTCAAGCCCGCCACGCAGCACCCGCCGCGCCGCAACCTGCTGATGCTCGCCGCCCACGTGGTGTGGGGGGTCACGACGGCGCGGGCGATGCGCGAGCTGGTGGCGGCGCGCGAGACGATCCTCGCGCAGGGTCCGGACGAGGACGCGCCGCGCGAGGAGCGGCGAGAAGCCTAATCGACGTGCTTCACCGCCGGCGGATCGCTGGCGGGGAAGCTCTGGTCCGACGCTTCGTCGACCTTGGTCCATTCTTTGGGCGGGTCGCGCATCGCTTCCGCGCCGGCCGGACGGGCGCTGCCGGTGTAACCGACAGGGCCCGGCGGGCGGCGGTGCCTGGTCGCCGGGGTGTGATCCGGGTCATGATCGTCCCGGCTCATCCAGCGCCGGCCGAGGAAGATGCCGACCGCGGCCGCGCAGGCGGCGCCGACGCCGGCGGCGATCGCGCTCTTCTTGTCCCACTGCGCCATCACTGCGTCTCCGTGAGGGTCCTCGTCTCCGCCGGCGGCAGCCCTTCCGTCTCGGCGATGCGCATCAGCTCGGCCTTGCGCGCCGCCATCTGCTCGCCGAGCGCCTCCAGGTCGACGTCGGCGGCGCGGGCCTGCTGGAAGATGTTGCCGTGCTCCTTCTCTTCCTCTTTGATGTGGTGCTCGATCTCCTCCTTCAGGACCTTGACCTTGGCGTCGAAGAATTCGTCGCTCGCCGAGCCGGCCTCGATCTCGTTGATCAGCACCTTGGCGCCGTCATGCTCGACATAGGCTTCCTTGATGTCGTCCTCGTCGATCTTGCCCTCTAGCGCCGGGTAGAAGATCTCCTCCTCGATCATCGCGTGGACCTTGAGCTCGGTGCAGATCTGGCGCGCAAGCTTCTCCTTCTTGCCGTCGCCGCTCGCCTTCTCGAATTGCTCGAACAGATCCTCGACCTCGCGGTGGTCTGCCGAGAGAAGCTTCAGCGCGTCCTGCTTGCCTGCCATTTAATCCTCCTGATTGCGCCAGTGGAACAATCGGAGCAACGGACCGGTTCCCGCATTTTCAAAGGCACGCAGGACCGACTTTGAACGACACCGAAACCCTTTCCCCGGTCATCCCCGACGCGACCGAGGAAGCCACCCGGCGGCTGCTCGAGAAAGCATGCGAGCGCAACCTGAGCTTCGCGACCGCGGAAAGCTGCACGGGCGGCATGCTGGCGTCGCTGCTGACCGACGTGCAGGGCGTCGCCCACGCCTTCGAGCGCGGCTTCGTCACCTACACCAACGAAGCCAAGAACGAGATGCTGGGCGTGCCGATGGACCTGCTCGAGGAGAAGGGCGCCGTGTCCCGCGAAGTGGCGATCGCGATGGCCGAGGGCGCGCTCGAACGCTCGCGCGCCAACATCACCTTGTCGATAACCGGCTTCGCCGACCAGGGCGACGAACCCGGCCTCGTCCATTTCGGCTGCGCCCGGGCGGGCCGAAAGACGCTCCACCGCGAGGAGCATTTCGGAGCGATCGGAAGGGGTGCTACACGCATCGAGTGCATGCGGGTGGCGATCGAGATGATGACGGAGATGCTGTGACGGCCCCATTCGAAGCGATCCATCGCCACGGCTTCGTCCGCGCCGCCGCGGCGACTCCCATCGCCTCGGTCGGCGACGTGGCGCTGAACGTGCGGCAGACGATAATGCTGGCGCAGGAGGGGGAGCGGCGCGGCGTCGACCTGATGGTCTTCCCGGAGCTCAACATCTCCTCCTACGCGGTCGACGACCTCCATTTGCAGGAGGCGTTCCTGGATGCGGTGGAGACCGGCATCGCCGAGGTCGCGGCGGCGACGGCGGGGGTGCCGACCGTGCTCTGCATCGGCGCGCCGCTCCGCCGCAACGGCCGGCTCTACAATTGCGCGCTGGTGCTTGCCCGCGGCCGGATCCTCGGCGTGGTGCCCAAGTCGTTCCTGCCCAATTACCGGGAATATTACGAGAAACGCTGGTTCTCGTCGGGCATCGGGCTGGAGGGGCTCGCCATGCGCGTCGCCGGCCAGGACGCGCCGTTCGGGCCCGACCTGATATTCGCCGCCACCGACCTTCCCGACTTCATCTTCCACGTCGAGATCTGCGAGGATTATTGGGCGCCGCTGCCGCCTTCGACGACCGGCGCGCTGGCCGGGGCGCTGATCCTCACCAACCTGTCGGCCTCCAACATCACGATCGGCAAGGCGAGCGAGCGCGCCCTGCTGTGCGCGTCGCAGTCGTCGCGCTGCTGCGCGGCCTATGTCTACGCCGCGTCGGGGCCGGGCGAGAGCACGACCGACCTCGCCTGGGACGGGCAGGGATCGATCTACGAGACCGGCGAGCTGCTCGCGGAATCGAGCCGCTTCGGCAACGATCCCGAGCTGTGCGTCGCCGACGTCGACGTCCAGCGCCTCAGGCTCGAGCGGATGCGGATGCCGACGTTCAACGACAATGCCGCGGCCGCGAACCATCCGGAGAAGCGGATCCGGCGGATCCACTTCGATCACCGCGTCGAGCCCGCCGACACCGGCTTCGAACGCAAGCTCAGGCGCTTCCCCTACGTCCCCAACCGGCTCGAGCAGCTCGACCAGGATTGCTACGAGGCGTTCAACATCCAGGTGCAGGGCCTCGCCAAGCGCTTCACCGCCACCTCGGGCAAGCATCTCGTCATCGGCGTCTCGGGCGGGCTCGATTCGACCCACGCGCTGATCGTCGCCGCCAAGGCCTGCGACCTGCTCAAGATCCCGCGCTCGACGATCCTCGGCTTCACCATGCCGGGCTTCGCGACCGGCGAGAGCACCAAGGCCAACGCCTGGGCGCTGATGAACGCGCTCGGCATCGTCGGCGAGGAGATCGACATCAGGCCGGCGGCCCGCCAGATGCTCGGCGACATGGGCCACCCGTTCGCGCGCGGCGAGCCGGTCTACGACATCACCTTCGAGAACGTGCAGGCGGGGCTGAGGACCGACTATCTGTTCCGCCTCGCCAACCAGCGCGGCGGCTTCGTCGTCGGCACCGGCGACCTTTCGGAGCTGGCGCTCGGCTGGTGCACCTACGGCGTCGGCGACCATATGAGCCATTACGGCGTCAATGCCGGGGTTCCCAAGACGCTGATCCAGTATCTCGTGCGCTGGGCGGTCAAGTCGAACCAGTTCGACGCCGAGACCGACCGGGTGCTCAGCGCCATTCTGGATACGAAAATCTCGCCCGAGCTGGTGCCGGCCGACGCGGACGGCGAAATGCAGAGCACCGAGGACAAGATCGGGCCCTACGAGCTGCACGATTTCTTCCTGTTCCATATCCTTCGTTCCGGACAGCCGCCCTCGAAGGTCGCCTTCATGGCGTGGCAGGCCTGGCACGATGCGGCCGCGGGGCTGTGGCCGATCGGCTATCCGGAGCATCTGAAGCGATCCTACGACCTGCCGGCCATCCGCAAGTGGCTGGAGGTCTTCCTGCAGCGCTTCTTCGGCGGGCAGCAATTCAAGCGCTCGGCGCTGCCCAATTCGCCCAAGGTGTCGATGGGCGGCAGCCTCAGCCCGCGCGGCGACTGGCGGGCGCCGTCGGACGGAGTCGCTCAGCCCTGGCTGGACGAGCTGCGTTCGGCGCTCGATCCCTAGCCTTTGCTGCATCTGCGAAGAGAGGCTCCATCTGTCGGTTTTCGGCGGCTTTCGGCCGTTTGATTAACCTATATCAGACAGAAGAAAGCGCTTCTGCGGAACTCGTTACGCTTCTTTGACGTTATCCAGAAGTCCTACGAACTTCAGGGGTTTACATTGATCAAGTTTGCCACCGCCCTGTCATCGGGGCACGATAGCTCTGCGGCCTCGAACCACGCCCTGATCTGTTTTTCGCATCTGCGGTGGAATTTCGTCTTTCAGCGGCCCCAGCACCTCATGAGCCGGTTCGCCAGGGAGCGGCGGGTCATCTACTGGGAAGAGCCCGAGGCGGCGCTCCCCGAGTGCGAGCCCGCGCTCGGCATTCGGACCTGCGCCGAGACCGGCTGCACCGTCGTCACCCCCTCCTTGCCCGAGAGCCTGAACGACGCGGAGCGCCAGGCGGCGCTCAAGGCGCTGCTCGACGATTTCCTGGCGAGCGAGCAGCAGCCGCTGATCCGCTGGTATTATACGCCGATGATGCTGCCCTTCTCGCGGCACATCGCGGCGGCCTGCACCGTCTACGACTGCATGGACGAGCTCGCCAATTTCCGCTTTGCGCCCAAGGAGCTGCTCAACCTCGAGCGCGAGCTGTTCGCGACCGCGGACGTGGTCTTCACCGGCGGCTACAGCCTCTACGAGGCCAAGAAGGACCGCCACCCCAACGTCCATCCCTTCCCGTCGAGCGTCGACCGGCCGCATTTCGCCCAGGCCCGCGCCGGCGACATGAGCCCGGAGGACCAGCGCGCCATCCAGGCGCCGCGCTTCGGCTTCTACGGGGTCGTCGACGAGCGGATGGACCTGGAGATGATCGCGGCGCTTGCCGATTCCCGGCCGGAATGGGCGATCGTGATGGTCGGCCCGGTCGTCAAGATCGACGAGGCCGATCTGCCGCGCCGGCCGAACATCCACTATCTCGGCAACAAGAAATATGAGGAGCTGCCCGCTTATCTGAGCGGCTGGGACGTGGCGTTGATGCCGTTCGCGATCAACGATTCGACCAAGTTCATCTCGCCGACCAAGACTCCGGAATATCTCGCCGCCGGGCGCCCGGTCGTCTCAACGCCGATCACGGATGTGGTGCGGCACTACAGCGATCTCGAGGCGGTGTTCATCGCCGGGGGCGCCGAGGCGTTCGTCGAGGCGTGCGCCAAGGCGCTGGCGCTGAGCCGCAAGCCGAACGGCTGGCTCGGCGCGGTCGACGCCAAGCTCGCCAATCTGAGCTGGGACACCACCTATGCCCGGATGGCGGGGCTGGTCCGCGAAGCGATCGCCGTCCCCTCGGCGGGGCCGCGTCTCGTCACCACCGCCGGCAAGAAGAAGTACGACTATCTCGTCGTCGGCGCCGGATTCGCGGGCTCTGTGCTGGCCGAGCGGCTCGCCACCCAGCACGACGCGCACGTGCTCGTCATCGACAAGCGCCCGCACGTCGCCGGCAACGCCTACGACCATCTCGACGAGGCGGGCGTGCTGATCCACCAGTACGGGCCCCACATCTTCCACACCAACAGCGACGAGATCGTCGACTATCTGTCGCAATTCACCCGCTGGCGGCCGTACGAGCACCGAGTGCTCGCCGACGTGCGCGACCAGCTGGTGCCGATCCCGATCAACCGGACCACGCTCAACAAGCTGTTCGGACTCGACCTCAAGACCGACGAGGAAGCGGCGGCCTACCTGGCCTCGCGCGCCGAGCCGGTGGACGAGATCAGGACCAGCGAGGACGTCGTCGTCTCGGCGGTCGGGCGCGAGCTCTACGAGCTGTTCTTCCAGGGCTATACGCGCAAGCAGTGGGGCCTCGATCCCAGCGAGCTCGACAAGTCGGTCACCTCGCGGGTGCCGACTCGGACGAACACCGACGACCGCTATTTCTCGGACAAGCACAACATCATGCCGGCGGACGGCTACACGGCCATGTTCAACAACATGCTCGACCATCCCAACATCGATGTTCTGCTGTCGACCGACTATCGCGACGTGATGGACGAGATCGACGCCGGCCATGTCATCTACACCGGCCCGATCGACGAATATTTCGACTGGAAGCACGGCAAGCTGCCCTATCGCAGCCTGCGCTTCCGCCACGAGGTCAAGGACCAGGAATGGTTCCAGCCGGTCGCGGTGGTCAACTATCCGCACCCGCAGGTGCCGTACACCCGGATCACCGAGTACAAGTACCTGACCGGCCAGCAGCACCCGAAGACCAGCATCACCTACGAATATCCGAGCGCGGAAGGCGATCCTTACTACCCGATCCCGCGGCCGGAGAACCAGGCGCTGTTCAAGAAGTACGAGGCGCTGGCGATCGCCACACCGAACGTTACCTTCGTTGGGCGTTTGGCAACCTATCGCTACTACAACATGGACCAGGTGGTCGGCCAAGCCCTCGCCACTTTCCGTCGGCTCGATGCCAAGCGGAAAGTCGCCGGCAAGCCCGCCACCACTCGCACCACCGTCTGGACGGAGGCTGCGGAGTAGGTTTCGCTCCTGCCGAACGAGGCCTCGAGAACGGCCATGCCGAAAGGCATGGCCGTTTTTGCGTCCGGGTTGATGGTAGAGCGCCGCGCGAGGACCTGGCCGGCGAGGATCTGGCCGGCGCGGGTCGCGGCCGCGGGGCCGCGGAAGCTTAGAACTTCTGCTGGCGCTCGTAGAGCGACTTGTAGTGCTGGATCCGGGTGACTCGCAGGCCCGGCATTCCGGAACGGTCGACCGCGCGCTGCCAGGTGGCGAACTCCTCGAGGGTCAGGCTGTAGCGCTCGCACGCCTCGTCGACGTTCAGAAGACCCCCGTTCACGGCCGCGACCACTTCCGCCTTGCGGCGCACGACCCAGCGGGTCGTCGACGGCGGCGGCAGCGAATCCAGGGTCAGCGGCTCGCCGAGCGGGCCGATGACTTGTGCCGGTCTAATCTTCTGGTTCTCGATCATTCTTACCTCAAAATATCCCGGTTCGTTCCGGGGCCTCCCGTCTTGCTTCCTCTGCCCATAAAGGAGGGGCCTTGAAGGAAGGCTAAAACGCGAAGGTAAATTTCACGGTCATCTGCGTTTACAGCCTGTTTCCTTGGGTCACCGCGTAGTCCGCATTGAAGCAGCCGCCCTGGAGCGCGATCGCCTCGCGCCAGCCGGCGCCGCCCAGGATGAGCTCGACCAGCGGGTCCTGCGCGGTGCAGTGGGTGCGGCCGAGGGCGGCGGCGCCGACTTCGGCATGGGCGCCCGCGCTGGCCGACTGGATCGCCTCCAGCGTCGCCACCAGCACACCATAATCGAGCCGGGCGTCGGAGCGGCCGGCAAAGCCGTGCCGGCGTTGAAGGAACCCCAGATCCATCGCCAAAGGCCTACAGAACAAGGCTGAAGACGAGGTAAAGGCGCCGCTAAGGCTGGGCGCGGGGACGCAAAACCCCTATGTGCGCCGCGATGACCGTCGATTTCCAGCTCGGCCGCCCGCTCGGCGGCGCCCGGATCGTCGTCGCCATGTCGGGCGGCGTCGACAGCTCGGTCGTGGCCGCGCTGGCCGCGCGCAGCGGCGCCGAGGTGATCGGAGTGACACTCCAGCTCTACGATCACAAGGCGGCGGTGGATCGCCGCAAGGCGTGCTGCGCCGGCCAGGACATATACGACGCCCGCACCGTCGCCGACCGGCTCGGAATCGCCCATTATGTGTTCGACTATGAGAGCCGGTTCAGGGACAGCGTCATCGACCGGTTCGCCGACGAATATGCCCGCGGGCGCACGCCGGTCCCGTGCATCGCGTGCAACCAGAGCGTGAAGTTCACCGATCTGCTGGCCTTCGCCCGCGAGCTGGGCGCCGACTGCCTCGCCACCGGCCATTATGTTCGGCGGGTCGCCGGGCCCCGGGGCGCGGAGCTGCACCGGGCGGCCGATCCGGCGCGCGACCAGAGCTATTTCCTGTTCGCGACCACCCGCGAGCAGCTCGATTACCTGCGCTTCCCGCTCGGCGACCTGCCCAAGGCGGCGGTGCGGGAGATCGCGCGCGAGCTCAAGCTGGCGGTCGCCGACAAGCCCGACAGCCAGGACATCTGCTTCGTCCCTGACGGCGATTATGCCGCGGTGGTGAAGAAGGTGCGGCCGGAGGCGGCGCAGCCGGGCGAGATCGTCGATCTCGAAGGGCGGGTGCTGGGGCGGCACCAGGGCCTCATCCACTTCACCGTCGGTCAGCGCCGCGGGCTCGAGATCGGCGGCCGGCCCGAGCCGCTCTACGTCATCCGGCTCGAGCCTGAGACCAAGCGGGTGGTGGCCGGACCGAAAAGCGCGCTTGCGGTGCGGACCGCGCACCTCACGGGCCTCAACTGGCTGGCGGAGGACCAGTCGGCCGGGCTCACCGCCAAGGTGCGTTCGCTGGCCCGGCCGGCGCCGGTGCGGTTCGACGGCTCGGCCGTGCATTTCCAGGAGCCGGAGTTCGGAGTCGCGCCCGGACAGGCGGCGGTGATCTACGACGGCGGGCGGGTGCTCGGCGGCGGCTGGATCGAGGAGACGGTGCCCGCGGAGCTGGCGCTCGCCTGAAGCCGGCGGGCGGCGGCGTACAGGACAGCGCCGATCGCCAGCAGCGCGAGCAGCATCCGCCACGACGTCCATTCCGACTGGAGCGCCGCCCACAGGCAGATCGCGAAGGCGGCGGCGATCAGCAGCCACAGGCCCGGGCCGATGCCCTGCCCGGAATCGCGGCGGAGGCGGGGCAGCGTGGCGATGCTGGCGGCGTAGACGATCAGCCGCGCCAGCGTGCTCACCACCGCCAGCCACACGAAGCTCGAGCTGATCGCGAGCAGCCCCGACAGCAGCGCCAGGAACAGGATCGAGTTGGCCGGCGTGCGGAAGCGCTCGCTCACTCGGCCGAACCATGCCGGCAGCAGCCGCTCGCGGGCGAGCGCGTAGGTGGCGCGCGGGGTGGCGGTCATGTTGGCGCTGAGGTTGCCGCCGAGCGAGAAGAGCGCGGCGGCGGTGAGGATGATCCCGCCGGCGGGACCGGCCACCTCGCGGCCGAACGCGACGAGCGGCGCGTCGCCGCCCCCGCCCCCGCCCGGCGCCATCACCGCGACGTAGGCGAGCTGGACGATGAAATAGAGCCCGGCGGTGGCGAGGATGGTGGCGAGCAGCGCGCGCGGGATGGTGCGCTGCGGATCGGCGGTCTCGCCGGCCGGAACGACGCTGTTCTCGAAGCCGACGAAGGCATAGAGGACGAGCAGCGCCGCGACCTCCACCTCGCCGATCGGCGGCGGCGCGGCCGGAAGCTCGATCGAGCCGGCCGCCATGACGAGGCCGGCGATCGCCATCGCGATCAGCGGCGCCGCCTTGAGCAGGGTCAGCGCGTCGAGCAGCCGGATGGCGCGCCTGACTCCGACGATGTTGACCAGGGCGAGCAGGCCGATCAGCGCGGCGAGCGCCAGCGCCCGCGCAATGCCTTCGGCCAGCGGCGGCCAGAAGGCGGCGCAGTAGGTGACGAACACGTTGGCGTTGGCGGCGAGCGCGGTGGCGCGCGCCACATAATAGATCCAGCCGAGCTGGAAGGAGGCGAGCGGCCCGAACACCGCGCCATAGGCGACCGGGCCGCCCGACATCGGGAAATGCGCGGCCACCCGAGCGAACGGCAGCGCCACCACCAGCACCAGCAGGCCGAAGAGCGGGAACAGCCACGGGCTGAACAGGCCGAATTGCGCGTAGAGGCTGGCCGGCAGCGCGAAGATGCTGGCGCCGATCACGCCGTTGAACGAGAGAAAGGCGGAGCCGAAGAAGCCGATGTCTCGGCGAAGCGGCTCGTCGGGGTTGGCCATGGACCGATCTATGGGCGATTCCCGGCCGCTCGGGAATGGCTGAAAAACGGGGGAAATTCTTGGCTGCCTTGAGTGCCGGAATCCTGCTCTACCGTCGCCGCCGGGGCGCGTTGGAGGTGCTGCTGGTGCTGCCCGGCGGGCCTTACTGGCGGCGCCGCGACGTGGGCGCGTGGCAGATTCCCAAGGGCGCGGTCGAGGCGGACGAGGACCACGCCGCCTGCGCGATCCGCGAGTTCGAGGAGGAACTGGGCGTCCGGCCGGCCGGCACGCCGCGCCCGCTGTGCCGGATCAGGCAGGCGGGCGGCAAGTGGGTGGAGGCGTTCGCGCTCGAAGGCGATCTCGATCCGGAGCGGATCGTCAGCAACCGCTTCGAGATGGAATGGCCGCCCAAGAGCGGCGAACGCCCGTCGTTTCCGGAGGTCGAACGGGCGGCGTGGTTCACGCTGGCCGAAGCGCGGGACAAGATGCTGCCGAGCCAGCTTCCGATCCTGGCCGCGCTGGAGAGCGAGGCCGGCTGAGCCTGTCTCCGTGCAGGCAGCGGGAATCTCCGCTTGCCCGGCGGTGGCCGTCAGACGTGCAATCTTCCCTCGATCACCGTCACGCACTTCCCGCCCAGGATCGCGCGATCGCCCGCCAGCCGGCATTCGACGCGGCCGCCGCGCCGGCTCGCCTGCCAGGCGGTGAAGCTTTCGCGGCCGAGGCGCTCGGCCCAGAACGGGGCGAGGGCGGCGTGGGCGGAGCCGGTGACGGGATCCTCGTCGACTCCCCAGGCGGGGACGAAAACGCGGCTGACCACGTCGTAGCCGGCTTCCCCGGGGGCGGTGACGATCACCATCAGGTCGATGTCGCGAAGCGCGCGCATGTCGGGCGCGCAGGCGCGGACGGCGGCCTCGTCCCTCAGCAGCACGATCGCGGTCGCCTCGGCGCCCTGGTGGGAGAGGAAGAACTCGCCCTCGGGGGTGCCGAGCACTCCAAGCAGCGCCTGGTTCCGCCCCGGCGCCACCAGCGTCACCGGCAAATCGAGGGTGAGCGCGTTGCCCGCGCGCGCCACTTTCAGAACGCCGGCCTTGCGGGTTCGGAAGCTCACCTCGCCGCGCTCGATCAGGATGTGGCCGCTGGCGAGGGTGGCGTGGCCGCACAGCGCCACCTCGGTGGTGGGGGTGAACCAGCGCAGCTCGTAGTCAGCGTCGCCGCTCGCCGGAATGGTGAAGGCGGTCTCGCTGAGGTTGTTCTCCCCGGCGATCGCCTGCATCGTCTCGTCGGGGAGCCAGTCGCGCTCGAGCGGGACGACGGCCGCCGGGTTGCCGCCGAACGGGCGGTCGGCGAAGGCGTCGACCTGGAAGAAAGGCAGGCTCATCCGGGTCTCCTCCACGACTTAGGGCCGCTTGCCGAACCAGGCGGGCGTGACGTCGGTCTCGACCAGCTTGTTGCCGGGATGGTCGACATGCCCCTCGGGGTCGAGGTGGATCAGCACCTCGACGTCGGGGAATTCCTCGGCGATGCGGGTCTCGACCGCGTCCATCACCGCATGGGCGTCGCGCACGCTCATCTCGGGCGCGACGTACATGTGGAACTGGGCGAAGTCGCGCGAGCCGCTGCGGCGCGTCCGGAAATCGTGGATCCCCTTGAGCTGCGGATGCTGGGCGGCGGCGGCGAGGAAACGCTGGCGCTTCTCCTCGGGCCATTCCTTGTCCATCAGCTGGTCGATCGCGAGGCTCGAGGCGCGGAAGGCGCCCCACAGCAGCCACAGCGCGATGGCGATTCCGAACGCCGGGTCGGCGCCGTTGAGGCCGAGATACTGGTCGAGCACCAGGGCGGCGATCACCGACAGGTTCAGCAGCAGATCGCTCTGGTAGTGGACGCTGTCGGCGCGGATCGCGACCGATCCGGTACGGGCGATGATCCGGCGCTGATAGGCCAGCAAGGCGAAGGTGATCGCGATCGCGGCCAGCGAGACGCCGATGCCGAGCTCGGCCTGCCCCGTCGCCCGCTCTTCGCTGACGCTGACGATCGCGCGCCAGCCGATCGCCGCCGCCGATGCCGTGATCAAGGCGACCTGGAACAGCGCGGCGAGGGCCTCGGCCTTGCCGTGGCCGAAGCGGTGGTCGTGGTCGGCGGGTTCGGCGGCGAGGCGAACGCCGTAGAGGGTGACGAGCGAGGCGAGCAGGTCCAGCCCCGTGTCTGCCAGCGAGCCGAGCATCGCCACCGATCCCGTCTGCCAGGCCGCGAGCGCCTTGAGCAGCAGCAGCAGCGCGGCCGCGGCGACGCTCGCGACGGCGGCGCTGGCGGTGAGGCGGCCGTGATTTTCGCGCACCACGCTCATGGGTAGAGCAGCCCCTCCCGCCAGCCGCCGCCGCCGTCGCGGGTGAAAAGCCGGCGCTCGTGGAGGCGGTGGGCGCGGTCGCTCCAGAATTCGATCCGTTCGGGCGCGACGCGGAAGCCGGACCAGCGCGGCGGGCGCGGCACCTCGCCGCCCTCGAACCGCGCGAGCATGTCCTGATAGCGCGCTTCGAATGTCTCGCGCGCGTCGAGCGGGCGCGACTGGTCGGACGCCCAGGCGCCGAGCTGGCTGTCGCGCGAGCGGGTAGCGAAATAAGCGTCGGCTTCCGCGCCGGCGACGCTCTCTGCCGGGCCTTCGACGCGGACCTGGCGGCGCAGCGACTTCCAGTGGAACAGCAAGGCCGCGCTGGCATTGGCGGCAAGCTCACCGCCCTTGCGGCTGTCGAGGTTGGTGTAGAAGACGAAGCCGCGTTCGTCGTGGCCCTTCAGCAGCACCATCCGCACCGACGGACGGCCGGCCGCGTCGGCCGTGGCGAGCGCCATCGCGTTGGGATCGTTCGGCTCCGAAAGCTGCGCCTCGGCCATCCATTCCTCGAACAGCTTGTGCGGGTCCGTTGCCATTCGGGCGGTTTAGCGGGTCGGGCGGCTATCGTCACCCCGGTGGTCTTGCTACGGCTTGGACTGAATCCCATCTGCAACACGGTTGCGGCTCGGCAACAGTGGACATTTGGAACGGCGTGGAGAAACGAAGCGCGGATGGCGGATCTTTATTCACAGCTGGGCGTGGCGCGGGGCGCGAGCGAGGCCGAGATCA
Source organism: Allosphingosinicella sp. (assembly GCA_036402575.1). Lineage (GTDB taxonomy): Bacteria > Pseudomonadota > Alphaproteobacteria > Sphingomonadales > Sphingomonadaceae > Allosphingosinicella. Next base: position 32,936 of record DASWSP010000045.1, on the reverse strand, counting down.
AGAAGGCCTACCGCAAGCTCGCCAAGGAGCTTCACCCGGACCGCAACAAGGACAATCCCAAGGCCACCGAGCGCTTCGGCCAGGTGACGCGCGCCTACGACATCCTCACCGACAAGGACAAGCGCGCCCAGTACGACCGCGGCGATATCGACGAGGAAGGCAATCCCAAGGCGCCGTTCGGCTTCGGCCGGGGCGGGCCGCATCCGGGCGCGGGCGGCGGCTTCCGCGGCGGGCCGGGCGGGCCGGGCGGGCCGGGCGGGACCTTCGACGCGGGCGGTGAGACCGCCGACCTTTCGGACCTGTTCGAGGGGCTGTTCGGAAGCGGCGGCGGGCGGCGGAGCGGGGGCCCGTTCGGCGGCTTCGGCAACGGCCGTCGGGCGCCGCCGGCCAAGGGCGCCGACGTCGGCTACCGGCTGGCGGTGCCGTTCGCCGACGCCGCTTTGCTCAAGGACCAGAGGGTGGTGCTGAGCGGCGGCAAGACCATCGACATCAAGCTTCCCAAGGGGGTCGAGGACGGCACCAAGATCCGCCTCGCCGGCCAGGGCCAGCCGGGGCCCGGCGGCAGCGGCGACGCGATCGTCACGATCTCGATCGCGCCGCACCGCTTCTTCACCCGCGACCGCGACGACATCCGCCTCGACCTGCCGGTCAGCCTCGACGAGGCGCTGCTCGGCGCCAAGGTCAAGGTGCCGACCGTCGACGGCGCCGTCATGCTGAGCGTCCCCAAGGGCTCGAGCTCGGGCAAGGTGCTGCGCCTCAAGGGCAAGGGCTTCACCGGCAAGGACGGCGAGCGCGGCGACCAGCTGGTCACGCTGATGGTCGAGGTTCCGGCCGAAGACCCGGAACTCGCGCGCTTCGTCGAGGGCTGGTCGCGGCGCGGCAAAGGAAACCCAAGGGCGGCGCTGGGCGTCTAGCCAAGCGTGAACAACATCTCACCCGAATCCCCCGAAGCCCGGCGCCAGCGGTTCGACAAGACGCGCAAGCGGTTCGGCAAGCAGTACAAGAAGGTGAAGCCGGGCACCTATCCGTTCGAGGTGATGAAGCGGGTCGCGGTCGGGGTCTACAATGACGGTTTCATCCACGCCGGGAACCTCGCCTATCTGTCGCTGCTGGCGATCTTTCCGTTCGTCATCGTCGCCGCCGCCATCGCCCGGCTGTTCGGCCAGACCGAGGGCGGGATGGCGACCGTGGTCGCGCTGCTCCAGACGATGCCGCCCGACGTCGCCCAGGTGATCGCCAAGCCGATGAGCGACGTGCTCCAGGCGCGCTCGGGCAACCTGCTCTGGCTCGGCGCGCTGGTCGGCCTGTGGACCACCGGCAGCCTGATCGAGACGATCCGCGACATCATCCGCCGCGCCTACGGGGTCACGTTCAGCCGCCCCTTCTGGGAATATCGGCTGGGATCGGCGGGGCTGATCGTCGCCTCGGTGCTGCTGGTGATGACCGCCTTTTCGGTTTCGATCCTTCTGTCGAGCGCCCAGGAGTTCATCGTCAAGCTGCTGCCGGGCGCCGACGACATCGTGAGCCTGTTCACGCTGCTTCGGATCGTTCCCGGGCTGGTGCTGTTCGGCGCGATGTACCTGCTGTTCTACTCGCTCACGCCCAAGCGCTACCGCAAGAAGGGGTGCCGCAAGTGGCCCGGCGCCGCATTCGTCACGATCTGGTGGGTGTCGACGACGGCGCTGCTGCCGGTGGTGCTTCGCAGCCTGGGCGGCTACGACCTCACCTACGGCAGCCTGGCCGGCGTGATGGTCGCGTTGATTTTCTTCTTCGTGGTCGGCATGGGCGTGGTGATCGGCGCCGAGCTCAATGCCGCACTAGCCGAGACGCCGGAAGAAGCCCTAAAGCAGGGCGAACAGCCCTTTTACCACAGGGAAACGATATGAGCGGGTTGATGGCGGGCAAGCGCGGGCTGATCATGGGCCTCGCCAACGACCGCTCGCTCGCCTGGGGCATCGCGCAGTCGCTGGCGGGCGCCGGCGCGGAGCTCGCCTTCAGCTATCAGGGCGAGGCGCTGCAGAGGCGGGTTGCGCCGCTCGCGCAGCAGCTCGGCTCCGACTTCCTGATCGATTGCGACGTCGGCGACATGGACGCCCTCGACCGCACCTTCGCCGAGATCGAGGAGCGCTGGCGCACGATCGACTTCCTCGTCCATGCGATCGGCTTTTCCGACAAGAACGAGCTTCGCGGCAAGTTCGTCGACACCAGCCTCGAGAATTTCCTGCTGACGATGAACATCTCGGCCTACAGCTTCGTCGCCGTCACCCGCAAGGCGCGCGCGCTGATGCCGGACGGCGGCAGCGTCCTTACCCTCACTTATTACGGGGCCGAGAAAGTGATCCCGCACTACAATGTGATGGGGGTCGCCAAGGCCGCGCTCGAGACCAGCGTCAAATATCTGGCGATGGACCTCGGGCCGGAGAAGATCCGGGTCAACGCCATCTCGGCAGGCCCGATCAAGACGCTGGCGGCGAGCGGTATCGGCGACTTTCGCTACATCCTCAAATGGAACGAATATAACAGCCCGCTGCGCCGCAACGTGACGATCGAGGATGTCGGCGGCGCCGGCCTCTATCTGCTGTCCGACCTGGCGAGCGGAGTCACCGGCGAAATCCACCATGTCGACGCCGGTTACAACGTCGTCGGCATGAAGGCCGAGGACGCGCCGGACATCGCGACCACCTGATGACGGCGGCGGAGGTCGCCGCCCGAGCGCAGTGCGGCCGATGATCGCCCGGAGGATCGTGGTGCACGGCAAGGTGCAGGGGGTCTTCTTCCGCAAGTGGACGGTTCAGGAGGCGCGCGCGCTCGGCGTGAGCGGCTGGGTGCGCAACCGGCGGAGCGGCGAGGTCGAGATCGTTGCTCAGGGCAGCGCGGAGGCGGTCGACGCGCTGATCGAGCGCTGCCGCGCGGGGCCGCCCGCGGCGGCGGTGGCGCGGGTCGAGGTGGCGGAGGCGGAGGCCGAGCCGTTTGACGGGTTCGAGAAGCGCTCGACCGCCTAGCGGTGCCGCCGCCCGACCAGCGTGCCCTTGGTGCCGCTCTTGACCAGCTCGAAGTCGAATTGCGGCCAGCGCTTCCTCCAGCGCCGAGCGACCACGCGCTCGCCGGGGCGCGCGCCGTCGTCGAGCATCACCACCCCGCCCGGCGCGATCCGGCTGAACAAGGTGGCGGCGGCGGCGCGGGTGAACGGATGGATCGTCCAGGGCGGTCCGTCGATCAGCATGAAGTCGATCACCTCCGGCAGCGGCCCATGGTCGTACCACATGCCGGGCCAGCCGCCGGGCGAGGGCACCAGCGGCACCGCGCGCAGATCGGCGGCAAGCCCGTGCTCGGCGAGCCAGGCCCGCGTCTTCTCGGCGAAGTCCTCATGCTGCTCGATGCTGATGAACTCGCCGCCGCCGATCATCTGCAAGGCGCGCGCGACGATCAGCGTCGAGGCGCCGGTGCCGAACTCGACGATGGTGCGGGGCCGCTCGCTGAGGATATGATCGGTGACCATCGTCAGCAGGCCGACGTCCGCCTTCCAGCTGCCGAGGTGGGGAAGCGCGTCGTCCGGCAGCGACAGCCGCTCGAGCAGCGCCTGCTTCTTGGCCGGGCTTCCGCCGTGAAGGCTCTTCAGAAGCCAGGGCGCGTTGATCGGCCCGAAGGCGAACAAGGTCGCCCAATCCTTCAGCGTGCGTTCCCGTTGCAGCCACTTGTCGGCGGCGTGGGAGCGGGACAGTATTCCCGTTGTCTCTCTGGATGTCACCGGCGGTCCATAGACTGAAGCCTCACACGCGTCATCCGGCGAAAGGATCGCGGACCAGGATCGTGTCCTCGCGCTCCGGACTCGTCGAGACCAAAGCCACGGGGCACGCGATCAGTTCCTCGACGCGGCGGATGTACTTGATCGCCCGGGCCGGAAGCTGGGCCCAGCTGCGCGCGCCCGCGGTCGATTGCGGCCAGCCTTCGATGCTCTCGTAGATCGGCTCGACCGCGGCCTGATCGGCGGCGTGCGCGGGGAAATGGTCGAGCGTGCGGCCGCCGAGCCGGTAGCCGGTGCAGATCCGGATCTCTTCGAGGCCGTCGAGCACGTCGAGCTTGGTCAGCGCGATGCCGGTGACCCCGGAGACCGCGCAGGACTGGCGCACCAGCACCGAGTCGAACCAGCCGCAGCGGCGCTTGCGGCCGGTGACGGTGCCGAACTCGCGGCCGCGCTCGCCGAGGCGCTGGCCGACCGCGTCGTCGAGCTCGGTCGGGAACGGGCCGGAGCCGACGCGGGTGGTGTAGGCCTTGACGATGCCGAGCACGAAGCCGGCGGCCGAGGGGCCAAGCCCGGTGCCCGCCGCGGCGGTGCCGGCGACGGTGTTGGACGAGGTGACGAACGGATAGGTGCCGTGGTCGACGTCGAGCAGCACGCCCTGGGCGCCCTCGAACAGGATGCGGTCGCCGCGCGCCTTGGCCTGGTTGAGGGTGAGCCAGACCGGGTGGGCGAACTGAAGCACGAAGTCGGCGACCTCGGCGAGGTCGCGGGTGAGCTTGTCGCGGTCGACCGGGGGCTCGCCGAAGCCGGCGCGAAGCGCGTCGTGGTGCGCGCACAGCCGGTCGAGCTGGGGCTTGAGGTGGCCGACGTGGGCCAGATCGCAGACCCGGATCGCCCGGCGGCCGACCTTGTCCTCATAGGCCGGGCCGATGCCGCGGCGGGTGGTGCCGATCTTGCCCGCGCCGCTGGCGTCCTCGCGAAGCGCGTCGAGGTCGCGGTGGATGGGCAGGATGAGCGGGCAATTGTCGGCGATCTGGAGCGTGTCGGGGGTGATCTCCACCCCCTGCTCGCGCAGCTTGCCGATCTCGGCCTGGAGCGCCCACGGATCGAGCACCACGCCGTTGCCGATGACGCTGAGCGTCCCGCGCACGACCCCGGAGGGAAGCAGCGACAGCTTGTAGACCTGGTCGCCGACCACCAGGGTGTGACCGGCATTGTGCCCGCCCTGGAAGCGGACGACGACGTCGGCCCGGCTCGACAGCCAGTCGACGATCTTGCCCTTGCCCTCGTCGCCCCATTGGCCGCCGATGACGGTGACGTTGCCCACGCTTTTCCCCTCAGGAATTACGGGCGAGGCTCTAGGGCGGCGGGCAAGGCCCGTCCACCCACCCCGTCCCGCCGAACGGGTGCGAGGCTTCCTGCCGCGCCCGCGGCGGCACCCTGCCAGGGATGCTCAATCAAGTTCGGCATGACGATCAGCGACGTCAGAACCGGAGCGGCTTCACCGTTCGGACCCCCGGTATGGCCGCCAGTTGGCGGACGACCTCGGGCTCGACATGGCTGTCGACCGAAACCAGCGCCACCGCCTCGCCTCCCGCCGTCCGGCGGCCGAGGTTGAAGGTGCCGATGTTGACCCGGGCTTCGCCGAGGATGGTGCCGAGCCGGCCGATGAAGCCGGGCGCGTCGTCGTTGACGATGTAGATCATCTCGCCTTCGAGCTCGGCCTCGACCATGATCCCGAAAATCTCGACCAGCCGCGGCGCGGCGTTCCCGAACAGCGTCCCGGCGACCGAACGGTCCCCGATCGAGGTCCTGACCGTCACCCGGACGAGGGTGTGGTAATCGCCCTCGCGCTCGTGCCGGATCTCGCGCACGTCGAGCCCGCGCTCCTTCGCCAGGAACGGCGCGTTGACCATGTTGACCGTGTCGGAATGGACTCGCATGAAGCCCGCCAGCACCGCGCCCGTCACCGGCTTGGGGTTGAGCTCGGCGGCCGCGCCCTCGACCTCGATCGAGATCGAGGAAAGCGCGCCGTGGGCAAGCTGCCCGACCATGCTGCCGAGCTTCTCGGCCAGCGCCATATAGGGACGGAGCCTGGGCGCCTCCTCGGCCGAGAGCGACGGCATGTTGAGCGCGTTGGTGACCCCGCCGCGCACGAGGAAGTCCGACATCTGCTCGGCGACCTGGATCGCGACGTTGACCTGGGCCTCGGTGGTCGAGGCGCCGAGATGCGGCGTCGCGACGAAGCCCGGAGTGCCGAACAGCGGGCTCTGCTTGGCCGGCTCCTCGACGAACACGTCGAGCGCGGCGCCGGCGATGTGGCCGCTCTCCAGCCCCTCCTTCAGCGCCGCCTCGTCGATCAGGCCGCCGCGCGCGCAGTTGATGATGCGCACGCCGGGCTTGGTCCTGGCCAGCGCCTCGCGCGACAGGATGTTGCGGGTCTGGTCGGTCAGCGGCGTGTGAAGCGTGATGAAGTCGGCGCGCGCGAGCAGCTGGTCCAGCTCCACCTTCTCGATGCCGAGGTCGATCGCCCGCTCGGTCGTCAGGAAGGGATCGTAGGCGATCACCTTCATGCGCAGGCCCAGCGCGCGCTCGGCGACGATCGAGCCGATGTTGCCGGCGCCGATCAGGCCGAGCGTCTTGCTGGTCAGCTCGACGCCCATGAAGCGGTTCTTCTCCCACTTGCCGGCCTGGGTCGAAGCGTCGGCGGCGGGAAGCTCGCGGGCGAGCGCGAACATCAGCGCGATCGCGTGCTCGGCGGTGGTGATCGAATTGCCGAACGGCGTGTTCATCACCACCACGCCCTTCGAGGTCGCGGCGGGGATGTCGACATTGTCGACGCCGATCCCGGCGCGGCCGATCACCTTCAGCCGGGTGGCGGCGTCGAGCAGGTCGGCGGTGACCTTGGTGGCCGACCGGATGGCGAGGCCGTCATAGCCGCCGATGATCGCCTTGAGCTCCTCCTTCGACAGGCCGGGCCGCTCGTCGACCTCGACGCCGTGCGCGCGGAATATCTCGGCGGCCTTCGGATCCATCTGATCCGAGATAAGTACTTTTGGCATGTCGATCCTTAGTTGCTGCGCGCTTCGTGGAAGGCCCAGTCGAGCCAGGGGCAGAGCGCCTCGATGTCGTCGGTCTCGATCGTGGCGCCGCACCAGATGCGCAGCCCCGGCGGAGCGTCGCGGTAGCCCGCGATGTCGTAGGCGGCGTCCTCCGCCTCGAGCAGCAGCGCCATCTTCTTGACCAGCGCGTTGCGAGCGTCGGAGTCGAGGCCCGGCACCGCCGAATCCGCGAACTTGAGGCAGACGCTGGTGTTGGAGCGGGTCGCCGGATCGGCGGCGAGATGCTCGATCCAGGGCGTGCGCTGCACCCATTCGTCGACCGCGGCGGCGTTGGCGTCGGCGCGCGCGACCAGCGCCGAGAGCCCGCCCAGCCCCTGCGCCCATTCGAGCGCGAAGATGTAATCCTCGACGGCCAGCATCGACGGCGTGTTGATCGTCTCGCCCTGGAAGATGCCCTCGATCAGCGCGCCGCCCTTGGTCATCCGGAAGATCTTGGGCAGCGGCCGCGGCGGCGCGTAGCTTTCGAGCCGCTCGACCGCGCGCGGCCCGAGGATCAGCATGCCGTGCCCGCCCTCGCCGCCGAGCACCTTCTGCCAGCTGAAGGTGGCGACATCGAGCTTGGGCCAGGGCAGGTCCTGGGCGAACGCCGCCGAGGTGGCGTCGGCGATCGTCAGCCCCTCGCGCGCATCGCTGATCCAGTCGCCGTCCGGAACCCGAACGCCCGACGTGGTGCCGTTCCAGGTGAAGACCACGTCATGCGCGGGATCGACCGCGGCGAGGTCGGGAAGCGCGCCATAGGGGGCGGTCACCACCTTGGCGTCGAGCTTGAGCTGCTTGACGGCATCGCTGACCCAGCCTTCGCCGAAGCTTTCCCACGAAAGCATCGTCACCGGCCGGGCGCCGAGCATCGACCACATCGCCATCTCGACCGCGCCGGTGTCGGATCCGGGCACGATGCCGATGCGGTGGCCCGGCGGCACTCGGAGCACCTTGCGGGTAAGCTCGATCGCATAGGAAAGCCGCGCCTTGCCGAGCTTCGAGCGGTGCGACCGCCCGAGCGAGCCCAGTGCAAGATGTTCGGGGCCCCATCCCGGCGGCTTGGCGCACGGTCCGGAAGAAAAATAAGGACGCGCGGGACGGATCGTAGGTTTGGTCCGCTGCGCAAGCGCGCCGGCGGAGCCGGTCATGTCATTCATCACTGCAACTCTCCTCGCAGAGAGCACGCGCCGCGTTGGGACGGCGTGGCCCGCCCGCGGACATAGCGGCGGCTGACCCGCTGTCAACGGGCCGCGCGCGGATCGTCGCTATTATCGTCGGGGGGTGCTTCCCGCGCGCGGCGCGGGCGGCGGGCCGGGCGGTTTCCCTAGGGAACGCGCGCCGGCCGCATCTCCTGCGCCACCGGCTTGCGGTACAGCACCTGGCCGCGGCGGGAGACGAGCAGCTTCTCGAACGTCACCGGGTGGAAATAGGCCTCGACCCGGTTGCCCTTGGGATCGGTGCCGTAGACCTCGTAGCAGCCGCCATCGATCTTCGACTTGCGCACCTGCCAGCCCTGCTTGGCGAGGCTCGCCTTGAGCGCCGCCTGGCTCTTCCAGCTCTTCTGCGGCCCCGCGTTGCAGGACATCTTGCCGGTGGCGAGCGCCGGCGACGCGACTCCGAGCGCGGCCGCGGCGAGCAGTGCGTGAGGCAGGTACTTCATTGATATCCCTCCGATAGAGCCCGGGTTCAGATAGGGGCGGAACGATGGCCGCGCGATGAACCGCGGCGAAGCGAACGCGCGACGCGCCAGCCTTCGAGCAGCGCCAGCGGCGCGAAACTGACGAGCGCCGGCACCAGATTGTCGTGCACGAACACCCAGTGGGCCAGGGTCAGCAGCGCCGCCGGGTAGGCGAGCCGCTGAAGCCGCTTCCAGCCCGCCTTGAGCGCGCGCACCGAAGCCTCGTTGCTGGTCAGCGCGAGCGGCAGCATGAGCAGGAGGGCGGCCCAGCCGGTCCAGATGCTGAGCGCTCCGATTTCGGCGAGGATGTTGCGCAAAGTCTCCATGTCGAGGACGTAGAAGATGAGGTGGAGCAGCGCGTAGCTGAAGGCGGCGACCCCGAACGCGCGGCGGCGGCGCAGCAGCCAGGCAACCCAGGAGCGGCCCCGCAACAGCATCGAGAGCGGCGTCAGCATCAGCGCGAAGATGATCAGCCGCGCCGACCATTCGCCGGTCTCGTGCAGGTAATCGCCCGGCAAGGCATCGCCGGAGAGGTAGCCGGAAACGATCAGCGCGGCCGGAATCGCGAGCAGCGCCCAGAGGAACGGCTTGGCGTTCAGGATCGATCGAAGCGCCGAAGGCATGAGCCGTCGTATCGGGCTCCTCCCGCGGAAGCAAGCTTATTGAGAATAGTTCGCAACAGCGCCGCTGCACGGTTCGACTCACCCGCCGCACGATTCGACTCGCCTCCGCTTGACCCGCCGACTCCCGCCCCGGCACGATTCGGCCATGCGGAGGGGGCTCCTTCTATCGTTGCTGCTGCTGGCCGGCTGCATCCCGCAGGCCGAGCGGCCCGAGGCCCGCGCGCCGGCGCCGACGCGCGCCTCCAAGCTGCCGGTGACGGTCCAGGCCGAGCCCGACCCGGCGACGCTCCAGTGCCATGCCGAGCTCGAGCGCGAGAACGTGTCGTTCACGCCGCTGCCCGACCGCGCCTTCGAGAGCGGCTGCAGCGCGATCGGCACGGTCCAGCTGCTCGAGATCGGCACGAGCGTCACCAACCTCGGATCGATGACCTGCCCGCTCGCCCGCGAGTTCGCGCGCTGGTCGCGCGAGGCGGTGCAGGCCGCGGCGCTGCAGCATCTCGGCAGCCGAGTCGCCCGGATCGACAGCTTCGGCACCTACAGCTGCCGGCCGGTGAACGGCCTCGCCGGCGGCAAATTGAGCGAGCATGGCCGCTCCAACGCCGTCGACATCGCCGCCTTCGTGCTGGAGGACGGCCGCCGGGTGACGGTGCTCGACGGATGGCGGAGCGGGGACGAGGATGTGCGCTCGTTCCTGCGCGCCGTGCACGAGGCCGGCTGCCGGCGCTTCCGGATCGGCCTTGGCCCCGACGCCAACGGCTTTCATTCAAACCATTTTCACTTCGATATGGGAAAAGGTCCCTACTGCCGTTAAAGGGTCCGGATGACCGATCCCGTTCCGCCGAAGCGCGTCTTTTCTCCCGCTCGCGAGGAAGCCGAAGTTGCCAACCACGCGACCTCGAGCCCGCAGACCGAAGACCCCGCCTACCGCCTCGCCTTCCAGGACCTCGATTTCCTGCTGCGCGAGGATTTGCGCCCCGTCCGCTTCCAGCTCGAGCTGCTGAAGCCCGAGCTGCTGCTCGAGGAGGCGGGGATCGCCTCCACCTTCGTCTTCTACGGCTCGGCCCGGATCCCCGAGCCGGACAAGGCCGACGCCCTGATCGCGGCCGCCTCGACCGACCGGCAGCGCCACATCGCCGAGCGCCTGAAGGCCAAGTCGCATTATTACGACGTCGCCCGCCAGCTCGCCCGGATCAGCAGCCGGGTGGACCGCGATGCGGAGGGGCGGCGGCAGTTCGTCGTCTGCTCGGGCGGCGGCCCGTCGATCATGGAAGCGGCCAATCGCGGCGCGACCGACGAGGGCAAGGATTCGATCGGCCTCAACATCGTGCTTCCGCACGAGCAGTTGCCCAACCCCTATGTCACGCCGGGCCTCAGCCTCCAGTTCCACTATTTCGCGCTCAGGAAGATGCACTTCCTGCTGCGCGCCCGCGCGGTGGCGGTGTTCCCGGGCGGATTCGGCACGTTCGACGAATGTTTCGAGCTTCTGACGCTGATCCAGACCGGCAAGATCAAGCCGATGCCGATCCTGCTCTACGGCCGGGACTATTGGAACCGGGTGATCAACTTCGAGGCGCTCGTGGACGAGGGCGTCATCTCACCCCAGGATCTCGAGCTGTTCCACTTCGCGGAAACGGCCGAGGAAGGCTGGGACTATCTGTGCCGCTATTATGCGGGGAGCGAGCACCGCCTGCACGCGGTGAAGTGACCGCGCCGAGGCAAGCGGCCGCTTATTCGGCCTTCGTCTTGGCCTGACCCTCGCGGCCGGCGACGGCCGGAGCGCCATCACCCTGGACCCGGCCGACCGGCTGCTTGGCCGCCTCGGCCTCGGTCAGCACCGGCTCGTCCTCGCCCTTGCCCGGAGCGCCGGCGTCGGAAGCTTCGGCGGCCGCCTGCGCGGGATTGCCGGCCGCGGCGGGCGGCGGCGGCAGCGGCATGCTGCTGCCCTGGGAGTTGAGCCAGACCATCAGGTTGGCGCGATCCTCGGGCTTGGAGAGGCCGGCGAAGGTCATCTTGGTGCCGGGCGCGAAGTTCTTGGGCGATTTGAGCCAGTCGCTCATCGCCTCCCAGGTCCAGGTGCCGCCTTTCGTCTTCAACGCATCCGAATAGGCAAAGCCCGGAACATGGGCGAGCGGCTTGCCCATCGTGCCCCACAGGTTGGGCCCGAGGCCATTGGCGCCGCCCTGGTTGACGGTGTGGCAGGCGGCGCATTTCTTGAAGACCTGCTCGCCCTTGGCGGCATCGGCAGCGGCGAGATAGGCAGCGATCGGCTGCTCGGCGTCGGCGCCTCCGCCCTCGCCTTCCTCGACCACGCCCTCGATCGGATAGCCCATCTTCTCGGGCCGTTCGGCGTGGAACACCTCGCCGGTCAGGATCGACGAGCCGAGCGCGACGATGCCGGCGCCCAGCACCCAGCCCGCTATCGTGTTGAAGCGATCGTCCATCTGAACCTCCGAACAACGCGCAGCCGCAGGACAGGGCGCACGACAAGAATGAAACCGCGCCCCTTTAGTTGCGGCGCGGCGAAGGGGCAAGCGGGCGCGCTATCGCTCGGCCCATGCCCGAAGCAGCGTATTGGCGATCGCGAAGCGCGGCGGGGCCAGGAACGGCGCGTCGGGAGCGCCGGCGAGCGCCGCTTCGACCCCGGCCCGGTCCATCCACAGCGCGTCCTCAAGCTCGGTGCGGTCGATGGTGAGCGCGTCGTCCTCCGCCTCGGCGAGGCAGGCGATCATCAGCGAGCCGGGGAACGGCCAGGGCTGGCTGGCGACGTAGCGCACGTCGCGCACCCGGATCCCCGCCTCCTCGCGCAACTCGCGCGCCACCGCCTCCTCGATCGATTCGCCCGGCTCGACGAAGCCGGCGAGCGCCGAGTAGCGCCGCGGCGGATATTGCGGCTGGCGGCCGAGCAGCACCCGCCCGTCATGCTCGGCGAGCATGATCACGACCGGATCGACGCGCGGGAAGTGCTCGGCGCCGCAGCCCGGGCACTTGCGCCCCCAGCCGGCGCGGAACACGGCGCTGGCGCCGCCGCAGACGCCGCAGAAACGGTGGCGGTTGTGCCATTCGATCAGGCTTCGCGCGGTGCCCCAGAGCGCGGCGTCCTCGGGCGCCATCGAATCGAGGATCCGGAACACGCTGAAGGCGCGCTGGCCGCTGGGCTCGAGCCTCGGCAGCGGCGCGAACAGCGGCGAATCGCCGTCGAGGCCGAGGAAGATCAGCTCGGCCTCCGCCTCGAGCTCGGCGAGCGAGCCCCAGGCGAGCCGCCCCGCCTCGTCCAGATGCGGATCGAGCGCCGACAGCCGGAGCAGCCGCGCCCGCAAGCTCGCGCCGAGCTCGGCGATTCGCGCGGCGTCCAGCCGCAGATGATCGGCGCGATCGACGCTCGAGCCGGTGAAGCCGGGCCGCATCAGGCCGCCGCCGCCCTGAGGTCGCGCCACGCCAGGCCGCGCGAGGCGGCCTTGGCGAAGACGGTGGGGAGGCCCGCTTCGGCGAGTGTGTCGACCGGCCACCACACCCCCTCCGGCTCGCGCGCCTCGGCGGCGGCGCACAGCAGCCGCAAGCTCAGCGAGAAATGGGTGAAGACGTGGGCGACCGCGCCGGCGTCGCTCCATTCGGCGGCGGCGGGAGCGCCCTCGGCGGGCTCGGCATCCCAGCGCCCCGTCGGAAGCGCCAGCATGCCGCCGAGCAGCCCCCGCCGCGGCCGCCGGACGAGCAGCACGTGGCGGTCGTGCTCGAGCCAGTAGGCGATGCCCTGCCTGCGCGGCTTGGCGCGCTTGGCGGCCTTGACCGGATAATGTTCCGGCCGCCCCTCCCGCCGCGCCTCGCACAGCGCCGCCAGCGGGCAGATCCCGCAGGCCGGCGCGCGCGGCGTGCAGATCGTGGCGCCCAGATCCATCATCGCCTGCGCGAAATCGCCCGCCGGCCCGGCCGGCGTGATCCGGTCGGCGAGCGCGTACAGCCTCGGCCTCGCGCCCGGCAGCGGCTCGGCCACCGCGAACAGGCGGGAGACCACCCGCTCGACATTGCCGTCGACCACCACCGCCCGCCGCCCGAAGGCGATGGCGGCGATCGCGGCGGCGGTGTAGCGGCCGATGCCCGGAAGCTTGAGCAGCGCCGCCTCGCTGTCCGGGAAGCGCCCGCCATGCCCGAGCGCGACGGCGCGCGCGCAGGCGACCAGGTTGCGCGCCCGGGCATAGTAACCGAGCCCCGCCCAGGCGGCCATGACCTCGTCCTCGGCGGCCGCGGCGAGCGCCTCCACGGTCGGCCAGCGGGCGGTGAACGTGTCGTAATAAGGCCGCGCCATCGCGACCGTCGTCTGCTGGAGCATCACCTCGGAAAGCCACACCCGGTAGGGGTCCGGCCGCTCGCCCGCCTCGGCGCGCCAGGGCAATCGTCTCTTATCCACAGCATACCAGCGCAAAAGCGCATTAGGGGCATCGACGGCCATGCGCGGCCTATGCCATGCTGCGCCGAATGGGCAAATCGGGCGGGCCACAAAAAACGGTGAAGACGGTCGGGCAGGCGCGGTCGAAATCGGCCCGCGCGGCCGCCGATGAGCCGCAGCGGGCGCGCCGGGCGCGCTCGGTCGGCGACATGATGCCCGACGTCGGCCGCGCCGCCTTCCGCCGCTTCGGCTTCGTCCAGTCCTCCGTGGTCAGCCGCTGGCGCGAGATCGTCGGCGAGCGCTACGCCGGCGTCTCCTCGCCTGAATCGATCCGCTTCCCGCCCGGCAAGCGATCCGACGGAGTGCTCACGCTGGTGGTCGAGGGCGCCCACGCGACGATGATGCAGCATGTCGCCCCGGTCATCGCCGAGCGCGTCAACCGCTTCTTCGGCTACACCGCGGTCGCCCGGGTGGCCTTTCGGCAAGGCAGCGTTCAGGCGCTGAAGGCCAAGCCGCGCGCCGCCCCGCCGTCGCTTCGTCCGATTTCGGCCGAGCTCGGCGCCAGCCTGCGCTCGGTCGCCGATCCGGAGCTTCGCGCGGTGCTGGAATCGCTTGCGCGGCATGTCGCGGCAAGCGAAGGGGCGCCCGTTGCAACCGCGCCGGTGACGGCGATCCCGATCGTCGGCAAATTGAGAGGGTGAAATGAAGGCATCGATCAGCATCGCGGCGCTGGCGCTCCTGCTCGCCGGTTGCGGCGACCAGGGCGGCGAGACCGGCAATGGTTCGGCGGGGGCTTCGGGCCCGGCCGCGGCCGCGATCCCGGCGCCGAACGGCGGCGACTGGACCCAGACCGTCAGCCCGAGCGCCGAAGGCGGCTTCGTGATGGGCAATCCCAACGCGCCGGTGCGGCTGGTCGAATATGCGTCGATGACGTGCAGCCACTGCGCCGAATTCTCCGAAACCGGGGCGCAGCCGCTGATCGACAAATATGTGAAGACGGGGCAGGTCAGCTTCGAGATCCGCAATTTCGTGCGCGATCCGGCCGATCTTGCCGCCGCCCTGCTCGCCCGCTGCGGCGGCCCCGGCCCGTTCTTCAAGCTCACCGACCAGATGTTCGCCGCGCAGGAGGAATGGATCGGCAAGCTCCAGGGCATGTCGCAGGCCGAGCAGCAGCAGCTTTCGGCGCTGCAGCCGCAGCAGGTGGTCGGAGCGATGGCCGAGCGCGCCGGCCTCGTGCAGTTCGTCCGGGTCCGCGGCGTGCCTGCCGAGCGGGCGCAGCAGTGCCTCGCCAACGAGGCCGAGATCAACCGGCTGGTCCAGATCCAGCAGAAGGCGGTGCAGGACAACCCGAGCTTCCCGGGCACGCCGGCCTTCCTGATCAACGGCAAGCTGGCGGAGAATGCCGGCACCTGGGAAGCGCTCGAGCCGAAGATCCGCGAGGCGCTCGGCTCATGATCCGCCGCCTCGCGCTCGGCCTCGCCGCCGCCGCGCTGGCGGGCGCCGCGGCGAGCCTGCCGGCCGCTCCGGCCAAACAGGCGGCGGCGCGCGACTGGACCAAGGCGGTGGCGGTGACGCCCGAGGGCGGCTACCGGATCGGCAACCCGGCCGCGCCGGTCAAGCTGGTCGAATACGGCTCCTTCACCTGCAACCATTGCGCGCGCTTCGCCGAGCAGGGCGTGCCGGTGCTGCTCGACAAATATGTGAAGAGCGGCCGGGTCAGCTTCGAATTCCGCAACTTCGTGCGCGACCCCGCCGACATGGCCGCCGCCCTGCTCAGCCGCTGCGCCGCGACCGGCGATTATTTCAGCCTCGCCGACCGCTATTTCCGCACCCAGCCGCAGTGGATGGCGCGCATCCAGTCGACCGCCCAGGCGCAGCAGGCCGAGCTCGCCGCGATGAGTCCGCGCCAGCAGGTCAGCCGCTTCGCCGCTCTGGGCGGGCTCGACGCGCTCGCCGTCCAGGGCGGGATCCCCGCCGCCAAGGCGCAGGCCTGCCTCGGCGACGCCGCCGCGGTCGCCAAGCTGGTCGAGATGCGCAAGGTCGCGGTCGAGCAGCACAAGCTCGAGGGTACCCCGATGTTCCTCCTCAACGGCAAGAAGGCCGAGCACGTCCACGACTGGTCTTCGCTCGAGCCGCTGCTCGGATCGCCCGGAGGGTAGCCGCACGATGACGCGCTCGGGGGGGCGGCCTTGCGGATAAAGCGGATCAAGCTTTCGGGCTTCAAGAGCTTCGTCGAGCCGGCCGAGCTCAGGATCGAGGCCGGGCTCACCGGGGTCGTCGGGCCCAACGGTTGCGGCAAATCCAACGTGCTCGAGGCGATCCGCTGGGTGATGGGCGAAAGCTCGCCCAAGTCGATGCGCGGCGCCGGCATGGACGACGTCATCTTCGCAGGCACCGCATCGCGCCCCGCCCGCGATTTCGCCGAGGTTTCGCTGCTGGTCGAACGCGCCGCCGCCGACGTGCCCGGCGACACCAGCTTCGGCCGCGAGGGCGAGGTCGAGGTGACCCGCCGGATCGAGCGCGGCGCCGGCTCCGCCTACCGGGTCAACGGCCGCGACGTTCGCGCCAAGGACGTCGCCCTGCTGTTCGCCGACGCCGCCACCGGCGCCCATTCGCCGGCGCTGGTCAGCCAGGGCAAGATCAGCCAGGTGATCGCCGCCAAGCCGACCGAGCGGCGCATGATGCTGGAGGAGGCCGCCGGCATTTCCGGCCTCCACGTCCGCCGCAAGGACGCCGAGCAGAAATTGCGCGCGGCCGAGACCAACCTCGTCCGGCTCGACGAAGTGCTCGCCGACATGGAGCAGCGCGCCGCCGCGCTTCGGCGCCAGGCCAAGGCGGCCGAGCGCTACCGCAAGCTCACCGACCAGATCCGGATCGCCGAGGCGCGGCTGATCTTCGCGCGCTGGCGCGAGGCGGCCGCCGCCGCCGATGCCGCCAAGGGCGAAGCGGAAGCGGCCGTGGCGGCCGTCGAAAAGGCCGCCGAGGCGCAGCGCGCCGCCGCCGCCCACCAGACCCAGGCCGCCAGGATGCTCGCCGACCGGCGCAGCGCGGCGCAGGCCGCGCGCGAGCTTTCGACGTCGCTCGGCCACCGGCTCGCGGCGCTCAGGGCGGAGCGCGACACGCTCGCGCGGCGGCTCCACGAGCTTGGCGAGAAGCAGTCGTCGCTCGCCGCCGACCGCGCCCGTGAGGAAGCGCTGGGCGAGGACGCGCGGGCGGCGCTCGCCCGGCTCGAGGCGGAAGCGGCGGCGATCGCCGCGCGCATCGCCGAGGCCGAAGCCGGTCGCGGCACGATCGACATCCGCACCGTCGAGCATGAGGATGCCGCGCGCGAGGCCGAAGCGGCGCTCGGCAAGGCGCGCGCGGTGCAGGCCGCCGAGCAGGCCGAATCGCGCGTCGCGCAGGCCGCGCTCGAAGCCGCCCGGACCAAGCTCGCGCGCGCCGAGGCCGAGACCCGCAGGCTCGCCGAGCAGATGGCGGAGCTCGGCGACGAGGCTCCGCTGGTCGAGGCGCGCCGGACCGCCCGGCTGAAGCGCGAGGCGGCCGAGGAAGCGCTCGAACAGGCCGCCCGGTCGATCGGCGCCGCCGAAGCCCGGCGCGCCGACGCCGCCGCCGCCCGCGACAAGGCGGAAAGCGAAGGATCCTCGGCGCGCGCGGTGCTCAACGCGCTCCAGTCGGAGGCCAAGGCGCTGCTGAAGGCGGTCGAAAGCGCCGGCGCAGACCGAGCCATCAACCATCTCAAGGCCGCCAGGGGCTATGAACGCGCGCTCGCCGCGGCGCTCGGCGACGATCTCGACGCCTCGCTCGACGGCGGCGCCGCGCGCGTCTGGACCGGCGCCGCCATCGGCGAGGGCGATCCGGCGCTGCCCGAACGCTGCGACTCGCTCGCCGACCGGGTCCAGGCGCCGGCGGCGCTTCACCGGCGGCTCGCCCAGATCGGCGTGGTCGAGGCCGACGACGGCAGCATCGCGCTCGCCGTCGGCCAGCGCCTCGTCACCCGCGACGGCCGGCTTCGCCGCTGGGACGGCTTCGTCGCCAGCGGCCTTGGAGCGGCCGCCGCCGAGCGCCTGATCCGGGTCAACCGGCTCGCCGAGATCGAGCAGGCGCTGCCCGAGGCGGCGGACAATGTCAGCTTCGCGCAGGGCCGGACCGAGGCCGCGGTCGCCGAGATCGCCGCCGCGCGCGCCGCCGCCGACGCCGCCCGCCGCGCCGAGGCCGAGGCCGCCGCGGCGATCCGCGAGGCCGGCCGCGAGGAGGATTCCGCCAACGTCGCGATCGAGCGGCTCGACGTCCGCCGCACCGGCCTGGCCGAGCGCTCCGCCGCGGCCGAGGCCGACCTTGCCGACGCGCGCCAGGCGCTCGAAGCGGCGGCCGCGGTCGTCAGGGCCCTCCCCGACGCCGCCGCCACCGAAGCGGGCGTCGCCGATCTGCGCCGCAACGCCGAGGCCGCGCAGCGCGCGCTGGCCGAAGTCCGCGCCGAAGCCGCCACCCACGCCCGCCAGATCAGCGCCGACAAGCAGCGCGCCGAGGCGGCGACCCGGGAAACCGCCGACTGGAAGGTGCGCTCCGCCGATGCCGCCAGGCGCCACGCCGAGCTCGGCCGCCGGATCGCCGCCGCCGAGGAGGAAGCCGAGCGGCTCGCCGACGCCCCCGCCGCCATCGCCGCCCAGCTCGGCAGCCTTGAGGCCGAAAGCGCGGCGGCCGCCGAGTCGGCCGAAGCCGCGCTCGCCGCCGAGCGCGAGGCCGAGGCGGCGCTGCGCCAGGCCGACGCCCGGCTGGCCGAGGTCGGCGAGGCGCTGTCGATCGCCCGCGAGGCCCGCGCCGGGGCGGTCGCCCGCCACGAGAGCCAGGAGAGCCGCCGGATCGAGATGGCGCGGATCGCCGGCGAGCGGTTCGAATGCCCGCCGCCGCTGCTGCCCGAACGGATCGGCTTCGACGCCGCCGACCTCGCGCCCGCCGCCGCCGAATCGGCGACCATGGACCGCCTCACCGCCGAGCGCGAGCGGATCGGCCCCGTTAACCTTGTCGCCGAGCGCGAGCTGGCCGAGCTCGACGAAGGCCGCGCCGCCAGCCAGTCCGAGCGCGAGGAGCTCGGCCTCGCCATCAACCGGCTTCGCGGCTCGATCGGAAGCCTCAACCGCGAGGGGCGCGCGCGCCTGCTCGCCGCCTTCGAAGCGGTCGACCGCCATTTCCGAAGCCTCTTCACCACGCTGTTCGACGGCGGCCAGGCGCATCTCGAGCTGATCGAATCGGACGACCCGCTGGAGGCGGGGCTCGAGATCATGGCGCAGCCGCCCGGCAAGCGGCTCTCCACCCTCACCCTGCTCTCCGGCGGCGAGCAGGCGCTGACCGCGGTCGCCCTGATCTTCGCCCTGTTCCTCACCAACCCCGCGCCGATCTGCGTTCTCGACGAGGTCGACGCGCCGCTCGATGATGCCAACATCGAACGCTTCTGCGATCTGCTCGACCGGATGGTGGGGGAAACCGACACGCGCTACCTGATCGTCACCCACAACGCCGTGACGATGAGCCGGATGCACCGGCTGTTCGGCGTCACCATGATCGAAAAGGGCATCAGCCGGCTCGTCAGCGTCGATCTCGGCGGTGCGGAGCGCCTGCTCGCAGCGGAATGAGCGCTGCTATTGCGAATAATTCTCAAAAGCGATAACGACTCGTCCAGCGCCAACCTGCGCTGAAGGGGTATCGATGAATTCCAGTCGCTTTTCCGCGGCCGCGCTGGTCTGCGCGCTCGCCAGTCCCGCCTTTGCCGCCGACGATCCCGCGCTTGATTCGGACCCGATCGTCGTCACCGGCGCACGGCCGCAATACGGCGTCCAGGCGACCCGCAGCGCCACCCGGACCGACACCGATATCAAGAGCATCCCGCAATCGATCACGGTGATCACGCAAAGCCAGATCGAGGACCAGGCGCTGCGCTCGATCGGCGAGGTGCTCACCTTCGTCCCCGGCGCCATGACCGGCACCGGCGAGGGCAACCGCGACCAGATCACGCTGCGCGGCAACAACAGCACCGCCGACTTCTTCGTCGACGGCATCCGCGACGACGTCCAGTATTTCCGCGACCTCTACAATGCCGAGCGGATCGAGGTGCTGCGCGGCCCCAACGCGATGGTCTTCGGCCGCGGCGGCGGCGGCGGCGTCATCAACCGGGTCGCCAAGCGCCCCAGCCTCGCCGGCTACCGCGAGTTCGCGCTGTCTGGCGACAGCGAGGGCGCCTGGCGCCTCACCGCCGACGTCGACCAGCCGCTGGGAGCGGCCGCGGGCGTGCGCCTCAACGGCGTCTACGAGGATGGCGAGAGCTTCCGCCGCGGGGTCGAGCTGGAGCGCTACGCCGTCAATCCCACCGCGGCCGTCGTGCTCGGCGGCGGCACCCGGATCGACCTTTCCTACGAGTTCCTCCACGACCGTCGCACCGCCGACCGCGGCGTCCCGGCCTTCCACGACCGCCCGCTCGAGGGTGCTGACAGCCTGTTCTTCGGCGATCCCGAAGCCAGCTATTCGGACGCCGACGTGCATCTGGCGGGCCTGGCGATCGAGCACAGCCTCGCCGACGGCCTCAGCCTGCGCAACCGCACGCTCTACGGCGACTACGACAAATTCTACCAGAACGTCTTCACCGCCGACCTGGTCGAGGCGACCGGACAGGTGCGGCTGTCGGCCTATAATGACGAGACCCGCCGGAGGAATTTGTTCAGCCAGACCGACCTCGTCTGGCAGACCCGCCTGGGCGGGATCGACCAGACGATCCTGCTCGGTTTCGAGATCGGCGGCCAGGACAGCCGACAGCGCCGCCGCAACGGATTCTTCCAGCCGTCCGACAGCGCGACCCTGACCGTCCCCGCCGGCTCGCCCACGATCGATGCCGACCTGATCTTCCGCCCGGTCAACACCAACGCCGCCCGGACGCCGTCGAACTTCACCGCCGCCGACGCCTCGATCCTGGCGGTATACGCCCAGGACCAGCTTCGTTTCGGGATCGTCGAGATCGTCGCCGGGCTGCGCTTCGACCGCTTCAGTCTCGACGTCGAGAACCTCAACGACGGCCAGACCTTCGGCCGCACCGACGAGCTGTTCTCGCCGCGCCTCGGCCTGATCCTGAAGCCGCTTCGCACGCTCTCGCTCTACGCCGGCTACAGCCGCTCCTATCTGCCCAGCGCGGGCGACCAGTTCGGCTCGCTCGACGTCACTTCGGCCGCGCTCAAGCCCGAGAAGTTCGACAATTACGAGGTCGGCGCCAAGTGGGAGCCGCTGCCGGGCCTGCTCGCCACGATCGCGCTCTACCGGCTCGACCGGACCAACACCCGCGCGGCCGGCCCGACGCCCGGCGAGATCGTTCTGACCGGCGCCCAGCGCAGCCGCGGCCTCGAGATCGGGGTCGAGCGCAACATCACCGACCGCTGGCAGATCTCGGCCGGCTACGCGCTGCAGAAGGCGCAGATCACCCGCACCACCGCCGCCGCGCCCGAGGGCCGCGAGGTTCCGCTCGTCCCGCGCCATCAATTCTCGCTGTGGAACCGCTACGATTTCGACCGCCGGGTGGGCCTAGGCCTCGGCGTGGTGGCTCGGACGAAGAGCTTCGCCTCGATCGGCAACGCGGTCACACTGCCGGGCTATGCGCGCGTCGACGCCGCGCTCTTCTACGAGCTCGCCCACGGCATCGAAGCCCAGCTCAACGTCGAGAATTTGCTCGGCGCAGACTATTTCGCCACCGCCCACAACGACAACAACATCGCCCCCGGCGCCCCCACCACCGCCCGCGCGACGCTTCGGTTCAGCTTCTAGAACCGGCACGCGTTCGGATCGCCGCTCTCCAGCCCGCGGCGCAGGGCCGCCATGCGCTGGGCGGCGGTGCCGTGGGTGAAGCTTTCGGGGACGACCCGGCCCTGGCTCTGGCGCTGCAGGGTGTCGTCGCCGATCGCTTCGGCCGCGCGCATGCCTTCCTCGATGTCGCCCGGCTCGATCGCGCCGCGCTCGGCGGCGGCCCACACGCCGGCATAGCAGTCCGCCTGCAGCTCGACCTGGACCTGGACCGCGTTTCCTTCGGTCGATGAGACCCGCGACTGCGCCTGCTGCGCCTGATCGAGCGTGCCGGTGAGCTGCTGGACGTGGTGGCCGACCTCGTGCGCGATCACATAGGCCTGGGCGAAATCGCCGGGCGCGCGGAAGCGCTGCTGCAATTCCTGGAAGAAGGCGGTGTCGAGATAGATGCGCTGGTCGCTCGGGCAGTAGAACGGCCCCATCGCCGACTGGGCGGCGCCGCAGCCCGAGCGGCCGTTGCGGTCGTAGAAGACCAGCCGCGGCGCCTGATATTGCCGGCCCTGCGCCGCGAACAGCCGGGTCCACACGGTCTCGGTCGATCCGAGCACCTGGCAGGAGAAGCGGGTGGTGGGGTCCGACTGGCAGATCTGGTCGGCGCTCTGCCCGGTCGCCTGGTGCGGCGCGACCGCGGTGCCGCCGCCGCCGCCCAGCATCCCGAGCGGATTGCCGCCGCCGAACACGAACATCAGGATCACCAGCACGACGATGCCGCCGATCCCGAAGCGGCTCGCCACCAGCCCGAACAGCAGCCCGCCCATGCCGCCGAAGCCGCCGCCGCCGCCGCCGCCGAAACTCATCCCGCGCTGGCTCTCGACGTTGTCGCTGGTGTCCCGGTCGCCGAAGCGCATCTTCTGTCTCCTTGAGGTGCCGGGACAATGCTTCGCCGGGGCGGCGGTTGCATTCCTTTGCTGGCCGTCCGAAAAGCACGGCTCCCCTCAATGGCCAGGCCCCGCATGTTCCTCAAAGGCAAAACCGCCCTCGTCACCGGCTCCACCTCGGGCATCGGCCTCGCCTGCGCGCGCGCGCTCGCCGCCGAGGGCGCCGACGTGATGCTCAACGGCTTCGGCGATCCGGCCGAGATCGAGCGCCTGCGCGCCGAGATCGAGGCGGGCGGAGTCCGCGTTAGCTACCACGGCGCCGATCTCACCAGGCCGGACCAGATCGAAGCCTTGATCCGCGCCGCCGAGGAGGAGCTCGGCGGGGTCGACATCCTGATCAACAATGCCGGGATGCAGCACGTCGCTCCGGTCGACCAGTTCCCGATCGACAAATGGGACCTGATCATCGCCCTCAATCTGAGCGCGGCCTTCCACGCCATCCGGCTCGCGCTGCCGCGGATGAAGGAGCGCGGCTGGGGCCGGATCATCAGCACCGCCTCGGCCCACAGCCTGGTCGCGAGCCCCAACAAGGCGCCCTATGTCGCCGCCAAGCACGGCATCGCCGGCCTCACCAAGGCGGTCGCGCTCGAAGTCGCGACCAGCGGCGTCACCGTCAATTGCATCAGCCCCGGCTACGTCTGGACGCCTCTGGTCGAGAACCAGATCCCGGACACGATGAAGGCGCGCGGACTCACCCGCGAGCAGGTCATGAACGACGTGCTGCTCGCCGCCCAGCCGACCAAGAAGTTCGTCACCGTCGACCAGGTGGCGGCGCTGGCCCTGTTCCTCTGCCGCGAGGAAGCCTCGGCCTTCACCGGCGCCAACCTCTCCATGGATGGGGGCTGGACCGCCCAGTGAGCCACGCCGCTTGTCCCCGTCGCCGCGCTGTAGCAAACAGGCGCCATGAGCGATCGAGTATGAGACTGGCCGCCCTTACCCTGCTCACCGCCGCTTTGTGCGGATGCTCCGCCGCCCGCACCGAGCCTCGGAGCGCGTCGCTCCAGCCGCTCACGCCGAGCCAGGCGGTCGACTGGCGCTCGATCGCCACCGAGGACGACCGGGCGCGGCTTCGCCAGTGGCGCGCCGCCTGGGTGCGCGGGCTCGGCAAGGCGCAGGCCGCCGGGCACGGCCCGGCGATCGCCCGCGAAGGCGCCCTGGTCCAGCCCGACGCCGCCATCGACTGGGAAAACCCGCCCGAAGGCAACTATCGCTGCCGCACCATCAAGATCGGCGCCAAATCGGAAGGCCTGCTCGATTATATCGCCTATCCGCCGTTCGATTGCCGGGTGCGGATCGAGAACGGCCTGATGAGCTTCGCCAAGCTCTCGGGATCGCAGCGCCCGCTCGGCCTGTTCCTGCCCGACACCAGCCGCCGCATGGTGTTCCTCGGCACGCTCCAGCTCGGCGACGAGCGCCGCGCGCTCCAGTACGGCCGCGACCGCGAGCGCGACATGGCCGCGGTCGTCGAGCGAGTCGCCGAGCAGCGCTGGCGGGTCGTCTTCCCTTATCCGCACTTCGAGTCCATCGTCGACATTCTCGAGCTCGTCCCCGCCACCGCGTCAGCAGAAAGCCGCACATGAGGAGCACGCTGTTTGCCGCCTTCCTGTCCCTCTCCGTCATGACCAGCACGGCCGCCGCCGCCGATCCGCTCCGCGACGCGGTCGCCAGCGACATGCCGTCGCTGCTCGCGCTGTACCGCGACCTGCACGCCAATCCCGAGCTCAGCATGGAGGAGGTCAGGACCTCGGCCAAGCTGGCGGCGGAGGCGAAGAAGCTCGGCTTCAAGGTCACCACCGGCGTCGGCAAGACCGGGGTCGTCGCGGTCATGGAGAACGGCCCCGGGCCGGTGCTGCTGATGCGCGCCGACATGGACGGGCTGCCGGTGGTCGAGCAGACCGGCCTCCCCTTCGCCAGCAAGGTGCGCGGCACCAGCCGCGGCGGCGGCGAGACCGGGATCATGCATGCCTGCGGCCACGACACCCACATGACCGCCTGGGTCGGCGCGGCGCGCCGGCTGGTGGCGATGAAGGACCGCTGGTCCGGCACGCTGGTGATGATCCTGCAGCCGGGCGAGGAGACCGGCGAGGGCGCGCTGGCGATGCTCAACGACGGCCTCTACACGCGCTTTCCCAAGCCCACCCACGCCATCGCCTTCCACGACGCCGCGTCGCTTCCGGCCGGCGTGATCGGCTATTCGCAGGGCTATGCGCTGGCCAATGTCGACAGCGTCGACATCAATGTGAAGGGTGTCGGCGGCCACGGCGCCTATCCGCACACCACCAAGGATCCGATCGTGCTGGCGAGCCGGATCGTGACCGCGCTGCAGACCCTGGTCAGCCGCGAGGCCAACCCGCAGGACCCCGCCGTGGTGACGGTCGGCAGCTTCCACGCCGGCGCCAAGCACAATATCGTCCCCGACGAAGCCAAGCTGCTGATCACCGTCCGCAGCTACACGCCTGAAACGCGCAAGCTGCTGCTCGACGGCATCCGCCGGATCGTGCGCGGCGAGGCGATCGCGGCCGGAATGCCCGACGATCGGATGCCGGTGGTGACGATCCGCGACGGCGAATATACGCCCGCCACCTTCAACACCGACAAGCTCACGGCCTCGACCGCGGCTTTGTTCACCGAACGGTTCGGCGCCGATCGGGTGGTGAAGACCCCTGCGGTGATGGGCGGCGAGGATTTCAGCCGCTACCATATTGCCGACAAGTCGATCGAAAGCCTGATCTTCTGGGTCGGCGGCGTGCCGCACGACAAGTGGCAGGCGGCGGGCGGCGATCCGGCCAAGCTGCCCTCGCTGCACAGCCCGTTCTGGGCGCCCGACGCCCAGGCGGTGGTCTCGACCGCGACCGAGGCGATGGTGGCGGCCGCGCTGGGCGTGCTCGGCAAGGCCTGACCGCGCGCCGTTCATCGACGGGCGGGCGCGCCCCGTCGTGTTAACCGCGATTGTTTAGATTCCATCAACGCGGCGGGACGATCACGGCCCTTGCCGGGCGGGGCTAGCGTAAGGATGGCCCGATATGCCCGACCCGAACCCGATCCTCGAACCCGATCGCGAGCCGATCTCGCTCGACCGCCTGCCGCCGCCCGACACCAGCCGCTGGGTCGCGCGCCGCAAGGCCCAGGTCGTTGCCGCGGTCGAAGCCGGCCTGCTGACCGCCGACGAAGCCTGCCGCCGC
This sequence comes from Allosphingosinicella sp., assembly GCA_036402575.1. GTDB lineage: Bacteria > Pseudomonadota > Alphaproteobacteria > Sphingomonadales > Sphingomonadaceae > Allosphingosinicella. The sequence continues at coordinate 7,515 of DASWSP010000045.1, read as the reverse complement.
TACAAGCTCACCGTCGAGGAGCTGATCAGCTGGCAGCGCGCGCTCTACCGCTTCGGCCTGCGCGGCCTCCAGGCGACCCGAGTCCAGATCTGCCGGATGGCCGAGGAGCGCGAGCAGAAGCAGCGCGAATGGACGCGCAAGAAACGGCCGCCTCTGGCCGGCCACCATGCCTAGCCCCGCCTTCGGCTTCCAGAGCGGGAACGCCGCGCCGGGCGAGGCCGATCCTCGCCCGGTGCTGCTGCTGATCGACGACGATCCGCTGGTCGGCCGCTTCATCGCCCATGCCGGCGAGGCGTGCGGCTACCGCGCGGTCCGAACCACCGGAGTCGAGCGCTTCCGCTCGGCTTATCGCACGCGCACCCCGGACGCGGTCGCCGTCGACCTCGGCCTTGCCGGCTGCGACGGGATCGAGATCATGCGCTTCCTCGCCGATGTCGGCTGCACCGTGCCGGTGCTCGTCATCAGCGGCTTCGACCGGCGCGTGCTCGAGGCGTCGGTCCGCCTTGGCGAGACACTGGGCCTCAACATGGCCGGCGCGCTGGAAAAGCCGGTGCTCGTCCACCAGCTCGCCGAGCGGCTGGGCGCGCGGCAGCCGGCCGCCCAGGCGGCGGGCTGAAGCGGGAGCCAGGGCGCTGCGCCGTCGCGGGCGCAGGCGCCCCAAGGTCGCTGGACGCGCGCGTCAGCCCTTCGCCTGCGCGCCCCACAGCTGCGCCAGCCGCGCGTCGCGGCCGCAGCGGCTGCGGTAGAAGCGGTATTTGATCGCGTTCGTCCTGAAATAATCCTGGTGGTAGCCCTCGGCCGGCCAGAAGGCGCCGGCCCCAAGCACCGGCGTCACGACCGGCGATCCAAGCCTGGCCGCCGCTTCCTCCTTCTGCGCGAGCGCGGTGCGCCGCTGCGCCTCGCTCGCCACGAAGATCGCGGTCCGATAGCTCTCGCCGCGGTCGCAGAACTGGCCGCCGGCATCGGTCGGGTCGACGGTTCGGAAGAAATAGTCGGCGAGCTGCTCGTAGCTCACCCGCGCCGGATCGAACCTGACCTGCACCGCCTCGTAATGCCCGGTGCCGCCCGCCGACACCTGCTCGTAGCTCGGCTCCGCCACGTCGCCGCCGGTATAGCCCGACACCGCCGAGACCACCCCCGGCACCTTCTCGAAATCCGCCTCGGTGCACCAGAAGCAGCCGCCCGCGAACACCGCCGTCTCCGTCCGGCCCGAAGCCGCCGCCGCCTTGGCCGGCGCCTGCTCCACCTTGGGCTGGTAGTCCGGCGCGCACGCCCCCAGCGCCAGCACCGCCAGCGCCGCGGACCATTTGCCTGTCGGCAAGAGCAAGGGGATCGTGAAGGCGCGCCGGGTCATATTCGCTTCCATCCCCCCTGTTCGCTCCGCCGCCGGGCAGGGTTACAGGACGCTCCCCAGTCGGCGGCGATGCCGTTTTGCTCGCCCAAGCTAATAGCCTAGAACAGGGCGATGGAGAGCAGTGAAACGGTCCCGCGCAAGCCACCGATGCTCGACGAGCGCAATCGCTTCAAGCTGGGGGTTTTCGGGCTCAACGTCAGCGGCGGCTTCAGCTGCACCGCGGCCGAGGGGCGGCTGAAGGGCGGCGACTGGAACGAGGTCAAGCGCCTGGCGCTGCAGGCCGAGGCCGCCGGCTTCGATGCGCTCATCCCGATCGCGCGGTGGAAGGGCTTCGGCGGCGCCACCAACTGGAACGACCTGTGCTTCGAAACCTTCACCTGGGCGGCCGGGCTGGCCGCGATCACCGAACGGATCCAGGTGTTCGCCACCGTCCATGTGCCGACCGTCCATCCGGTGCGGGCGGCCAAGGAAGCCGTCACCGTCGACCATATTTCCGGCGGCCGCTTCGGACTCAACCTCGTCGCCGGCTGGAACGCCAGCGAGACCCGAATGTTCGGCGAGGCCGAACGCAGCCACGACGAGCGCTACAAGGTCGCCGACGAGTTCGCGACCTTGCTCAAGCGGCTGTGGACGGAAGACACGTTCGATTTCGACGGCGAATATTTCCAGGTGCCGGCCGCCCACAGCGCTCCGCAGCCGATCCAGCGCCCGCATCCCGTGCTGATGGGCGCCGGCGGCAGCCCCGCCGGCTCCGATTTCGCCGCCCGGCACGCCGACATCCAGTTCCTCAACCTGCAGACGCTCGACGGCGCCGCCGACATCGTCGCCGCGATCAAGCGCAACGCGCTCGAGAAATACGGCAGGGACATCAAGGTGATGACGTGCGTCTACGTCATCTGCCGCGAGACCGAGCGCGAGGCGCGCGACTATTTCAACCATGTCGCCAGGGAGAAAGGCGACATGGAGGCGGCGGCCAACATGGTCAACGCGCTGGCGCCGACCACCAGCTTCCAGGTGCTGCCGGAGGTGTTGGAGCATGTCTGCGCCGGCTTCGGCGCGATCCCGCTGATCGGCACGCCCGAGCAGATCGTCGCCACGATGCAGGTTCTGGCCGACGCCGGCCTCGACGGAGCGACCGTGTCATGGGTGAATTACGGCGAGGGCATCGAGCAATATCGGCAGATGCTCCTGCCGCTGCTCCGCCAGGCCGGCCTTCGCGCCTGAGGCCCGCTGCGGCGCCTCAGTCGCCGAGCCTGGGCACCGCGCCGCGGTGCACCTTCACGGCCGCGCCCGCGACGTCTTCCGCCGCCTCGGCATAGACGACCGAGACCCTCGGCTCGCCGGGCTGCCTTCGCGGGCCGGAGGCGCTCGCCGCCCGGCGGCCGCCGGGCCCGCCGGCATAGAATATGTGCGATCCGAGCGTCGCGACCCTGGTGAGGCTGGGCGCCCAATAGGGGCGGATCGCGGTGGTGTGATAGTGGGTCGCCTCGCCGACCGGCGAAGCGCCGCGCCCGGCGAGCGCATCGGCGGCGATGTCCATCGCCTTCTGCCAGGCGATCGGCTCGGGCCGGCGCGCGAGCGAGCCGTCGCAGGTGAAGGTGAACTGGCAGCCGGTGGTCCGCTTCGCCCCCTGCAGGACGACGTCGCACACGGTCTTGGGGTAGGCGGGGTGCCGCAGCCGGTTCATCACCACCTGGGCGACCGCGCGCTGGCCCGCGTCGGGCTCCGAGCGCGCCTCATGGTAGATGGCGGCGGCAAGGCAGCCCAGCGAGGCATGGACGCGCACCGCCTCGTCGGCCGGGGCGGCCTGCGCAAGCGCGGGCGAAGCGGCCAGGCCGGCCGCGGCGAGCGCGCTGCTGCAAAAGAGGCGGACCATCGTGTCTTCCCGGCTTGGCTGAATGGCTGATGTGCCAGCCGGGCGGTAATGAAAGGGTTAATCGCCGCTCCCGCGCGTCCGGCGGGGAGGGCCCGATGGAGCCCGCGATGCGGGGCGCTGGGCGCGCGATTGGAGGCGATGGCGGGCGCGATGGGGCGCAGAGGGGAAAAGCGCCCCAAAAAGTATGGGGGCTGGTGTTGCCACCAGCCCCCACTTCCCTGGTTACGATCGCCTTGCCTCGCAGCATGGCGCTTTCGCCGGGCGGATCGGGTTCCAGCTAAGTCTTGCAACTCAGTCGGATCCTTCTCGGGTCTCCGTCCGAGCCTTGCGGCATCGGCAGGTCCCCAGCGGAATCTGTCAAAGCAGGCTTCGACAGTTCCTTTCGCGGTTCTTTCGCCCGAAGGCTCCGGTTGCGCCGGACTTCGTCGGAAAGTGGGAGCGGCATCGGCTTTCGCCTGTGCCTCACGCTTCTTCCTTCGATCGCCCTGCCGGCCGCTTATACGGTTTCATCCTCGCGGAAGTTGCCGTCTGCGCTCTGGCAATGATCCTGGAGTGTTCGCCGTTTCCGGTCGTTCGCTCCTGATCACGAGAACGTGGTCTCATGGCTTTCGGAGTCGCACCTAACGGATTCCATCTGGGTTAAGAAGATTCCTGTGGATAGTTCGGAGGCGTTTCTATCTTGCCTCTTGAAAGGGCGGATTTGCGAGCTTATGGCCGCCCGCCGCCGTCACAGCCGCCCCCCCCTTGCGCGGCTCCCGCGTCCCGACCGTCTCCTGCGCGAGCCGGGCGCGGGCCGCGAGCAGCGCCTTGCGCCGCCCCTGCGGGTCGGTGCCGAGCTGGGCCTGCTCGAACGGCAGCAGCGAGGCGAAGCAGGGGTGGGCGAGCGCGCGAGCGACGAAGCCGGCGGTGCGGCGCAACCCGCGCCGGCGCAACATCGAGAGGCGCTCGGAGCCGGCCGCGAGCCTGTTCGCCCGGTCGACACCCGCCCGTCCGCGGCGGCGGTACGGCGCGCCCGAACGTCCCGAAACCGCACGCTTGTCCCGCGGCGGCACGCTTTGGCCGGCCCCCCAACAACAAACAACTCCCCTTTTCCCGCCGCTTTCAGAATTTCTTTGTCAATTTGAGCGACAGTGCGAAGCGTGTCGGAACGGCTTACATATCCATTGCCAGATCGGGCGGCCGCGGCGTGATCCGGCTGTTCAAACATTATGTGCCGCACACGGTGCTGCTGCTCGGCCTGATCGACTTCGCGGTGCTGATGCTCGCGGCGGAGGCCGGCTGGCTGCTCCGGCTGTGGCAGATCGGCAGCGACGCCGACCCTGATTTCGCGCGCATCCCACACATGCTGACGTTCGCGATCACGCTTCAGCTCACCGCGGTCGGAGTCGGCGTCTACAGCGTCGAATCGCTGCAATCGATGCGCTTCGCGATCGCCCGGCTGGTGGTCGCGGTGTCGCTGGGCGTGCTGATCCTCAGCCTCGTCTTCTTCCTGATGCCGGCGATCACCTTCTGGCGCTCCAACCTGCTCTACGCGATGCTGTTCGCGCTCGGCGGGCTGACGCTGCTGCGCGTGATCCTCGGCCGCTCGCTCGGCGGCGCCGCCTTCAAGCGCCGCGTCGTCATCCTCGGCGCCGGCGAGCGCGCCGCGCGCGTCGGCCAGCTCGCCCGGCGCGACGGCGCCGGCTTCATCGTCGCCGGCTACGTCAACATGAACGACGGCTCGGCGGCGATGCGCGAGGCTGTCAACCGCGCCGACATCCGCAACCTTTCCGATTACGTCGTGTCGCTGGGCGCGAGCGAGGTCGTGCTGGCGCTCGAGGAGCGCCGCAACGCGCTGCCGCTGGCCGATCTGCTTCGGGTCAAGACCACCGGGGTTTACGTCAACGACCTCAGCTCGTTCCTCGAGCGCGAGACCGGCCGGGTCGATCTCGACAGCCTCAATCCGAGCTGGCTGATCTTCTCCGACGGCTTCTCGGCGGGCCGGCGGCTGTCGAGCGCGGGCAAGCGGCTGTTCGACATCGTCGCCAGCTTCGCGCTGCTGATCCTCAGCGCGCCGATCATCCTCGTCACCGCCCTCCTCATCAAGCTCGAGAGCGACGGCCCCGCTTTCTTCCGCCAGCGCCGGGTCGGCCTCTACGGAGTCCCGTTCGAGATCCTGAAGCTGCGTTCGATGCGCCAGGACGCCGAGGTCGGCGGAGTCGCGGTGTGGGCGCAGGAGGACGATCCCCGGGTCACCCGCGTCGGTTCGATCATCCGCAAGCTGCGCATCGACGAGCTGCCGCAGACGTGGAGCGTGCTGAAGGGCGAGATGAGCTTCGTCGGCCCGCGGCCCGAGCGGCCCCAGTTCGTCGCCGATCTCGAGGCCCGGCTGCCTTATTACGCCGAGCGCCACATGGTGAAGCCCGGCATCACCGGCTGGGCGCAGATCAACTATCCGTACGGCTCCTCGATCGAGGACGCCCGCCACAAGCTCGAATACGATCTCTATTACGCGAAGAACTACACCCCGTTCCTCGACGTCCTCATCCTCCTCCAGACGATGCGCGTCATCCTGTGGCCGGAGGGCGCGCGATGATCGAGTTCATCGGCCTGTGGAGCCACCTGCTCGCCGCCGTGCTCTACGGCGCGCTGGCGCTGTGGCAGCTGCGCCACTGGAACGGCGATCCGCGCAACCGCCCGCTGGTCGCCGCCTTCGCGGTGATGTCGCTGTGGGCGATCTTCATCTCGATGCTGGGGCCGCATCACCTGATGTCGGGCCTTGCCGAAAGCGCCCGCAACTTCGCCTTCCTCGCCTTCATGTACGGGATCGTGCGAAGCGCGGTGATGGACGAGCGGCAGCGCGCGGTGCGGATCGTCTATTCGACGGTCGCCGGAGTGATCGGCTTCCAGATCGTCATCGCCGGCGTGCTGCCGCGGTTCGAAGACAGCGTGCCGGTCTACCAGGCGCTGCTGACCACCGCCAACATCCTCGGCTTCACCATCTCGGCGGGCTCGCTGGTGCTGGTCCACAACCTCTACGGCCAGGCCTCGCCCGACAGCCGCTGGGGCATCCGGCTGCCGATGATCGCGCTGGCGGCGATGTGGATCTACGATCTCCACCTCTACACCACCGCCTATCTCACCCGCGACAGCGTCGACGATCTGTTCGCGATGCGGGGCGCGATCGTCGCGATGCTGGTGCCGGTGTTCGCGCTCGCCAGCAAGCGCAACGCGCAGTGGAAGATGCAGCTCTCGCGCGCCGCCACCTTCCAGTCGATCTCGGTGATGGCGATCCTCGCCTATCTGATCATCATGATGTCGGCGACCCAGGCGCTCGAGGTGATCGAGGGCGAATGGGTGCGGATCGGCCAGATCGGCCTCATCTTCGCGATGTCCGTCGCCGCCGTGGTCTTCCTGCCTTCGGGCAAGGCGCGCGCCTGGCTGCGGGTTATCCTGGCCAAGCATTTCTTCGAGCACCGCTACGATTATCGCGAGGAATGGCTGCGCTTCACCCGCACCGTCGCGCTGGGCGGCGACGATGCCGCGCCGCTCGGCGAGCGGGTCGTCAAGGCGCTCGCCGACATCGCCAGCTCGCCGGCCGGGCTGCTGCTGCTCGCGGACGACCAGTTCCGGCTCAATCCGGCCGCCAAGTGGAACTGGCACGAGCCGGTCGGCCACGGCAATCCATCCGACTACGCGTTCGTCCGCTACCTCGAATCCACCGGCCACGTCCTCAATTTCGACGAGGTGCATGACGGCCTGCTCGCCACCCGCGACCAGATCGTGCCGGTACCGGAATGGATGTCGGGCGAGACGATGGCGTGGGCGGGCGTGCCGCTGCTCCACTCCGACCATCTCGTCGGCCTGGTCATCCTCCAGCACCCGCTGCTCCGGCGCCCGCTCGACTGGGAGGATTTCGACCTGTTCCGGACCGCCGGAATCCAGGCCGCCAGCTACCTCGCCGAGGCGCAGGGCCAGGAGGCGCTCGCCAACGCCCAGCGCTTCGACGAGTTCAACCGCCGCTTCGCCTTCATCATGCACGACATCAAGAACCTGGTCAGCCAGCTCAGCCTCGTCGCCCGCAACGCCGAACGGCATGCCGAAAACCCGGCCTTCCGCGCCGACATGGTCGCGACGCTCCAGGATTCGGTCAGCAAGATGAACGAGCTGCTCGCCCGCCTGTCGCAGCACAACACCGCCCGGCCGGAGGAGCCCCGGCTGGTCGCGCTGCGCACGCTTGCGGATACGGTCGCCAACGCCACGCGCCGCCAGCACCCGGTGCAGGTGGATGGCAGCAGCGACGTCG
>DASWSP010000044.1:0-4689 GCA_036402575.1 Allosphingosinicella sp. | reverse complement strand
GTTCGAGCCCGAAAGGGGCTTCCGCCTCGCCACCTATGCGATGTGGTGGATCCGCGCCTCGATCCAGGAATTCATCCTGCGCTCGTGGAGCCTGGTGAAGATGGGCACCACGGCCGCGCAGAAGAAGCTGTTCTTCAACCTTCGCCGGATGAAGAACCAGATCGAGGCGTTCGAGGACGGCGACCTCAAGCCCGAGGACGTCACCAAGATCGCCACCGACCTCGGCGTTCCCGAGGAGGACGTGATCTCGATGAACCGTCGCATGGCGATGGGCGGCGACACGTCGCTCAACGTGCCGCTGCGCGAGGAGGGCGAAGGCCAGTGGCAGGACTGGCTGGTCGACACCGGCCCGCTGCAGGACGAGCGCGTCGCCGACGCCGAGGAGACCAAGGTCCGCCACGAGCTGCTGGTGCAGGCGATGGATGCGCTGAACGACCGCGAGAAGCACATCCTCACCGAGCGGCGGCTGTCGGAGGATCCCAAGACGCTCGAGGAGCTGAGCCAGGTCTACGACGTCAGCCGCGAACGCATCCGCCAGATCGAGGTGCGCGCGTTCGAGAAGCTGCAGAAGGCGCTGATGAACCTCGCGGGCGAGCGCAAGCTGCTTCCCGCGACGTGAACACCTTCGTCATTGCGAGCGCCGCGAAGCAATCCAGTTAGGACATTGACGCTGCACTGGATTGCTTCGTCGCTTTGCTCCTCGCAATGACCGACGGCGCTGGCTAAGGCGCCGGTCATGGCGCGCAAATCGAGGAAGCAGGCGGCGAGGCGCGGAGGCATCGGCCGGGTGATCGGCTGGGGCATCCGCGGCTTCTTCCTGTTCGTCGTCCTGAGCGTCGCCTGGGTGCTGCTCTACGCACTGGTGCCGCCGCCGATCACCTTCACCATGATCGGCGACATGCTGAACGGGCGCAGCGTCACCAAGGACTGGATGCCGCTCGAGACGATCGACGACGACATGAAGCGGGCGGCGATCGCGGGCGAGGACAGCAAGTTCTGCAGCCACAACGGCTTCGACCAGGACGCGATCGCCGAGGCGATGCGGCGCAACGCCCGCGGCGGGCGCCTCCGCGGCGGATCGACGATCAGCCAACAGACCGCCAAGAACGCCTTCCTGTGGCAGGGCGGCGGCTATTTCCGCAAAGGCCTGGAGGCCTGGTTCACCCTGCTGATCGAGACGATGTGGTCCAAGCCCCGGATCATGGAGGTCTACCTCAACATCGCCGAGACCGGGATCGGCACCTACGGCGCCAATGCCGGGGCGCAGCGTTACTTCAAGAAGGACGCCTCGAACCTCAGCCGCTCCGAAGCGGCGCGGATCGCGGCGGTGCTGCCGCTGCCCAAGCAGCGCGAGGCGGTGACCCCGGGCGGCTTCACCCGGCGCTACGGCAATTCGATCGCCAAGCGGATCGGCGTCGTCCAGCGCGACGGGCTCGACGCCTGCCTCTACGACGACGGCGACACCGCGGCGCCCGCCGAGCGGGAGGAGCGGCCGAAGGCGAAGCGGGAGGACCGGCCCAAGCAGGCCGAGGCGCCCGCGCCGCCCCCCGAGGAGGACATCCGCGACTATATCGAGGGCGAACCGCTGCCGCCCGAGGACCCGGAGATGCCGGCCGAGGAACCGGCCGAGCCGGAACCGATCGAGCCGGACCTCAACGGCCTCTAGAACGGCATCTTGAAGCCCGGCGGGAGCTGGAGCCCGCCGGTCGCGTTCTTCATCGCGTCGGCGGCGGCGATATCGGCCTTGCCGCGGGCGTCGTTGATGGCGGCGGCGACGAGGTCCTCGACCATCTGCTTCTCGGACGGCTGAAGCAGGCTCTCGTCGATATCGACGGCGATGATCCGGCCCTTGGCGCTGGCTCGGATCTTGACGAGCCCGCCGCCCGAAAGGCCCTCGACCTCGACCTTGTCGAGACTGTCCTGGGCCTTCATCAGCTCGTTCTGCGCGTTCTGCGCCATTTTCATTATTTCGTCGAAATTGGGCATCATGCGCTCCGTTGATCGTCCAAAGTGTAGTGGGTGAGCTCGGCGTCGGGGAACGCCTCGAACGCGGCGTGGACCAGCGGCGAGGCCAGCACGGACTGGCGCAGCTCGTCGACCCGGGCCTTCTCCTGTTCGAGCAGGGTCGGCTCCGACGCCTCGTCGGAAACCTCGACCGTCCAGATGGTTCCGGTCAGCGCCTTGAGCGCGGCGGCGAGATCGCGCGTGAAATCGCCCGACAGCGGCTTGCTGGGGCGGATCACGAGGCTGGGCGGATCGTAGCGAACGACGCCGACATAATCGTGGAGCTGCTGGGCGACGTGCGGCTTGCCGCTCGCCGCGAGCCGCTCGACCAGGCCCGCGAAGGTCGGCGGCGCCTTCATCATGGCGCCCTGCGCGGGCGCGGCGGCGGGCGCGGGCGCGGCGGCGGCGGCGGTCTCGCCGCTCAGCAGCTTCTCGGCCAGCGCGCCGGGATCGGGCAGCTCGGACGCGTGGATCACCCGAAGCAGCGCCATCTCCGCGGCTTCGAGCGGCATCGCCGCGCTGTTGACCTCGGCCAGGCCCTTCAGCAGCAGCTGCCACAGGCGGTGGATGGTGCCGTAGCCCAGGCGGCTCGCCCAGTCGGCATAAGCCTCGCGCTCCTCCTGGCTCTGCGCCAGATCCGCGGCGCCGCCGACCTTGGCGCGGGTGATCCCGTGAACGCTCTCGAGCAGGCCGCGGATCAGCGCCGCCGGCTCGACTCCGAGGTCGTATTGCTCGCGGACCGCCGCCAGCGCGGCCTGCGCCTCCCCGGCCAGAAGCAGGCCGAGCAGCTTGCGGATCGCGCCGCGATCGGAAAGGCCGAGCATGAGGCGGACCTGCCCGGCGGTGACCCCGCCGGCGCCGTGGGCGATCGCCTGGTCGAGGATCGACAGGCCGTCGCGCGCCGATCCCTCGGCGGCGCGCGCGATCAGCGCCAGCGCCTCGGGCTCGACTTCGACGCCTTCCTTGTCGGCGATCGCCGCGAAGTGGGCCGCGAGCTGATCGGCGGAGATCCGGCGCAGGTCGAAGCGCTGACAGCGCGACAGGACCGTCACCGGCACCTTGTTGACCTCGGTCGTCGCGAAAAGAAACTTAACGTGCGCAGGCGGTTCCTCAAGCGTCTTCAGAAGCGCGTTGAACGCGTTCTTGGACAGCATGTGGACTTCGTCGACGATGTAGACCTTGTAGCGCGCGGAGACCGCGGCGTAGCGGACCGCCTCGATGATCTCGCGGACGTCGTCGACGCCGGTGTGCGAGGCGGCGTCCATCTCGACGACGTCGATGTGGCGCCCCTCGGCGATCGCGACGCAGGGCTCGCAAACGCCGCACGGATCGATGGTGGGGCCGCCCTGCCCGTCCGGCCCGATGCAGTTCAGCGCCTTGGCGATGAGGCGCGCGGTCGAGGTCTTGCCGACGCCGCGCACGCCGGTGAGGAGGAAGGCGTGGGCGAGCCGGTCGCGGCGGATGGCGTTGCCGAGCGTCTGCACCATCGCGTCCTGGCCGATCAGCTCGCCGAAGCTCTGCGGCCGGTATTTGCGGGCGAGGACTCGGTAGGGCTGCGCCTTGGCCGGCTGCGCCGGTTCATCGAGGCCCAGGCCCAGGCTTTCGGGGTCGGACGCCATCACCCGACGGCCGTCAAGTTGACACGCGGTTCACACCAAGAGGGGTGTGCGGGGCGGGTGAGCAGGCCCGCCTGCCCCGGTGCGGGCGCAATGCCGGCCTGGAAGCGAATCGATTGCGGGAACGAGGTTTGCATCAGGGTCAGCATCACATCCGGGCCGGGCTGTAGGAAAGCGAAAAGAGCAATGTCCCGACCGCTCGAAGGCGTCGCGGCCAAGCCCGCGCCGTCGGTCCGCGCTTGGCGCGGCCGGCCGCGCTTGCGCGTCTCGGCGACAGCTTCGCTATCGCCCTGCGCGCTGCGCGGTGGGAGCCGGAACGACCCGGAGCTTGAACTCGTTACGGCTGCTTCCTTCCGGATCTGACCGGGTTGGCGAGAGCGCCGTCCGCCCGACTCCCGCGCCGCATATGGGTCGGATCCGCGGCCGAATCAACGCCCCTGCATGTTGTGCGAGGCGCCGGGCATCCGCACGGTGAGCGTCTCCAGCCCGTCGCTCAGCCAGATCTGACAGGCGAGGCGGGAGTGGCGGGTGACGTGGGCGGCGAGGTCGAGCAGGTCTTCTTCCTCTTCGCTGGCGGGGGGGAGCCTGGGGAAATCCTCGGCGGCGACGACGACGTGGCAGGTGGAGCAGGCCATCTGGCCTTCGCACGTGCCCTCGCGCGGCTGGCCGTCGGCCTGGGCGACGTCGAGCAGGCGCTCGCCGGCGGGCGCCGCCACCTCGCGGACGCTCGATCCGTCCGCCGAGATGAAGCGCACTTTCACCGTCTTGGGGGTCATGCGGCGAAGCTCAGCTGGCGTTCGGCCGCCGCGTTGAGCAGGCCGAGCGCGTCGCGCAGCTCCGCTTCGGTCGTGTAGCGGCCGAAGCCGAGCCGGATGCTGGCGTGCGCCTCGGCTTCCGAAAGCCCGATCGAGCGCAGGACGTGGCTGGACTTGCCCGAGCCGCTGCCGCAGGCGCTGCCGAGGCTGAAGGCGACGGAGCGGAGGTCCGAGAGCAGGCGAACGCCGTTCACGCCCTGCCGCCGGACGTTGAGGTTGCCGCGGTAACGCCGTGTCATCGAGCCGTTCACTGT
>DASWSP010000043.1:0-3201 GCA_036402575.1 Allosphingosinicella sp. | reverse complement strand
CCCAGAGCGACCGACAGGAAGATGGTGTTGCGCGCCGGCACGTAGGTGACTGGTATGTCATTGCCCGGCGCCGCCTTGGGCACGTCGATATCAGCCGTCAGGGCGGAGCCGCCGAAGCCGGTGAGGTCGAGCGGCAGGACGATATGCCGTTCGGCGCCGAGAACCGCGGCGATGCGGATCGCGGCGTCGATCTCGATCCGGTGACGCTGGTTGTAGTTGATGGTGAGGGCGAGCAGGCCGAAGCCGCGTTCACGCGCGAGCCCGGCGCAGACCATCGAGTCGAGGCCGCCCGAGAGCAGCACCACGGCGAAGGGAAGCGACATCGCAGCGGCGGCTAGTCGTCCGCGCCCCGGGGCGCAACCGCGCGGATCAAAAAACGGGCCGCCTCGTGAGCGGCCCAGTTCAGGCTTTTTAAGCCTACTAGGGAGGAAAGCGTGCCCAACTCGGCACGGGCCCCGTCTAGCATGCCGTTGGTAAACCGGGACTTAACGGCTGCCCTTTCCGCCATTTCCACCACAAGCGCCGACCCGCCGCGCCTCCGCGCGATAGGCGAAGGGGGCGTTGTCGACGATCCCCTGGGTGTCGATCTTGGCGAGTCGCGAAGTCTCGACGCGGACCGAGGTTCGGCCGAAGCCGTGGGCGGGGCAGGTGTAATGGACGGTGGCGCTGCTCGCATCGTTGGCGAGCACCAGCCGCGAGCAGGGCGAGTTGCGGTGCTGGACCTGGGTGAGCATCGTCGGATCGGCAAAGCAGATCGATTGCGGGGCGGCGCTTGGGTCGCCGAGATCGCGGATCTGCCAGAGGCCCGGCTCGAGTCGGGCGAGTGCCGTGAGCTTGCCCCGCTCCTGCGGGATAGCCGGTGCGCTCAGCATTGAAGCGACACCGAGCGCGAGCGCCGCCCGGCACGAGACCAGCCTTGCCATGTGCCACCTCACGCAAGCGGCAACCCCCTGGCGCCGCCCCTGTCGCGCAGCCCCAGCCCCGAGCACTCGCGAGGGCAAGCGCATAGCAGAAATCCGGTTGAAAATCGACCGAGCGCCCACAGCTCCAGCTCAGACGTCCAAGTCACTGAGCGATATTGGGAAAACCCGACTACAAAATTCGCAATCGACGCTGATGAAGCCGTCGGCATCGACCATTTCCTGCCGCTCCTCCTGCGCGAATCGCGAGATGACGTCGCGGATATGCTCGAAATTGCAGCGGCAGCCCTTGGCGAGCGGGATGCCGGCGAGCACCCGGATCTCCTCCTCCTCGTGAAACAGCCGCCACAGCAAAGTCTCGAGCGGAAGGGCCTGGTCGAACAGCTCGTTGGCCTTGATCGTCTCGGCCAGGATGCGGACATGCTCCCATTCCGGATGGTCGAGCCGGGTGTGCAGCCGCTCGCGCCCCTCCTCCCCTTCGGGAAGATGCTGGACGAGAATGCCGCCGGCGATGTGGCCGGTGTCGTCGACGGCGAGGCGGACGAGGCTTGGGATCTGCTCGGACTGGCTGAAGAAGCTCTGCGCCGCCTCTGCGAGCGAGCTGCCTTCGAGCGGCACGATGCCCTGGTAGCGCTCGCCGCTCACCGCCTGGTCGAAGGTGATCGCCAGATAGCCCTTGCCGAACAGGGTGATCAAAGTCGGCAGCGCGGTCAGCGCCGCCAGCCGTTCCTTGTCGAAGCGGACATAGCCGCGCAGCTCGCCGCCGCGATAGTCGCAGACGAGCAGGTCGATGATCCCGGCCTCGGTCTGCGCCTGGAGCGTGAGCTGGCCGCCGACGTCCTTCAGCATCGCGCCGAGCAGCGCGGTGAGGGTCAGGGCCTCCGAAAGGATGCGCGCGACCGGCGCCGGATAGTCATGGGCGGAGAGGACCTCGTCGAGCAAAGGCCCGAGCCGCACCAGCCGGCCGCGGGCGTTGCGGCGGGGGATGGAAAAGCCGACCGCCTCGTCGAGATTGGCGGTCACGGCCGCGCCATCGTCTTTGTCCGTCATGATCGCGATGTAGGGAACGCCGCCGCGCTTTGCAGTATCCTCAGGCCGCGGCCTGCGGCACGTCGTAATGGCGCGCCGCTTCGGACAACCGCTCGACGAATTCGGCTACGTGCCGGTCGTCGATGATCAGGGGCGGCAGCACGCGCAGCACATTGTCGCCCGCGGCGACGGTGAGCAGCCCGTGCTCGCGCAGATAAACCGCGAAGGCGCGGCTGTCGGACTTCATCTTGATCCCGAGCATCAGGCCGACGCCGCGCACGCCTTCGAACAGATGGTCGTGGTTTGGGATCATCTGCTCGAGCGCGCCGCGCAGGCGCTCGCCAATCCTGGCGACGCGCTCGAGGAAGCCGTCCTCGAGCACGACGTCGAGCACCGCCTGCCCGGCCGCCATCGCCAGCGGGTTGCCGCCGTAGGTCGAGCCGTGGGTGCCGATCGACATTCCGGCGGCCGCCTTCTCGGTTGCCAGGCAGGCGCCCATCGGGAAGCCGCCGCCGATGCCCTTGGCGGCGGCGAGGATGTCGGGCTCGATGCCGTAATGCTCGTGCGCGAACAGCCGGCCGGTGCGGGCGAAGCCGCACTGCACCTCGTCGAGCACCAGCATCAGATCGTTGTCGTCGCACAGCTTGCGCAGCCCGCGCATGAATTCCGGGCTGGCCGGGCGAATCCCGCCCTCGCCCTGGATCGGCTCGACCAGGAAGCCGGCCGTATGCTCGGTCAAAGCGGCGCGCGCGGCCTCCAGATCGTCGAAGTCGACGACGGCGAAGCCCGGCAGCAGCGGCGCGAAGCCGTCGCGCAGCTTCTCCTGGTTGGTGGCGCTGATCGTCGCCATGGTGCGGCCGTGGAAGGCGTTGGCGAACGTGATCAGGGTGTGCTTCTCGGGCCGGCCGTGATGGTGGTGGTAGCGGCGCGCGGTCTTGATCGCGCATTCCACCGCCTCGGCGCCCGAATTGGTGAAGAAGACGGTGTCGGCGAAGGTCGCGTCGATGAGTCGCCTGGCATAGGCCTCGCCCTGCGGCGAGCCGTAGAGGTTGGAGACGTGGATCAGCGTCGCCGCCTGGTCCTGGATCGCCTTGGTGAGGTGCGGATGGCCGTGGCCGAGCAGGTTGACGGCGATGCCGCTCGCGAAATCGAGATATTTCTCGCCGCCCTCGCCGTAGAGATACACCCCCTCGCCGCGGATCGGCCGCACCGGCGAGCGCGGGTAGACGGGCATGAGCGGCGTGATCGTCAT
>DASWSP010000042.1:0-3292 GCA_036402575.1 Allosphingosinicella sp. | reverse complement strand
GCGGACAAGCGCATCTTCCCGGCGCTCGACGTCGGCAAATCGGGCACCCGCAAGGAGGAGCTGCTCGTCGATACGGCGAAGCTTTCCAAGATGTGGGTGCTGCGCCGCATCCTGATGCAGATGGGGACGGTCGATGCGATGCAGTTCCTGCTCGACAAGATGAAGGACGCCAAGTCGAACGAGGATTTCTTCGCCTCGATGAACCAGTAGGCAGCAGGCGAGTTCGCTAGGATATGCTCGATTTCATTCTGAACGCGACGATGGCGCTCGGCGCCGGCGGCATCTGGGATTCGATCGTTCGCGATTTCGGCAACATCGGCGAACCGGCCGCGCTTGCCGCCTTCGGCCAGGTGCTGATGATCGACATCATGCTCGCCGGCGACAATGCGATCGTGGTCGGCGCGCTGGCGGCCGGGCTCCCGACCGAGCAGCGCAAGAAGGTGATCCTGATCGGCATCATCGCCGCTCTGGTGCTGCGCATCTTCTTCGCATTGATCGTCACCCAGCTGATGCAGGTCGTCGGCCTGATCTTCGCCGGCGGACTGCTGCTCTTGTGGGTGTCGTGGAAGATGTACCGCGAGCTTCGCCACAGCGGCGAATCCGCCGGGTCGCCGGAGATCGAAGGCGACGAGCATGCCGGCCTCAAGCCCGCCAAGAGCTTCGCCGGAGCCGCCTGGGCGGTTGCGGTGGCCGACGTCTCGATGAGCCTCGACAACGTGCTGGCGGTCGCCGGCGCGGCGCGCGAGCATCCCGGTATCCTGATCATCGGCCTGCTGCTGTCGGTGGCGTTGATGGGCCTCGCGGCGAACTTCATCGCCCGCTACATCGAGCGCTACCGCTGGCTTGCCTGGGTTGGCCTGGTCGTCATCGTGTGGGTGGCCGGCGACATGATCTACAACGGCTACATCGACCCGGACGTCGGCGTCACCACGCTGTTCAGCTAGGGGATCAGCACCGTCGATCCGGTCGTCGAGCGCGCCTCGATCGCGCGATGGGCGTCAGCGGCTTCGCGAAGGCCGAAGCGGGCGCCGATCTCGACCTTCACGGCACCGCCGGCGATCATCTCGAACAGCCGCGCCGTCGAGCGTTCCAGCTCCGGGCGCGTGGCGACATAGTCGAACATCGCCGGCCGGGTCAGGAAGATCGAGCCCGCCGCGACGAGATCTGCGACGGTGAGCGGCGGCACCGGGCCCGAGGCATTGCCGTAGCTGACGATCAGTCCGCGCCTGGCGACCGAGGCGAGCGAAGCGGCCCAGCTCGCCGCGCCGACGCCGTCGAAGACCACGTCCACCCCTCTTCCGGCGGTGAGGGCGCGTACCTCCGCCGCCAGCCCCTCCAGCGGACAGCAAAGCGCCTGGTCGGCCCCCGACGCCTGCGCCAGCTGCGCCTTGGCGGGACTGCCGGCATGGGCGATCACCGTGGCGCCGATCGCCTTCAGCCACTGCACCAGGATCAACCCGACGCCGCCGGCCGCGGCGTGGACGAGCACCGTCTCCCCCGCCTCGATCCGGGCGCATCGCTCGATCAGCGATTCGGCCGTGCAGCCTTTCAGCATCGTCGCGGCCGCCAGTTCTGAATCGATCCCGTTGGGCAGCTTCACCGCCGCGTCGGCCGCTATCGAACGATGGCTGGCATAGGCGCCGATCGCTCTCGATACATAGACGACCCGGTCGCCCGGGCGCAGCTCCTCGACCCCTTCCCCGACGGCCTCGACGAGGCCCGCCCCCTCGGCCCCGATGCCGGTCGGCAGCGGCAGCGGGTAGAGACCGGTGCGATGATAGACGTCGATGAAGTTGAGCCCGACCGCCTCCTGCCGGATCAGGATCTCGCCGGGGCCCGGCCGCGGCAGGTCGATCGGCTCGACCTCCAGCACCTCCGGCCCGCCGGTGCGGCGAAGGACGATCCGGTAGGGCCCGCTCACGCCAGATGCTCGGCGAAGAACGCCTCCGTCCGCCGGTCCGCAAGCTGCGCCGCTTCCTCGCTGCGCCGCTTGCCCATCTCTGCGGCGAAGCCGTGGTCCTCGCCGGGATAATCGTGGAGGATCACGCGCGGATGGTCGTCCAGCTCCTCGTGCATCTTCCGCTGCGCCTCCTTGTCGACGAAATGATCGTCGCCGGCGATGTGGAGCATCAGCGGGCGCGCGATGGCGTGCTTCTCGCGCAGCAGATTGTCGAGCCCGACGCCGTAATAGCCGACGCTCGCGTCGATGTCGGTCCGCGCCGACGTCATGAAGGCGAGCCGCCCGCCGAGGCAGTAGCCGACGCAGCCGACCTTGCCGCTGCCGCCGAGGCGCTTGCGGGCGGCGCGGATGGTCGCCTCGATGTCGCGGATACCGAGCTCCTGGTCGAACCGGCCCATCAGCCCGAGCGCCTGGTCGAACTCCTCCTTCACGTCGGGATCGAGCTCGACACCCGGCTCGAGCCGCCAGAACAGGTCGGGGGCAATGCCGAGATAGCCGAGCTCCGCCCAGCGGTCGCACTTGCGCCGGATGCCGGCGTTGACGCCGAATATCTCCTGGATGACGATCACGGCGCCGCGGGGCGGTGCACCGGGTTCCGCCAGATAGGCCTTGAAGCGGCCCTCGCCTTCCAGCGTGTCGACGTCGATCATCCAGTCCTCCCTTGCGAAGCGCGCCCGACTATACACATTAGGCCCGCCGCAACAGCCCGGAAGGTTCGATCATGAAAGTCACGGTGGATGTCGACTGCACGCCCGAGGAGGCGCGCCGCTTCCTGGGGCTGCCGGACCTGACGCCGGTGCACCAGGCCTATGTCGAGCGGCTTCAGAAGACCGTGACGGACGGCCTCTCGCCCGATTCCGCCGCCGAGATGATGAAGCAGTGGGGACCGATGACCGAGGCGGGCATCAACACGTGGCGGCAGATGTTCGATCAGATGTCGGGGCGCGGCCAGCCGCCCAAGTGACGCCCGCCGTTACGATCTACGCGCTTTCCTCCGGAAGCCCTCCGGCCGCGATCGCGGTGGTGCGGATCAGCGGACCCGGCGCCGGGGAGGCGTTGCGGACCATCGCGGGCCGCGTTCCCGAGGCGAGGCGCGCGAGCATGGCGACGTTTCGGGATCCTCAAAGCGGCGAGGTCCTGGACAAGGGGCTGGCGCTCTACTTCCCCGGCCCCGCCAGCGCGACCGGCGAGGATCTCGCGGAGCTCCACCTCCACGGCGGCCGTTCGGTGGTTGCGGGCGTGCTGGCGGTGCTGGCGCGGATCGAAGGGCTGCGGCAGGCCACGCCGGGCGAATTCACCCGCCGCGCCTTCGAGAATGGCCGGATCGACCTC
>DASWSP010000041.1:0-41000 GCA_036402575.1 Allosphingosinicella sp. | reverse complement strand
TGCCTCGGCGGACGCCGTGAGGATGCAGCCCGGCTCGAGCTTGAAAATCCGATCGTGGATCGAAAAGGGGGCCGGGACATAGCCCCGCGATACATACAGGGTGAGGGCGCGCCGGCTGATCGGGTTGCCGAACCGCGGGTGCGTCCTGATCGCCTTGAGCTCGGAGGCGAACACGAAATCGCCGCCGGTCCAGCCGTAATAGAGCGGCTTCTCGCCGAAGCGGTCGCGGGTCAGGTGCAGCAAGCGTTCCCGCCTGTCCCAAAGCGCCAGCGCGAACATGCCGACGCTTTTCTCGAGCGTGCGCTTCAGCCCCCAGGCGGCGATGCATTCGATCAAGGTCTCGGTGTCGCTGTGGCCGCGCCAGCCCGTCTCGGGCGCTCCCAGCTCGGTCCTGAGCTCCCAATGATTGTAGATCTCGCCGTTGTAGCTGAGCACATAGCGGCCATCGGCCGACGCCATCGGCTGATGGCCCAGCGGCGAGAGATCGACGATCGCGAGCCGGCGATGGCCGAGAAACACGCCGGCCTCGGGGTCGATCCAGGAGCCGCTGTCGTCGGGGCCGCGGTGGGCAAGTGTGCCGACCATTCGGGAAAGGATGCCGTCTCCCCCGGGGTCGGGGCCAATAATGCCGGCAATTCCGCACATTACGGCGCCTTAGACGCGTTGCTCCGAACGGCGCAAGGTTGGGGCGGGGCGAAGGCGGCGACTTTGTTGCCTTTGCCGTGACCCTTGGCTATGCACGCCGCTCCCACCTTTTTCGCAGGTTCTCAAGCATATGCCGTCTCGCGTTTGCGCATGCCGGACATTCTCGTGAACACGGCAAAGGCCACCGGCGACGGCCAGGGAGCAGTGGCCGGATCGAGCCATGCGGAAACATCTGCGCTGCCGATCGGGCGCGGACGGGTTGATGGCTGATCCCGTGCAAGAGAGGGGAGGCGGGAAGCCGATCCCCGTCACGTTCATCCTGACCGGGTACAATCAGGCGGATCTCATCGACGCTGCGATCACCGGCGCCCTGGAGCAGGATTATCCCAACCTGCAGATCATTCTTACCGACGACGCTTCGACCGACGCGACGTTCGAGCGCATGCGGACGAGGGCGCAGGCCTATGCTGGGCCGCATCGCGTGGTGCTCAATCGCCTTGCGGAGAACCGGGGCACGCTGGGCAACATCTACAGCGCGGCAGCCAAGGCCACCGGCGACCTGATCGTCCTGGCAGGCGGCGACGACGTTTCCTATCCCGAGCGCACGTCGGCACTCGTTGCCCACTGGCTGCGGACGGGAGCGGACGCGCTCTATTCCAAATACGACCTTATCGATGAAGACGGCCGCATGATCGAGCAAGGGTGGACACCGGATTCAAGCCGCCTCTTCCTGCGCGACTACTTTCCCGGGCAGCAGCTCGAGCCGCTGCACGGAGCGTCCGCGGCCTGCCACCGATCTGTGTTCGAGCGGTTTCCACTCCCGACTGAACGGATCCGGTCGGAGGATACGTTTCTGACCCTGATGCTGGCGCTGCAGGGGGGTCGTATCGAGTTCGTCGATCGGGCGCTCGTGGCGTATCGGCGCCATGCCGGAGCGATCACGAACGAGGCGGCGCTCGATGCGCGCGCCGGGGCGATCGCCGCGCGCGAAAAGTCGCAAATGGCCTTCGCGGCCTCGCAACATGAGCTGCTGAAGCTGTTCGCGCGCGAGCGCGCCCTTCGCGGCATCGAGCCCGCCCTCCCCGGAGAGCTAAGGGATGACCTGCGCCTGTACGAGCTGCGCGGAAGGTGGGCCTCGGCAGGGTTTTGGCAGCGGCTGCGCGTGCTCCCGGCGGCGCGCCGCCGCGGGCATCTCGGCTGGCTCTTGCCGCGCCTGGCCGGGCTGACCGCGTTCGGATACTCAAAACGCGCTCTGCTTGCCTGGCGCCGACGAGCTGATCGGCCGCACCGGAAGCTCGCGCTGCAAGCTCGCTGATCTCGTCATTCCTGCAGCTATCGGCGCTGCCCCAAAGAACGGTTCTTTCCCGCTTTGACTGAGCAAGCCTCCTATCGGCAGATTCTTCGCTCCACCTCGATCATCGGTGGCGCGACCTTCATCACGATCCTGATCGGGTTCGTGCGCATGAAGGTCTTCGCGCTGGTCCTCGGCCCGGTCGGGATCGGCCTCTACGGCGTCCTCAGCACCGTCTTCACCGTCGCAGCGACGCTGGCCGGCAACGGCCTCAACGTGAGCGGCGTACGCCAGATCGCAGCCGCCGAGACGGGCTCGCGCGAGCAAGGCGTGGCGCGGGCCTCGCTTTGGTCGCTCAGCTGGATACTGGCCGTTTCGGGCGCCGCATTCGTGTGGCTGGCGCGCGCGCCGATCGCTCGCCTCGCGACCGGTAGCGAGGCCCATGCCGGGGCGATCGGATGGACGGCATTGGCGGTTGCGCTGGCGGTCATCGCGAACACCCAGGTGACCGTATTGCAGGGCCTGCGCCGCATGGGGGCGCTGGCCGGGGTGAAGCTGTGGGGTGCGGTCCTCGCCACCATCATCGGCATCGCCGCCGTGCTGCTGTTCGGTGAGGCGGGTATCGTTGCCGCCATCGTTGCGGTGCCGCTTGCCGGGGTGATCGCTGCGCTCTTCTACAGGCCAGGGAAATCAAACGGGGGCTGGGAGCGCCCGGCGGCCCTGCTCGCGCAATGGCGCATGCTTGCCGCGATCGGCTCCGGCTTCATCATCACCGCCATCCTCGGCTCCATCGTCCAGCTCGGCGCTCGCGCACTCATCGTCAATGGCGACGGGCTCGGCGTCGCAGGGCTTTATCAGGCCGTCTGGTCGGCATCCGTGATGAACGTCACCTTGGTGCTGGCGGCGATGTCGGCAGATTATCTGCCGCGCCTCAGCGGCCTCGCCAACGATCCCGTCGCCGCCGGGCGGCTGCTCAACCAGCAGGTCCGGATCGCCTTGCTCCTGGGCCGGCCTCTGTTCGTCGCAATGATCGCTTTCGCGCCGCTCGTACTGCATCTGCTTTTCAGCAGCGAGTTCGTAGCGGCGTCCGGCATGTTTCAGTGGCAGATGGCCGGTGACGCCCAGAAGATCGTCGGTTGGACCTTGGCATTCGTTTTTGTCGCCCGCGCAGACATGACCCGGCTCGTGCTTGCCGAACTGGGCTTCTCGATCGCCTATCTGGCGGGCGTTTCGTTTGCGACTCAAGCTGCTGCGCTCGATGGGTACGGGGCCGCTTATTTCTTCGCCTACTCCTTCTATCTCGCGGTGTTGGCGGTCTGGTGTCGACGCCGGCACGGGATCGGCCTCTCGCGGGAGAATTTTAGGATGTTCGCGGTCCTGATCGCCGTTGCGCTGGCGCTGATTGCGCTGACGCACGTTTCGTCGCTCGCCGCGCAAGCTGCGGGGGCCCTGATAGCGGCAGGTTTCGCCCTGGAAGGCGCGCGGCGGCTGACGGAGGAAGCGGGCCTGGGCGGGTTGAGGGGCGCCCTTCTCCAGCTCAGACTCCGGCTCGCGCGTTGAGTTGCCGGATGTTAGTGCTTCAAGCCGGATGATGGAGACACGCCCCATCCGCTGCCAGGGATCAAGCCAATGTCGAGCGTAGCGAACTCGCCTTCGCAGCCGTCCGGCTCGCCAATCGGGCACCGAGAGGGGGCTATTTTGTGACCGGGCTGGCAGCCAAGCTGGTACCCGGGCTGCGGAACTTGCCGATCCCGACCGTTTACGGGCCGATCGTCTGCGACCTTCGAGAATCGGTATGCTGGCCGTTGGTCCGGTACGACCGGTATACGAGCGAGGATGAGGCTGGCCTGCTTCGAAGCATTGGATCGGTCGGCCGTCGATCGCAACACCGCGATATTGCAAGCCGCCAATCCCGCCTATCGGGTCCGCCATGTGGGCGGCGCCAGCTTCAACTACATCGCTGCCACCCGTTGATCCCCCAACCATGAAGATGGCCACGAAGCGCGGCGACCCGCACAAGCCGCTGCTGCCGATCAGCGTCGTGATTCCGCTCTACAATCACGAGGAGTATATCGGGCAGTGCCTGCGATCCATCGCCGACGCGGCGGAGCAGCCACAGGAAATCATCCTGGTGGACAATGGCTCGACCGATCGTTCGATCGCGGTCGCCGAAGCCTTGGGCCTGCCCAACCTGGTCATAATCCGAAACGATCGAAACCTGGGGGCTTCGCGGGCGCGTACGATCGGCGCTCGCGCCGCTCGTCACGATCTGATCTGCTTCATCGACAGCGATGACTTCCTCGGCGAGGCGGCGCTGGCCGCGGCCTATGCCGCGTTGCGGGCGAACGATCTCGATTATTGCGTGTTCGAGCTCATGCGGGTGTCGCAAGACGGTTCCGAAACCTGGCTGGAGACCCCCTCGCCACGCGGCATCATCGACGGCGCGCAAGCCTTCGAGCTCACGCTCGGCGTCTGGCAGATCTTCTCGATGGGGATCCTGCACAAGCGCATCTACCTCGATGCGGTCGATAATTTCGAATATCACGGCCATGCCGACGATGAGCTGATCGTCCGGGAAACATTCCTGCGTGCCAAAAGGATCGGCGGGACCACCGGCCGTTACTTCTATCGCCACGTTCCAAAGCCGTACACGACGGAGCGCGTGATCGGCCAGATCACCACCAACGTCGCGGTTCTGGAGATGGCAAGCCGCAGCCGCGAGCTGTTGAGCACGGACGCGCCGCTCCGCCATATGCGCAATGTCGTCACGCGTGATCTTCTTGGGCTGGCGCTGCGCGTTCTGCGCGGAAGCGGCCGGTCCGGGGAATTGAGGCAGCTCTATCAGCAATACCGGCGGGTCGGGGTGGGATGGGCTTTCGACGACCTGCCCTATTGGCTAATGCGGATGGTCCTCGCGGCGCTGGTGCGGCAGACGAAGCCGTCATGATTGTCGCAGCGGCGCGGCGGGGGCTGGTTCAACGGTCGTGTGTCCTTCGATGATCCCGAAAATCATTCACCAGACAACGTCTCGGGAGACTTTGACGTGGGAGGAAGAGCGCCTGGCGGCGCGGCTGCGCCGCCTGCTTCCGGACTGGACCTACAAGCTGTGGCGCGACCCGGAGAAGTCCGCCGTCATGCGCGCACAGTTCCCCCATTATGCCGACCTTTATGAGCGCCTGCCGCTCGGCGTGATGCGCGCCGATGTTGCCCGCTACGCATTCCTCTATGCGCAGGGCGGGGTCTACCTCGACACCGATTACAAGCTTCGGCGGCCGTTCGGGCCGGACTTCCTGGCCGCTACCTGCGTGATCCCGCTCGAGCACGACGCAGGCGACATAAGGATGGATACGGGCCTTCCCGGCGGGCCCGGGCTTGGCAATGCGGTGCTTGCGACGGCGCCGCATTATCCGTTCTGGCGCGACTTCATCGACAGCATCTTCGAATCCCCGCCGGCTCGCGACGGCGATCCGGAGGCGGGCGTGCTCGCTTCGACGGGCCCGGATGCGATGACGCGCTTCTTCCTGGCAAACCGCGACCGCTACCCGGAGATAGAGACGCCCGCGCGGAACCTGTTCCACCCGCACCTGTCGCTGTTCGCCATGCGGAGTTCCGCCGACGCGGCCACTTACGGCGTCCATCTTTGCTGGGGATCGTGGCGGGGGCGGCCGCCGCTCACCGCCCTGCGCAAGCTCGTCCGACGCAAATTGAACGCGATCTGAGCGGCAGGCGGGAGCGAAGCTCAGCCCAGGCAACTTTGTCGGGCAGCTCGACCCGCTGTACAGGAGGATGCTCCTCTGTAAGGCAGTTCGCCGGAGATGCTCTTCCAGGGCTTGCGAGGGATTGACGCAGTGCGCGTACTCTTTGTCACTTGGGACGGGCCCGATTTGACCTACGTCGAGAGCCTCTTCCTGCCCATCTTCGCCGCCCTGGGAGCTTGGGGCATCAGGTTCGATATCCTTCAGTTTCGCTGGGGTGACGAAGCTCGTGCTCGTTCGATCGGCCAGTGCTGCCGGCAAGTGGGCGTCGGATACGAAGCGGTTCAGATATCGCGCTGGCCGCGGGGGATCGGTCCGATGCTCTCGGCAGTGGCCGGAGCCCGGCACGTGCGGCGCGCGGTGGATCTCTTCGGCTCCGATGTCGTCATGCCGCGCAGCCTCATGCCGGCGCTCGCCACCATCGTCGCCGGCGTCTCGAAGGATCGGCCGGTGGTCTTCGATGCCGATGGACTTCCGGCAGACGAGCGGGTCGAATTCGCCGGCCTGTCGGCCACTGGCCCGACGTATCGGGCGCTGCGCTGGACCGAGGCGCGGATGGTGCGGGAGGCGACCTCGATACTGACGCGCTCCGACGAGGCGGCCCGGGTCCTCAGGAGCCGGAGCGGGCATCGCGTGCCCGCCGAGCGCTTCCACGTCGTGACGAACGGCCGGGACCAGGAGACGTTTCATCCCCAAGATGCCGCCGAACGACTCGGCGTGCGAAGCGAGCTGGGGCTGGATGCGGGTGCGCCGCTCATCGTCTATGCCGGTTCGATCGGGCCGCAATATCGTCTCGATCTGCTCGGGCAGTTCGCCGCGGAGTTGAGGCGGCTCCGCCCCGATGTCCATCTGCTGATCCTTACCGGGGCCGTGGCGGCCGCCCGATCGGAGCTTATCGCCAAGTCGCCTGAACTGGCCTCCATGATGACGGTCAGGAGCGCCAAGCCACACGAGGTCCCAAGGTACCTGGCTGCCGGGGACGTCGGTGCGGCGTTTCGCGCGAGCACTTTCTCGATGCGGGCGGTCGCGCCGATAAAGCTGGCGGAATATCTGCTTTGCGGGCTGCCGGTGGTGGGAACGAAGGATATAGGCGACACCTCATACGCGCAGCAGGAGGGCGTGTTCTTCGACGATGGCGCCGGCCTCGGCGCGGCCGCCGAATGGGTGGACCGGCTCATCCTGCCCCGCCGCGAAGAGTTCAGGCAGCGGGCGCGATCGGTGGGCGTAAGCCGCTTCTCGCTTGAAAGGAGCGTGCAGGACTATCGGGCCGCGCTCGGGAAGGTCGGAACGAGGCCGTGAACGAAAAAGCCCCGTACGAATTCGAGGTTCGGGAGCGCTGCCCGGCCTGCGACGGATCGCGCCTCGTCACGCTGTTTCGAAGCGCTTTTTCCGATCCGCCGATCGCGAAATTCGTCTCTTCATACTATAAGATCGATCCCGATATCCTGGCCGCGGCGCCGTACCAGCTGGACCAGTGCGCCCAGTGCGGCCTGGTGTTTCAGAAGTACGTGGGCGGCCCTGAATTGCTGTCCGATCTCTACACCCATTGGGTGGTGGAACCGACCGATCCGGAACTCGAGATCGATACCTACCGGGAAGACATAAGGGCCATCCGACTCTCACGCGATGCCCACGAGATCATGGCCGCTTCGGCTTATCTTGGGGTCCCGTTGAACGAGCTTCGAACGCTGGATTACGGCATGGGCTGGGCCCTGTGGGCGCGGATAGCGGCCGAGCTTGGCTGCCAGTCCTACGGCTCCGATCTGTCCCGCCCGCGCATGGCCTTCGCCGCCAGGCACGGGGTCAGCACATTGGAGGATGAGGAGCTGGGATCCTCCCGGTTTCACTTCATCAACACCGAACAGGTGTTCGAGCACGTGCCCCATCCCAAGCGCTTGCTCGAGCGGTTGATCCACGCGCTCAGGCCCGGCGGCGTGGTGAAGATTTCGGTTCCTTCGGCCGACACTGCGGCAGCCGTCGTCCAAAGTCTGAGCGACGGCACCTACCGAGGCGATTATCCGTCGATCATACCGGTTCAGCCGCTCGAGCATATCAACTCCTACCGGCGCGAAACGATAGTGCGGATGGCCGAGGCCCACCGGCTGGCGGTCGTGCGGCCGCCTTATGGCGCCCGCTTCGCATTCCTGCGCCATGGCGGAACGCTCTCTTTCTCCAAGCCCAAGAAAGCAGCCAAGGAATTGGTCAGGCCCTGGTACCAGTTCAGGAACCCAAGCAATATCTACATGTGGCTGCAGAAGGCGGATTCGCCTCAGCCGTGATCCGGCCTGTTGTCCGGCGCCAGACTGCGAAACGTCTGCACGAGCCTGGGCGCGTGCGCTTTCAGCGAATAGCGCTGTTCAGCCTTTTCCCGGCCGCGCGAACCCATTTGTCCGCGAAGCTCTGCATTTTCCAGAAGCATCAACAGGCAGGCTTTCCATTCGGCCGGGTCTGACGCCAGGAAGCCCGTCACCCCTTGATCGATGATGCTCGAGTTGACGCCGACCGGGGAAGCCACCACCGGCAGGCCGCACGCCATATATTGGATGAGCTTGTACCCGCTCTTGCCCTGCGCCCAGGGCTCGTCGGGCAGCGGCATGATGCCGATGTCCATCTTCTGCACCTCCTGGACCTCGCCCGCCGCCGTCCACTCGACGAGATCAAGGCCCGGGAAGCTCACCGATCTCGCTTTGGCGCCGGCTCCCACGACGCGTATGCGCACGCCCCGCTCGCCGGCCAGGTCCGCCAGCAGCGGGAGTATCGGCTGCATATACGCCCAGGTCGACGGCGAGCCGATCCAGCCGACGGTCAGTTCGCGCGCTGCGGATCCGCGCGTTCCGGCTGGCTTGTAGACGTCGGTGTCCACCACCGTCGGGAGGACCATGCTGTCGGGACAATAGCGCGCGGCATAGGCCCTCAGATATTCGTTCCCGCAGCAGCACACCGCCGCGCCGGCCAGGAGCGGCTCCAGCTTGCCCCGAAGGGCCAGCCGGGCGGCGTATCCGGGGTGCTCGTCATATTGGTGGAAGAAGGCATCGTCGAAGTCGTACACGACCGGCTTCCCGCTCCTCAAGGCGAGCCGCTCGAACGCTGCAGGCAGGTACGGGAAGAGCTCCGCATAGACCCACAGCAGATCGAAGTCCGGCGCAACGATGAGCTGCCGCATTCGCCGCAGGTACGCGCCGACCACCTCCGATTTGGAGAAAGGCGAGCCGGTGGCGAGGCTGGCGACATAGCTCTCGCCGAGCAGCGGCCGGTAATCCACGCTGATTCCGGCGGCTTCGAGATGAGGCACATATTGCAGGACCCGCTGGCGTGTGCTGGCGGCGAGGCTGCCATATTTGGTGAACGCGGCGACCCGCATCAGGCGCCGGCGGGCTGGTTCGCCAGCCTTTCCACGACCGCCGACACCGACCCGCGCCAGTCCGGCATGCGATAGTCGAAATCCGCCGAAAAGCGGCTGCCGTCGAGCATCGAATAGCGGGGGCGACGGGCCCGGGTCGGCCGATCTTCGGTTCGGATCGGCCTCACGTCGGCGGAAGCAAGGCCGAGCCCCCGAGCCTGCTCGAAGATGTGGCCCGCAATCTCGAACCAGCTGGCGGCGCCGCTGCCCGCCAGGTGGTAGGTTCGGCCAAGGCCCGAGGCACCTCCTGTGGACCAGTCATCGAGAACCCGGAACAATGCGTCCGCGAGATCCAGCGCCGATGTGGGGTTGCCGAGCTGATCGTCGACGACGCTCACCTCGTCGCGCTCCAACGCCAGAGCAAGCATCGTCTTCACGAAATTATGCCCGAACGGACTATAGACCCAGGCGGTTCGGGCGATGAGGTGGTCTGAAGTGGCTCGACGAACCCCTTCCTCGCCGGCGAGCTTCGAGGCGCCGTAAACTCCGAGCGGGCCGGTCGGAGCGTCCTCGCGGTAGGGTTCCGGCGAGCTGCCGTCGAACACGTAGTCGGTCGATATCTGGATGATACGCGCTCCTGCGTGCCGGGCCGCCTCGGCGATCTCCTCGGCGGCCTCGCCGTTGACTCGGAAGGCACGGGCCGGCTCGTCCTCCGCCTTGTCTACCGCCGTATATGCTGCTGCGTTGATGATCACGTCCGGCGCCTGGGTGCGGATGGCGTCGGAGGCGCTGCCGGGGATCTCCAGATCGAGATCGGGTTTGCCGAGCGCCACGATCTCGAGGCCGCGGCGGCCGTGCCCGCGTTCCATGAGGCTTCGGGCGAGCTGTCCCCGACTTCCCGTGACGAGAACTCTCATCGTATCTCCAATGAAGTCGGTTGGCGATGTTGAAGAAGTGCGAAGGCCGGAGCCGCTTTAGTAGAGATAACGATCGGATTCGAGGAGCGGGTATACCTGGTAGGGGAGCCAATATTCGGCATGAGTGGCAAAAGTGAGCCATACGAACTGGATCAGCGCCGAATAGAGAATGACGCCCATGGCGATCTGCGCGTTGGCCTTCGATTTTTCAGGGAAGGCCTCGGGCAGCCTCGACAAAACGAACAGCTGGAGAGGGATTAGGTATAGCCCCAGGCGGTCGATGGCCGTCGAGGAAGGGACGATGATGAGCAGGGGAGCCAATGCCAGCGCCGCATAGGAGAAGTTCCGCCAAAGCTTCCGCTGCCCCTCCGTCAAGTCGAAGCGCTTTTGGAAATACAGGAAGATGATCGCCGGGATCGTGTTCATCGCCACCCGAATTTCGGCGCCCTGGGATTCGTATGCGGCGTCTACATAGATGCTGAGCAGTCTTTCCACGCCTGCGTCGAGGAAGAAGAAGTAGAGCATGACGATGCCGGCGAACAGGATCGAGCCTGTCACCGCCCGGTGCTTCGACGCGGAGAGCGCGACCAGCGGGAGCACCATGACCGCCGTCTTGTGGAAAGCCGCGGCGAGCACGACGTAGACGACGAAGCGGCCCAGCGCCATTCGATCGAGGGCGGCGAGAGCCGCCATCATCAGCCCGATCGCCACGCCCTGCCTGGAATAGCCCATCGCGACGACGATCACGAGATACGGGACCGCGATCACGATGACGAGCCAGGGATTGGGCTGCCGCTTGGCGAAAGCGATCAGCCCCCAGGTGAAGATCACGCCGCAGGCGAGGTTGACGAACCACAGATCCAGCTCGAAAGCATGAGCAAGCCAGTTCAGGAGCGAGTATCCGGGATCGCCCAAGCTCAACGCCTCGCGCAGATTGAGGAAGCCGGTATATTCGAAGATCTCCGTGTAGCTTTCCCAGTCGGCGCCGGTCTCGTATCGCAGGCCGATCATCGCCGCGATCAGCAGCGCGGCGAGCAGCAGGAACGGGGCGGCCTGCATCCCGACCGCGGCGCGGCGGCGGTAGTTCAGGGCGCCGGCAGCGAAGATCGAGAAGAGAAGCCAATAGGGAAACACGTTCAATCCATCGACTATCAGGGATGCCGCAACGTCTCTACCGAACCGGTCGAAGGCGGGGAAGCGGCGCTATAGTGGCAGCGCCTTGCTCGCGTCCAGCCGCACGGGTCTTTGCAGGAAGCGATGAAGCATAAGAAAATCGTCATTTCGATCAATGCCTCCTGGAACATCGTCAACTTCAGGAGGGGGCTGATCGCGGGGCTGCAGCGCAGCGGCTACGATGTCGTCGCGCTCGCCCCGCCCGACCGTTACAGCGAGCGTTTCGAGGCGCTCGGCGTCGAGTACGTCCCGATCGAGATCGACAAGCAAGGCATCTCGCCGCCCCGCGACCTGCTCCTGACGGCGCGCTACTACCGGGCGTTGCGGCGGCTTCGGCCGGCGGTCTTCCTTGGCTATACGGCCAAGCCCAACGTCTACGGCTCGCTCGCCGCTCATGCGCTGGGCATCCCGGTCATCAACAACGTCGCCGGCCTCGGCACCGCGTTCATAAAGCAGGGGCTGCTGACTCGGATCGTGTCGGGCCTCTACCGTCTCGCCTTTGCCCGCTCGGCGACCGTGTTCTTCCAGAACCGCGAGGATATGGAGATGTTCGTCGCCCAGCGGCTGGTGAAGGCGGGCCAGGCGCGGCTGCTCCCGGGCTCCGGCATCGACCTCACCCAGTTCAGGCCCGCCTCCCGCTCCGCGCTCCCGGCGCCCAGGCCGCTGACTTTCCTCCTCGTCGCCCGCCTGCTGTGGGACAAGGGGGTGGGCGAATATGTCGAGGCGGCTCGGCAGGTGCGGGCCCGCTTCCCCGACGCGCGCTTCCAGCTGCTCGGCTTCCTCGACGTTCCGAACCGGACCGCCGTCGCGCGTTCGGACCTCGACCGCTGGATCGAGCAAGGGGCGATCGAATATCTCGGCGAATCGGACGACGTCCGGCCGTTCATCGAAGCGGCCGACTGCATCGTCCTGCCCTCCTATCGCGAGGGCCTTCCCCGCGTGCTGCTCGAGGGCGCGGCGATGGCCAAGCCGCTGATCGCGACCGACGTCCCCGGTTGCCGCCATGTCGTGGAGGAGGGGCGCAACGGCTACCTCTGCGCCGTCCGCGACGCCGGGGCGCTGGCCGAGGCGATGAGCCGGATGATCGGCCTCGATCCCGAAGCGCGGCTGGCGATGGGCGCCGCCGGACGCGCCCGGGTCGAGGCGGAGTTCGACGAACGGATCATGGTCGACCGCTATCTCGAGGCGATCGCGGAGGCGCTCGGCAGCCGCTAATCGGCCGACAGGTGGCGCGGCTTGCTCTCCGTCTCCGGCGCCTCGCTCCGCCTGGCGCGGGCGCGGGGCTCGGCCATCAGCGCGCAGCAGGCGGCGAACAGCGCGCTCATCGCCGCGGTGCGCAGCGGGTAGTCGACCACGCTGTGGGCGAGCATGGCGGCCGAAGCGATGGTCGCCGCTCTGGCGAAGTAATCGGGCTGCTCGGCGCGCCAGATCGCAGCCGTCCGGACCAGCCACCACAGCAGGAAGACGAGCAGCACGCCGAGCCCCAGGAAGCCCGTCTCGAGCGCGAGCTCGATATAGTCGCTGTGGGCGTGGTTGACGAACCAGCGCGTCACCGCTCCCGGCGCCTCGTAGAGCGGGTAGATTTCGGCGAAGGTGCCGATTCCGGAACCGAGCGGCAGGAAGTTGCGCGTCGCTTCGAGGCTGGTCGCGAACATCGTCTGGCGCGAGGCGAAGGATGTTTGCGCCTCGGCCCCCGCCAGGCTGTTCTGGATCGGTCCCTCGAACACCAGCACCACGGCGAGCACCGCCAGCACCGCGACCGCCGCTCCAGACCAGCGCGGCAGCTTGCGCTTGCGCGACAGCAGCATCAGCAGGCTCGCCGCCACCACCGGCACCGCCAGGCCGACGCCCGCCAGCGAGCGGTTGATGACGACGCCGACCACCACGACGGTCAGCGCCCCCGCAAGCACCACGAACATGCCCGATGCCCCTTTGGCCGAACGTCCGCGGCCGCGCGCGCTGAGATAGAGGGCGGTGAGGAACGGCACCGTCGCGACCAGCAAGGTCGCCATGTGGTTGGCGTTGGCGAAGAAGCCCGTGGTCGCGCCGACATTGGTGGTGCGGTAGAAATACCAGGCCATCGGATCGCCGCTCGCGATCTGCATGGCGCCGATGCCGACCGCCAACGTGGTGACGACCGCCAGCGCCCAGCCGATCCAGTTGGCCTTGAAGCTGCCGAGCCGAACGATGCCGAGGCACACGGCGAGCGCCGGCAGCAGCCACAGCGCCGAGGAGAGGGTTTCGTGCGGCGCGAGCGAGATCGGCAGCCAGGGCAGCGGCTGGCCGAGCAGCCGGTAGCCTTGCGCGATCGGCTCGCGCCCGGCGAGGGAGGTCCACATCGACGGCGGCAGCGGGATCAGCTGGACCGCCACGACCAGCAGCATCAGCACCAGGATCGCGCAAAGCTGGCGCGCCGGGCGCGACATCGGGGTGCTTCGTTTCACCACCAGCGCCCAGACCAGGATCGGCAGCGCCAGCAGCTGCAGCACCATGTTGACCCAGAAGCCGGCCGCGCTGGCGCCGCCCAGCATCAGGCAGAGCATCAGGTAGAGGGGGACGACGGCGACGCGGAGATAATGGGTCACGACTGGCCGGCGCTCCGTACTTGCACGTCGGTGATCGTCACGCTTTGCGCGCTCGGGAATTCCGCCGAGCGGCCGACCAGCCGGAGCCATTGCGCCGAGCAGCCCTCGGTCGGCACCGTGAAGTCGCCGGCGATCACCTTGCCGGCGTAGGTCAGCTTGGTGATCGGCAGCTCCAGGAGAGCCGGCGTGCCGGGCAGACATTCGAGCGTCCAGGCCACCTTGCTGCCGTCGCCGGTGGCGTCTCCCTCGGCTCGGAAGGCGAAGCGGTAGCGGCCCGGCTTCAGCATCAGCAGCTGGGTCGCGAGCGTCGTCGGCTGGCGGCCGTAATATTCAACCTGCACCGCAGGCCCCTTCGCCTTTTCAGCGATGCCGGCGCCGGAGGAGACGAACTCCCAGTTGAACGGCGGCGAGCCAGGCAATCCCTGGAAGCGTCCGTCGTAGATGCCCTTGCCGGACGCGGGACCGGCGGCGCCGGTGAAGCGGGCCCATAGCCGGTAGGCGCGCTCGATCTCTCCCTTCTTGACGAGCGTGTCCAGCAACGAGCGCTGCCACGGCCGGGTCTCGGTCGGCACGATCCGGGCGCCGCTCGTCTCGGCGAGCCGAAGCACGAGGTCGGGATCGCCGGTGCTGTTGGCGAGATGGTTCAGTATCTCCTCGCGCATCTCCGGGTCGGATCGGAGCACGCTCGCCAGCGAGCCGCGGGTGCGTGGGTTGCCCGCGAACTTTGCGAGCTCAGGCACCAGTGCCTGGCGTGCGGCCGGGATGAGCCTCGACAGCACGGCGATCTCGACGGCGGCGTCATCGACCCGGTTGGTGCGCAGGTAGCGGTCGAGCAGGAGGAGGCGGGTGGGGCGCGACCGCGGGTTGCGCTCGCGCGCTTCGGTGAGCAGCCGCTCGGCCCGCGCCTCGTCCTTGCCGACAAGCGCTGCCAGGCCGTGCAGGACGAAGGGTTCCTCGGCGAGCGGCGCCTTCTCCAGCGCCTGGCGAGTGGCGCGCATGGTGCGGGGGCTGATCGCGCCGGTCCCGCGGCGGAACTCGGCCATGGCGAGCGCCAGCGTCACCCGCGGGTCGCCCGGCGCGAACACAGCCGCCGCGGCCGGATTGCGGCGCACGAACGCATCGATCGCAGCCGCCCTGACCACCAGCCAGCCGATGAAGACCGCAACCCCGCCGAGCAGGAGGATCTTCGGCAGCTGTCTCCAATCGAACGCTCTGCGACGAGCCGACCTCTTACGCCTCACGGTGCGTGATTAGCCGGATTTCACGCTCGCGGCTACCGATGCCGCCATATTTGTACGGCTCGTAGCTGTAGCCGTAGCCATAGCCGTGGGCGTGGCTGCGATACTTGGTCAGCACGGCGCCGACGATGTGGCTGCCGGAGGCCTTGAGGCGGTTGATGGCGTCGACCGCGGCCTTGGTGCGGGTCTTGGCGCTCTCGACGACCATCAGGGTGCCGCGGCAGGCGCCGCCGAGCAGCGGCGCGTCGGCAAGGCCGAGCACCGGCGGACCGTCGACGATCACCATGTCGAACTGCGTGGCCGCTTCGGATATCAAGGCGCGAAGCCGCGGCGACGCGAGCAGCTCGGCCGGGTTGGGCGGCAGCGGGCCGCAGGGCAGCAGCGACAGATTCTCGAACTCGGTCCTGAGGACGTGACGGCGAAGCTCGTCGTCGTTGGTCAGCAGCTTCGACAGTCCTTCGGTCGGCTCGGAGCCGGTCACGAACGCGGGCTTGCGAAGATCGGCGTCGATCAGCAGCACCGAATTCCCGAGCCGGGCGAAGTTCTGGGCGAGCGCGAGCGTGGTGCTCGATTTGCCCTCGGCGGCGCGGGTGCTGGTGATGAGCAGCGTCTTGGGCGCGCCGGATTCGGTCGTGAACTGGAGCGACGTGCGAAGCGAGAAATAGGCTTCGGAAACCGCCGAAGACTGGTCCTTGAGCTCGTCCGCCAGCGACTCCTGGCCCATCTTCTTCGGGATGACCCCGAGCGAGGCGAGGCGGAGCTTGTCGCGCACGTCGTCCGGCGTCTTCACGGTGTCGTTGATGAACTCCAGCGCCAGCGCGGCCGCGACTCCGCCGACCAGGCCGAGGGCGAAGCCCATCAGCAGGTTGAGCATCAGGTTCGGCTTGTACGGCCCGCCCGGCACCTGAGCGCGGTCGACGACGGAGACCAGGTTGGTGCCGACTCCGCCGGCGACGCCGATCTCCTTGTAGCGCTGCAGCAGCGCGTCGTAGAGCGAGCGGTTGGTGTCCACCTCGCGCTGCAGGATCGTGTACTGGATCGAGCGGCCGCGCAGGTTCAGCACGGCGCCCTTGAGCTGGTTGACCCGCGCCTGGAGCGAACGCTCCTCGGCGGCCGCCGCTTGATATTCGGCGAGCAGGGTATTGGAGCGGCCGCCGGCGACGTTGCCCGCTTCCGCCTGGATCTGCTTGGTGAGCTCGTTGATCCGCGAGCGAAGGCTCAGCATGTCCGGATAGTCCGGCTTCAGCTTGGTCAGCTTCTCCTGATACTCCGCTTCGAGCGTGGCGCGCTGCTGCCGCAGGATCTGCGTGCTTTCATTGACTTCGGCCGTGGTGCGGGACGTTCGCGACTGGCGGTAGCGCTGCTCGGCGGAAATTCGCTTGGTCTGCGCTTCGGCGAGCGCCTCGTTCAGCGCCACCAGCGAGGCTCCGGAAAGCGAGTTGGCGTCGTTGGCCTGGCCGGGCTCGCTCGCGCCCGTGGTGATGATTCCCTGCTGTTGCGCGTACGTGACGAGCTGGCGTTCGGACTTCTCGAGCTCGCCCTTCACGTTGGCGATCTGCCGCTCCAGGAAGTTGCGCGCGTAGGAGGAGGCCTCGTAGCGCCGCTCGAGGTTCGAGTTGATGAAGTTGTCGGCGAAGCTGTTGGTGATCTGCGCGGCGAGCGGCGGCGATTCCGACGAATAGGAGATCTGGATCAGCCGGCTTTGCGGCACCGGCTTCACTTCGAAACTCCCCATCAGGATGCCGGTCGCGATCTTGAGCTTGGTCGCGCGGTCGGCTTCGCCGGGGACGAACTCCGAATTGGCGCCCAGGTTGAGCTCCTGCGCCACGCGCTCGGCCAGGCTGCGGCTCTGCAGGAGGCCGTATTGCGTGGCGAGATACTCGCGGTCGTTCGTGGATTTTGCCTTGGAGTCTTCAAGGATCTCGACCGACGGCGGGTTGATCTCGAGCACGGCCGTCGAGCGGTAGAGCGGCGTCGTCAGCAAGGTGATGACGATCGCGCCGGCCACCGACACCGCGACCGCCCCCAGGATCAGCCAGCGCCATTCGTTGACGATCCGCCACAGCGTCGCAAGATTGAGGTCGCCCGGCCCCGAAACCGAGTAGCTGCGCTGGCCCCAGTCCGACGCCAGCGCCAGATCTCCGCCGGTCTGTGTCGACAGCGGCCACAGCGGCGTCGCGCCGGCGGGTTGGATATCGTTCTTGCTCATGGAACCGCGAGAGCCTCTCCGAAGATGTTGTTATGGGGCCGTCAGAGCCCGAATGGCCGGAATACCGATAAGACCGGCAAGGCGGTCAGGATTTCCCGCTGGATCGCCCGCACCCGGGATCCGTCGACGACGATGATGTCGCCGGCATAGACCTGCGGATCCTCGTTCTCGCCGCGCCGGATCGAGGTGAGGTCGAAGGCGGCGGCCATGCGCTGACCCTGGATCTGCCGGAAGATGGCGACGCGGCGCGGATTGGCGTTGTCGTCGGTCCCGCGCGCCATCGCGATCGCCTGGATCAGGGTCACCGGCCCGGTGATCGGGAACATCCCCGGCTGGCGGACCGAGCCGTCGATCGTGATGTTGTTGCGGGTGGACGACTTCACCCCGACGCTGACGTCCGGATTCTGGAGGTATTTCTCGCCCAGGCGGGTCGCCAGCAGCTTCTGCAGCTCCGGGGTTGTCAGGTCGACGGCCTTGACGTTGCCGATGAGCGGCATCGCGATGTTGCCGACCAGATCGACCGAATATTCGCCGCTGAGGTCATCGACCTGGAACACGTCGATCTTGAGGGTGTCGAGCGGCGCGATCCGGTAGTTCTCGCTGAGCACGAGCCGGCTCGGCGCGTCGGGGACGCCGAAATTCTCGACGTTGTACGGTACCGGACCGCCGCGTGTGCCGGCGCAGGCGGCGAGCATGAGCATCGCGGCAACCAGCACGGCGCCCGGCAACCGGCACCTTGTGAAGGCTAAGCTTCCCACAGCGATTCACCCTTAATTTTCAACGTTAATCGTCCTCGCCAGCATGGCCTTACCTTGTCCTGAACAGGATTGCGAGCCTAGCAAGTCCTGCCGGCGGACAACAGCTTGCGCGATATTGCCCGCGGCGCTCAGGCGGCGGCCGAGTGCAGCCGCGCGGGCGCCGCATCGGCCTCGCCGGTCAGATACCAGCGCTCCGCGCCCTCGATCGCGAGCGCGGTCAGAACGCCGCTGTGATAGGCGCCGGTGTCGATCGCGATCCGGTTCGGGCGCTCCTCGACCCGCTCGACGATGGTGTGGCCGTGCACGACCACGAAGCCGTGCTCCTTGGCGTCGGTCAGGAAAGGCTCGCGGATCCAGCGAAGATCGGCGCGGTTCTGTTCCTCGATCGCAATTCCGGGCCGGATGCCGGCATGGACGAACAGATAATCGCCGAAGCGGAAGGTGTCGGCGAAGGTTTCGAGGAACTCGCGGTGCGATCGCGGCACCCTCGCCTGCACCAGCTCGATCGCGGCTTCTTCCGAAATGCGCGCCAGCGCCTCGGGATCGAGCCCGTAGCTCGCCGCGCATTCGGCGCCGCCGAACTTGAGCCAGCTCGGCAGTATCTTCTTCTCGCCGGCAAGGATGTTGAGCAGCACTTCCTCGTGGTTGCCGGCGAGGAAGATCGTGCGCATGTCCGGATGGCTGTAGGTGCGCAGCCGCTCGACGACGCCGGCCGAATCCGGGCCGCGATCGACCAGGTCGCCGAGGAAGATCAGGAACGTCTTGCGGGGCGGCCGCGAAGCGACATCCTCCTCGATCCGCGCCAGCAGCGCGTTCAGCAGGTCGAGCCGGCCGTGGACGTCGCCGACCGCATAGGCGCGGCAGCCCTCCTTGCCGCGGAAGCCTGCATTGGCCCCGGCGATCAACCCCCTCGACAATTTCCTCAATAGGCTCATCTGGAACCCGGCTCTTCCTATATCGCTTGCCCCACCACGCCCCTCGCCCGCGGTCCCGCGCTCGCAGTCGCCGCCGTCATGTTCGGCGGGCGAAGCGGCGCTCCACGGCCGCGGGGCGACAAGGTGCGACAGCCTTATACTCTCCGCCGCCGAGTGAGTTCCAGCACGTTCCGTCACCGCGGCCGTACGCAAGCCGACTTGTTGCCGATCTGCACCGCCGCCCGGCTGCCCGGCGCCCCAATCCCTAAAGCCTTCCATTCCCCACGCTTTTAGTCTTAGAACTCGCGCCTTTCTGGCTGGGGTGTCGATTGAGGGAAGCCGGCATCATTTGGGCAGTTCTGGGCGGCTCCATCGCCCTGGCCGGCGGCCAGGCGCAAAGCCAGCCGGGCGCTCCGCCCGAGGCGCCGATCGTCTCCGACGCCGAGTTCGAGGCTGGGCTTCCCCCGCTCGATCCGGAGCTGAACGCGCCGCTCGAGCCGATCGAGACGTTCGAAGGTCCCGCCGCGGCCGTGCCGGCGCCGGCGGATGCCGGGATCGTCCCCGTGGCGCCGCTGCCCGATCCGGCGCTCGCCGAGCCGCTGCCGCCGATCGCGATCTTCGACGTCACCACGCCCGAGACCGCGCCCGCCGCCGAGGAGCGGCCGCCGGTCCGCTACACGCTGACGGTCGAAGGGCTCGACGAGGTCGGGCTGGAGGACCGCTTCAGGGACTTGTCCGCGCTCGAGGACGCGGACGGCGAGGCGACCAACGGCGCCATGGTCGCCGCCCGGGCGCGCGAGGACGAGACGCTGGCGGTGCGGCTGCTGCGCTCGGAAGGCTATTATGACGGCGCCGCCGTCGCCGCGGTCGAGCAGGTCCCGGAGCAGCCGGGACAGCTCCGCGTCGTCGTCGCCGCCGTGCCGGGCGATCGCTACACGTTCGGCGAGATCGCCATAAAGGGCGCGGAAACGGTGCCGCCGGGCCTCGCCCGCGAAGCGCTGCCGCTGAAGCCGGGCGATCCTATCGTCGCGGCGGCGGTCGAGGGCGCCGAGGCCAATGTCGCGCTTCGACTGCCCGAGCAGGGCTATCCGTTCGCCGAGGTCGGCCTTCGCGACATCGTGCTCGATCCCGCCACCGATCTTGGCGATTACACGCTGCCGGTCGATGCGGGGCCGCGCGCCCTGTTCGGCGGCTACCGAACCGAAGGCGACCTTGCCTTCGACGCGGCGCATGTCGGCGTGCTCGCCCGCTTCGACCGCGGCGAGCTCTACGACCGGCGCCTCGTCGACGATCTTCGCGAGGCGATGATTGCCACCAACCTCTTCACGACCGTCTCCGCCGAGACGGTGCGCACCGGCGAGCCGGGCCCCGACGGCACGGAATATGTCGACATCCTCGTCCGCCAGGATGCCGGTCCGGCGCGTTCGCTCACCGCCAGCGGGGGCTTCAGCACCGGCGAAGGCCTGCGGCTGGAGGGCGCGTGGGAGCATCGCAACCTGTTCCCGCCCGAGGGCGCGCTGCGGGCGGCGGCGGTGGCGGGCACCCAGGAGCAGTCGATCAGCCTCGGCTTCCGGCGGTCCAATGCCGGGCAGCGCGATCGAACGGTGCTGCTCAGCGCGGAGGCGGGCCGCCGCGACTACGCCGCCTATCAGGGCTACACCTTTCAGATCCTCGGCCGGATCGCCCGCGAATCGACGCCGATCTGGCAGAAGCGGTGGACCTGGGCCTACGGTTTCGAGCTGATCGCCACCAACGAGGCGCAGGTCGGGCGGCCGCGGCTCTCCTTTGCGGACACCTTCTTCATCGGCGGCCTGACGGGGCAGCTCGGCTACGACACCAGCGACAACCTGCTGAACCCGACCAGGGGCTTCCGCCTGCTCGGCCGCACCCAGCCCGAAGTCTCGCTCGGCAACGGCACCAATCCCTATATCCGCAACCTGGTCGAGGGCAGCTACTACCATCCGTTCGGCGACAGCTTCGTCCTTGCGGGGCGGGCCCGCTTCGGTTCGATCTACGGCGCCGAGCGGGACGAGCTCGCTCCTTCGCGGCGGCTCTATGCAGGCGGCGGCGGATCGGTGCGCGGCTTCGGCTTCCAGGGGCTCGGCCCGCGTGCCGTCGTTCCGAACCCCGATTTCGATCCCGAAAATCCGGACGACGCTTCGCCGACGATCTCCTTCCCGATCGGCGGGCGCGGCCTCACCGAATTCTCGCTCGAGGGCCGCTACCGCTTCGGCAATTACGGCGTGGTCGGATTCATCGACGCGGGGCAGGTCTACCAAAGCGAGCTGCCCAGGCTGTCGAACCTGCGCTACGGAATCGGCGTCGGCGCCCGCGTCTACACCAATTTCGGGCCGCTCAGGCTCGACGTCGCGACGCCGCTCGGGCGACGCGAGGGTGAATCGCGCATCGCCGTCTACATCTCGATCGGCCAGGCCTTCTGATGGCGGACGCGGGCATCCCCGAAGTCGCCGCCCCGCCCGCGCCGCACCGGCCCGGCCGAACGATCGCGAAATGGGCCGGGATCGTCGCCGGAATGCTCCTCCTGCTGATCGCCGCGCTCTATTTCGGGATCAACACCGATGCCGGGCGGCGC
Source organism: Allosphingosinicella sp. (assembly GCA_036402575.1). GTDB lineage: Bacteria > Pseudomonadota > Alphaproteobacteria > Sphingomonadales > Sphingomonadaceae > Allosphingosinicella. The sequence continues at coordinate 19,582 of DASWSP010000041.1, read as the reverse complement.
TATGTCGTTCGCCAGATCAACAACCTGGAGACTGCCTCCGGGCTCGACATCGACGTCGGCCGGATCGAGGGCTCGCTCTACGGCACGCTCATCATCCACGATCTGACGCTGAAGGATCCGAAAGGCACCTTCTTCACCGCGCCGCGCGCCGAGCTCGACTGGCGGCCGTTCGCCTACTTCCGCAATCATATCGACATCCGCGCCCTGACCATTCCGGAGGCGCGGCTGCGGCGCCTGCCGGAGCTGAGGCCCAGCGATCCCCTGCTGCCCGACCTCGACATCGACATCGGCCGGCTCGAGGTGCGGCGGCTGAGCGTCGATCCGGCTGTGACGGGGCAGCGTCACCTCCTCAGCCTCAACGGCAGCGTCAAGATCGCCGACGGGCGAGCCCAGCTGGCGCTGAACGCGGGCGCGGTGGCCGCGCCGGGCCTCGCCGGCGGCGACCGGCTGGCCTTGCGCCTCGACGCGGTGCCCGAAGCCAACCGCTTCGACCTCGACGCCCGGATCCAGGCGCCCGCGAACGGCTTCGTCGCCGGCCTCACGGGCTTCAGGCAGCCGATCGTCGCCGCGATCGGCGGCCGCGGCAGCTGGGACAATTGGCGCGGACGAGCCCAGGCGACGCTCGCCGGCCAGCCGTTCGCCAACCTCTCCATCACCGGCCGCGACGGCACCTTCTCCGTGACCGGCCCGCTGCGTCCGGGGCTGGTGGTCGAAGGGCCGCTGCAGCGGCTGACCGCGCCGCTGGTCCAGCTGAACCTGGTGACGACGCTCGCCGAGCGGCGGGCGGACACGCGGCTGAGGCTCCAGTCGGCGGCGATGGCGGTGGCGGCGGAGGGGCTCATCGACCTGGGCCAGAGCCGTTTCCAGGACGTGCGGGTGGCCGCGCGGCTGCTCCAGCCCGGCGCGATCGCCCCCAACCTGCGCGGCCGCGACGTTCGCCTGGCGATGGTGCTCAACGGCCCCTTCGCCACGCCGTTCGTCGTCTACGACCTGCAGGCGGCGGCGCTCGGCTTCGACGAGACGGTGGTGGAGGGGCTCCGCGCTCGGGGGCGCGCCAAGGTCGATGCTGACCGGATAACCATCCCGATCTCCGCGCAGGCGCGGCACATCGCCGGCCTCAACCAGGCGGTGGGCGGGCTGCTCACCAACGTGGCGCTGGACGGAACACTCAACATCAGCGGCGCGCGCGTGCTGTCGGACGACCTGCGAATCCGCTCCGACCGGATCAACGCCACCGCGGTGATCGCCGCCGATCTCGCGCGCGGCGAATATCGCGCGGGTCTTCAGGGCCGGATCAACAACTATCTCGTCGAAGGCATCGGCCTGCTCGACATCGACAGCAACCTGGACGTGGTCACCGCCGGCACCGGCTTCGGCATCAGCGGCCGGGTCGCGGTCCGCACCCGGCGGATCGACAACGCCTCGGCGCGCGACTTCCTCGGCGGCAACGCGCTCGTCACCGCCGCCGTTCGGATGAACCCGGCCGGCGTCATAGCGCTCGACGATATCCGGCTCGCGTCGCCGCAGCTCAAGATCAGCTCCGGCAGCGGCACCTACGATCCGGGCGGCGCCATCAGCTTCCGCCTCAACGGCGTCTCCAGCGCTTATGGGCCGCTCGCCGTGGTCATCACCGGAACGGCCGATCGGCCCAACGTCCGGCTGCGCGCGAGCCGCCCCGGCTTCGGCATCGGCCTGGCCGACGTCGAGGCGGACATCCGCGCGACCGCCAACGGCTACCGGATCAACGCCACCGGCCAGTCGCAATACGGGCCGTTCAACGCCGACATCACCGTCCTCACCGGCCGCGGCGCGATGACGATCGATGTCCATCGCCTGGTGTTCGCGGGCTTCACCTTCACCGGTCGGCTCGTTCAGACGCCGGCGGGGCCGTTCGCCGGCACCCTTGCCTTGAGCGGGCAGGGACTGAACGGCACCGTCCGACTCGCCGCCGCCGGACGGGTGCAGCGCGCCGACATCGCGGCGACCGCCAACGGCGCGCAGATCCCGGGCGACCCGCCGATCCTGATCCAGCGCGGAGTCGTCCGCGCCACCGCGATCCTGTACCCGACCGCGCCCTCCATCGTCGCCGATGCGCAGCTCGCCGGGGTGCGCCGCGGCAATCTGCTGATCGAGACGGCGCGCGCGCGGGTCAATTATCAGGGGGGGCGGGGCCAGGCGCAGCTGCTCGCCCAGGGCCGCAGCGGCGTGCCCTACCAGGTGGCGATGAACGCTGCGCTCACGCCGCAGCTGATCCGGGTCAACGCCACCGGCAGTGTCAACCGTGTCAACTTCCGGCTCGCCCGCCCGGCCGAGATCCGCAAGGTCGGGGCCAACTGGCAGCTGGCGCCGGCCACGATCGTGCTGCCGCAGGGCAATGTCCGGCTGGCGGGACGCTACGGCGACGGTCTGGTGGTGCAGTCGCGGCTCGACAATCTCGACCTCTCCGTCTTCAACGCCTTCTCCCCGGGCCTCGGCCTCGGCGGCCGCGCCACCGGCAGCGTCGATTTCGCTCAGCCCTCGCCGTCCGCCTTCCCGCGCGCCGACCTTCGGATCGCGGTCGAGAATTTCACCCGCACCGGAATCGCGGTGATGTCCGATCCGGTGAACCTGGCGCTCGCCGGCCAGCTTCGGCCGGAGGGCGGCGCCGCGTCGGCGGTCATCCGGCGGGGCGGCGCGGTGATCGGCCGGGCGCAGGTGCGGCTGCAGCCGTTGTCGCCGGCGGCGGGGAGCTGGACGACCCGCCTCCTCGCCTCGCCGCTCTCCGGCGGCATCCGCTATAACGGCCCCGCCGAGGTGCTGTGGTCGCTGACCGGTATTGCCGACCAGCAATTGTCGGGTCCGATCGGCGTCGCCGCCGACTTCAGCGGCCGGGTCCAGAGCCCGCAGTTCAACGGCGTCGTCCGGGCCAACGCGCTCACCTTCGTCGACGAGACCTTCGGCACCCGCATCACCAACCTCGCGCTGCAGGGCCGCTTCACCAGCTCGCGGCTCGAGATCACCCAGCTGAGCGGCCGCGCCGGCGAGGGCACCGTGACCGGCAGCGGCAGCGTCGGGCTCGCCGCCAATGCCGGCTTCCCGATCGACGTGCGGCTCAATTTCGACCGCGCTCAGCTCGCCCGCAGCGATGCGATCGGGGCGACCGTGACGGGCGAGGTCGCGATCACCAACAGCCGCTCCGGCGGCGCGCTGATCCGCGGCGACCTGCGGCTGCCCGAAGTGCGCTACCAGATCGTCAGTCAGGGGGCGGCGGAGGTGGTCGAGCTCCAGGGCGTGCGCCGTCGCGGCGAGCCGCTGCCGCGGGCCGACCAGGCGGCGGGCGACGATGCCGTGCCGAGTCTCTGGAACCTCGATTTGCGGGTGCGCGCCGAGAATGAGGTGTTCATCTCCGGAATGGGCCTCGAATCCGAATGGTCGACCGACCTGCGCGTCCAGGGCACGTCGGCGACTCCCAGCATCGTCGGCACGGCGGAGGTGATCCGCGGCACCTACAGCTTCGCCGGCCAGCGCTTCGAGCTGACCAGCGGCGTCATCACGTTCACGGGCGCCCGTCCGCCCGACCCGCGCATCGCGATCACCGCCACCACCGACGTCGATGATGTCGACATCACCCTCAACGTCAGCGGCAGCGCCCTGAACCCGCAGATCCGCTTCACCTCCTCGCCCGCGCTGCCCCAGGACGAAATCATGGCGCGGCTGCTGTTCGGCGGCTCGGTGACCGAGCTGTCGGCGCTGCAGGTGGTCCAGCTCGGCGCCTCGCTCAATTCGCTGCGCGGCGGCGGCGGCGGGCTCAACCCGCTCGGCAAGCTGCGCTCCGCGACCGGCATCAGCCGGCTGCGCATCCTCGGCGCCGACGAGGCCACCGGACGCGGCACCGCGATCTCCGCCGGCTTCTACATCAGCAACGACATCTATCTGGAAGTGATCACCGACGCCCGCGGCTTCACCGCCACGCAGCTCGAGATCGCGCTGTCGCGGGCGCTCAGCATCCTGTCGCAGACCGGCGGCTTCAGCGGCACCAGCGTCAACGTCCGCTACCGCAAGAACTACTGAGCCGCGCCGCGCTTGCCGTCACAGGCGAGCGCCCCTAGGCGAACGCCATGAACTGGTGGGAAATCAAGCAATTCGTCGAGGCCTTCACCGGCCTTCACATGGACGCGCTCCACGTCCACGGCGGCGTGCTCGGGCTGATCCTGGCCGCGCTGGTGCTTCGCCGCCCGCTCGCAAGCCCCTGGCCCTGGCTGGTCGTGCTGGCGGCGACGCTGGCGAACGAATGGTTCGACCTCACCTACGAGATCTGGCCCGACCGGCGCATGCAATATGACGAAGCCGTGCGCGACATCTGGAACACGATGCTGCTGCCGACGGTGCTGCTGCTGTTCGCCCGCTTCCTGCCCGCCTCCGGCCGGCGAACCGCCGCGGCCGCGGAAGAGGAAGGCTAGCGCCGCACCGCCGGCGAAGTCATCGCAACCGCGCGGACCGCGACCCCGTCGAGCATCCAGCCGTTGCGCCACTGGTAGAGCAGGTCGAACTGGATCGCCTGCGGCCGCAGGTTGAAGCTTCCGCGCATGCGCAGCACGCCCGGCTGGACGATCTGCGGCGCGAACTCGAACACCGGCTGGACGATCAGGGTGTCGGAAAGGTCGACCTGCTGCTGCCGGATCGTGGCAAAGATCGTGCCGAGCGTGGCGGCGTTGTTGTTCGCCTGGAAACCCGGCGAACCAAGGTCGCGCAGCACCGAATAATTGCCGGTCTTGTTGGCGTGGTCGATCGCCGACATCGTGCTCCAGAGCAGCTTGAGCAGCGTCATCTGGTCCGGAACCGGAGTGACGGCGGGTGCCGGGGCCTGGGCGGGGGCGGTCCGCGCCGGCTGCTGCGGCGCCGGCCGAGCCTGGCCGAGCGCCGCCGCCGGAACCATGATCACAAGCGCCACGGCCGAAACGAGACGGGCCGGGGCATGACGCCCCGACCCGATCCGGCCTTCAAGAGGCCTGTTTGTCACCATGCATGCTGGAAGCCGGCGCGGGCGCCGATTTCCCCGCTGTCGAAGCCGATGCCGACGCCGGCCGAGAAGGCCGACAATTCGCCGACCCGCGCGGTGAACGCGGCCGTGCCGGCGACGCGGTTCTCATAGTAACCGACGCCGCCCGAGACCGCGAAGTTCGCGCCCGACGGGATCGCCGGGCTGTCCATCGCGAGCGCCATCGCGACGCCCTCGTTGGCCTTGCGGATGTCGCGGCGGTTGCCCTCGGCGAGGTCGAACAGCACCGTCTGCTGGCCCTGGAGCGCGGTGATCGCCGTGCCCTGGCCGGCGACGGTGGTCTGCAGCGTCGACACGTTGGTGCCGAGCGCCGCGATGCTGGCGGCAGTGACTGCGCTGCGGCCGAGCACGCCATTGGCGTCGACGGTCGCCAGGTTGGCCGACGCGGCGGTCTGCGCCGCGGTGCTGGCGGTGATGTCGCCGATCCGGGTGGAGCTGCCGGTGCCGCCGAGCACGACCTGGTTGGCCGTCGTCGCGGTGGCGCCGAAGCCGATCGCCGTCGAGTTGGCGCCGGAAGCGGCGGCGTTCTTGCCCACCGCCGTGGCGTTGTCGGCGGTCGCGCGCGCCTGGTGGCCGGCTGCCAGCGAGGTCAGGCCGGTCGACTGCGACTGCCAGCCGAACGCCTGCGAGCCGCGGCCCGAGGCGATCGATTCGCCGCCGACGGCGGTCGAGTGGAAGCCCGTGGCGCGGGCCTGATCGCCGACCGCCACCGCATCTTCGTCGCTCGCCAGCGCCTGGTTGCCGAGCGCGGTCGACTGGCCGCCGCTGGCCGTGGCGACCGAGCCGAGCGCGACCGACTGGTCACCGCGGGCGTCCGCATCGGCGCCGCCGGCGAAGGAGGTCGCGCCGCGGGCGCGGGCGAGGGTGCCGACCGCCGTCGAGAAGGCGGTGTTGGCGAGCGCCTGGTTGCCGATAGCAACCGACGAGTCGGCGCTCGACGTGGCGAACGAGCCGACCGCGACCGCGTTCGGCCCGCTGGCGAGCGAGTCCACGCCGACCGCGGCGGATTGGGCGCCGGTGGCGCGAGAGAGCGTCCCGACGGACGTGGCGAATGCCCCGCTTCCAAGTGCCTGGTTGCCGACCGCGACCGACGAATCCGCGCTGGAGGTTGCAAACGAGCCGAGCGCGACCGCGTTCGGTCCGCTGGCGAGGGCGTCGACTCCGCCGGCCAGCGACTGGGTGCCTTGGGCGCGGGCGAGCGTGCCCACCGCGGTCGCGAAGGTGCCGGTGGCTTCCGCGCTCTTGCCGACGGCAGTGGCGTTGGTCTGGGTGGCGATGGCCTGGTGGCCGGCTGCCAGCGACAGCGGGCCCGAGGCGTTCGCCTGCCAGCCGAACGCCTGCGCGCCGCGGCCCGCCGCGGACGATTCGCCGCCCACCGCGGTCGAATGGAAGCCGGCTGCGCTCGCGCGCTCGCCGATCGCGACCGCATCCTCATCGACGGCCGCCGCCTGTTCGCCGATCGCGATGGCATCGACTCCGCTCGCGGTTGCGATTCCGCCGATGGCGACCGCGCCGCCAACCGGTCCGGTGGTGGCGCCCGGGGTCGTGGAGATCGCGCCGGAGGCCAGCGCGTCCGCGCCGACCGCCACCGTCAAGGCGCCGGTCGAGCGCGACAGCGTGCCGACGGCGACCGCATTGATCCCGCCCGCCGTGCTCGCGGCGACTCCGCATTCGACATTGGTCGGACCGCCCACCGGGGTGGCCGTGCAGGCCGGGGTGGCGCTCTGCGCAAAGGCCGGCGCCGCCAGCGCCATCGCGGTCGTGCTGACCGCGGTCAGGATGGTGGCCTTCAAGATGGGGGTTGTCGAACGCATGAAATTTCTCCCTGTGTGTCGCCTTAACTTAGGCTGTGTTTGGTGTGACTGCCTACGACTGCCGGCTCTTCTAGGTTCCCTCCTTCTACCTTGGCAACGAAATCTTGCCTCGCCGGACTCGGTTGCGGGCCAGTGTTGCAAGGAAGACAGCCATTTAGGCCCCCTGCCGAAGGGCGAGACAATCGACAGGGAATGGTGCCAGGGGCGGACTCGAAGAACCTTGATGGCGGCGGGCCGAGCCGATCGTTTCGAGGGCGGGTTAAGTTCGTACCCCTAGAAATACCCGAATCTGGAATTTGACGCGGTGTGATCCCGCTTCGATGAACCGAGTGTTCGCTGAGGAAAACTGGGCGCTCGAGTGTCTCTGACTCGGCGCGTTGGGCAGTCATGGTGGGGAAGCGGTTGGACGCCATGCGTGTCACCTCGGCCCGGATTTGCGCCGGCAGCGCCGCAAGGCGCTCGAGCACCTGCGGGCCCAGCGGCAGGCTCCTGTGCGCTTGGCGTATGCTCGGGCGGATCGCATTGACCCGTATGCCGTCCTTGCCCAACTCGGCCGCCGTCGAGCGCGTGAAACCTTGAGGGTCACGACCAGATACAGCCCCCTATCATCGCTGAGCTTGTAAGGTTTTCCTGGGTTTCGCGCTGGTGACGGCGACTGGGGAGGGGCATGGGGGTGTCTCCCGAGAGACGTTTCAGCACGTACCCCCAAAAGTACCCTCCCTCTGTGGGATGCAAAGCGACGCACCGACGCAGTTCGGTACATCAAGACCGCAGAAAACTGCGGTTGTCAGGCTATTGTGAAGCTGCTTGGGAAGCCCTGAAACAGGGAAATGGTGCCCAGGGGCGGGATCGAACCACCGACACTGCGATTTTCAGTCGCATGCTCTACCAACTGAGCTACCTGGGCTTCGCCGAAGATGTCGCCGAAGCGGCGCCTATAGAGGCGGCTAGCGCTCGCTGTCCAGCCCGTCCGGGCCGTCGCCCGGCATCGTCTCGTCGGCCGGCGGACCCGGCACGCGATAGCCGTCGCCGAGCCAGTTCAGAAGGTCGCGGTCGCGGCAGCCCTGGCCGCAGAACGGCCGATGGGCGCCGCTCGCCGGGCGGCCGCAGAGCGGACAGGCCTCGCGCTTGCGCGGGCTAGGCGAATTGGCTGTGGACATGGCCAGCGGATATGGCGAGCGCCGGCTCGACCTGCAAGGCAACGGCCGCCCCGAGGCGCCGCTCGAGCGTCTCGAGCCATTCGGGATTCTGCCGCAGCCGGGCGGCGACCGCGGGATGGACGTGGAGCGTTCGCACGCCCGCTCCGGACGATCGCTCCGAGCGCCGCAGCAGCGCGCGCGCGGCCGCGCCGGCGGGGTCGCCCTGGAGCAATTCGGCGAGCGAGGGCCGCTCGCGCCGCCGCACGACCTGCAGGAAGCCGAAGCCGTTCACCGCGGTCCGCTCGAACGGCGGCGCAAGCACGGCGTCGAGCGCCGCGGCCGCCGCCTGCCGCTCGTCGCGGCGGGCGAGCGTCGGCAGGTCGATGCCGATCGATCCGCCGACGCCCAGGCGGCGGATAGCGCGCCCGGCGGCCTGCGCACCGGCGACGGCGAGCGCCGCCGGGGGGAGGGCGCCGTCGACGTCGAACAGCGTCATCGCCGGCGTCAGGCTCATCCGGAGCGCGCCGCCGGGGAAGGCGATCTCGCCGGTCAGCGCTTCCTCGAGAAGCTCGGACCAGCCGGCCTCCTCCAGCCGGTCGATCCCGCCCGCGCCCGCCGCCGCGACGGGGATTCCGCCGGCGCGCAGACGCTGCTCCAGATCGGGGCCGTCGCGCTCGGCGGCGTCCGAGACGCGGCACCTGGGAAGCTTCTCGCGCCCCGCTTCCGCCAGCGCCTCCCGAACGATCTCGACATTCAGCTTGCAGCCCTCGGTCAGCTTCGCCGGCAGCGGCTCCAGCAGGGCCTCGCCGCCCCGGTCGAGCGCCACGATTCCGCGCCGCCCGAGGATGCTCGCCAGGCGCCCCGCCAAGACGGCGCCGACGCGGAGGCGGCCGGGAAGCTCGATCGCGGCCTCAAGGATGCTGCCGTCCTCGACGAGGGCGGCGCGGTCCTCGCCGATGCCGCGCTCGAACAGCCACTCAGCCAAGCGGGCGTTCCCTAGCCAAGCGGAAAACCCGCGGTTCGGAGCAGCGCCCGGGTTTCGAACAGCGGCAGCCCGACCACCCCCGAATGGCTGCCGGAGATCATCCGCACCAGCGCCTCGGCGCGGCCCTGGATGGCATAGCCGCCCGCCTTGCCGCGCCATTCACCGGCCGCGATATAGGCGTCGAGCTCGTCCTGGCTGAAGCGCTTGAAGGCGACGGTCGTGGTCGACAGCCGGTGCCGGGCGGTGCCTTCGGCATCGATCAGGGTCACCGCCGAATGCACGCGGTGGCGCCGGCCCGACAGCAGCGACAGCGCGGCCCGCGCCTCGGCCTCGCTCTCGCACTTCGGCAGGATGCGCCGCCCGGCCGCGACCACGGTGTCGGCGGCAAGCACCAAGCAATCGGGCCGCCGGACCGCCTCGGCCTTCTCGGCCGCCATCCGGCAGGCGTAAAGCGGCGGGAGCTCCCCGCGCCGCGGCGTCTCGTCGATTTCGGCGGGCACGACGGCATCGGGAACGACGCCGATGCGGGCGAGCAGGTCGAGCCGGCGTGGGCTGGCGGAGGCGAGGATCAGGCGCATGGAGTCACGCCCTACCGTCATCCCGAGCTTGATACAGCATCCATTTGCGAGCGGCATCGAGGCAGGAAGGTGGATCCTGAAACGAGTTCAGGATGAAGGCCTGTCGAGGGCCGTCACTTGAAACGATAGGTGATGCGGCCCTTGGTAAGATCGTAGGGCGTCAGCTCGACCAGCACTTCATCGCCGACCAGAACGCGGATTCGGTTCTTGCGCATCTTGCCGGCGGTATGGCCGAGGATCTCGTGATCATTTTCCAGCTTCACCCGGAACATGGCGTTGGGCAGCAGCTCGACCACCTGCCCCCGCATCTCGAGAAGTTCTTCCTTAGCCATTCATAACCTTTGCCTGAATTTGCGCCGCCCCTTAGCCGCTCGATCTTCCGAATGGAAGCGCCCCGGGGCTCAGCCGGGGGGATTGTGGCGGGACAGGAAGGCTTCGACCCGCTTCAGGAAGTCGACGGCATTTTCCGTCTTGGCAAGGCTGTGCTCTTCATCGTCATACACGACATATTCGTGGGCGATGCGGCGGCTGTCGAGCGCGCGGTGCATCTTGGCCGACTGCTCCAACGGGACCGTCCCGTCGTTCTTGCCGTGTGCGATAAGGAGCGGGATGCGGATTTTTTCGGCCGATTTGACCGGGGAGATATCATCGAGGTCGAAGCTGTTCTCGCCCCGGATGCGCTCCTGCCAGTCCCGATAATAGCGGCGGGCGACGAAGCGGCTCGAATCCCACTTGAGGATCGCGGCCACATCCGAAATGCCCGCGAAGCTCACCGCGCAGCGATAGCTGTCGCCGTTCCGCGCCGCAGCCCAGAGTGAAGCGTACCCGCCGTAAGACGCTCCCATCATACACACGCGCTTGGGATCGACGGTTCCACGCTGCGCGAGCCAACGCACACCGTCGTCCAGATCATCCTGCATCTTGCGCCCCCACTGGCCGTCGGCGGCATCGACGAAGGCCTTGCCGTAGCCTGTCGAACCGCGGAAATTCGGCTGCAGGACGGCATAGCCGCGGTTGGCGAGGAACTGCACCCAGGGCTCATACTCCCACTTGTCGCGGAGGAATGGTCCCCCGTGGGGCAGCACGATCAGCGGCAGGCCCTTGGGATCGCGGCCCGGTGGCAGCGTAAGATAAGCCGGGATGGAAAGACCGTCTCGGGCGTCGTAGCGGACGGGCTCCACCGCCGCGAGCTGTCTGTCCGCGAGCGCGGCATAGGGCTTTGCCAGCTCCCACATCTCGCCCTTCGCGCGATCGTACACATAGTAGGTGCCCGGATTGGACGCGCTGCTGTTGGAGACGATCATTCGATTGCGGGCATGGTCCAGTGATACGATGCGGTTGATCGAGCGGGGGAGGGCGCGGTCCACCAGGGCCTGGATCATCTTCATCTCGTGATCCAGCCACGCGGTTCGGGTGCGTTCGTCGGTATAGGTGATTGCCGTCAGCGCGCCGCTGCGCGGGTCCAGGCGGAAGCCTTCGATGTCGACCTGCGGATGCCCGAAGACGAGATCGCCCAACTCGTCCGTCCGGAAGTTGTAGCGATACAAGGCGTAGCGGCCCGTCAGCTTGTTGGCGACGGCGTAGCCGGTGTCGCTCCCCGCGATCGGCAGGAACGCGTCGACCTGCGGCTCTTCATTCTTACGCGGGAACTTGCGCTTGATTATCCGCTCGAAGCTGGCGTCGGCGCTGGAGCGATAGAGAAGCCACCAGTCCGACCGGTAGGCGCCCATGCCGGCACGCACGATGCCCTTTCCGTCGGCGAACCAGCTATAGACGTCGGGATGCTCCTTTACGATCTGGCGCTGCTCCAGGGTCATAAGATCCACCCGCCATACGGATGGAAGGTCTTGCGGAGTCTCCTGGATGACGACCAGCAGGTAGGCGCCGGCAGGATCGATATGGACGACCTTGTCGCCGACAAGAAATCCAAGGTCCCTGGTAAGCAGCCGCAGCTGTCCGCTGGGCAGATCGTAGAGGAAAAGCCGGCTCGCATGAACGACTCGGTGGAGGCGCTTGACTGGGATGTGGAGACTGAGGACGACCCGGCTTGGCCCCGCCCATTTCACCCACAAAAGCTTGTGATCCTTGGGTAGAGCGACCCCGCGGACGGCCGGTTGGGCCGTCGAGATGTCGATAAGCGTCAGCCGCGATTGTTCGTCATGAATCGTCGCGGCGGCGACCATGCGGCCATCCGGCGAAATCTGCGGATCGGTGAAGAAGGGCTTGGCGGCAAAGGCCTCAACGGGAATCGCGGGAGCAGCGGCGACCGTCCCGGCGACGGGTGCGGCCAATGTCGCCATAGCGCCAAACGCCAGCAAAAGCTTTCGGACCAGCATCCCCACGCGCCCCCCTCGCGCTCAGTTTCGCCCATCGAAAGCCGGCGCGCAAGCCGCCCTACCGCCGGCGGAAGGCATGCTTGGATGCTCGAAGCGCGCTTCCCCTAAGGGGTGGGGCTTCGTCAGCCCCCCGCCAGCGCCGCGAGCAGGAGCAGGGCGACGATGTTGGTGATCTTGATCATCGGGTTCACGGCGGGGCCGGCGGTGTCCTTGTAGGGATCGCCGACGGTGTCGCCGGTGACGGCCGCCTTGTGGGCTTCCGAACCCTTGCCGCCGTAATTGCCGTCCTCGATGTATTTCTTGGCATTGTCCCAGGCGCCGCCGCCCGAGGTCATCGAGATCGCGACGAACAGCCCCGACACGATCACCCCGAGCAGAAGCGCGCCCAAAGCGGCGAAGCCCTGCTCGCGGCCGGCGATGGCGGCGATCACGAAGTAGACGACGATCGGCGCCAGCACCGGCAGCAGCGAGGGGACGATCATCTCCTTGATCGCCGCCTTGGTGACGAGATCGACGGTGCGGGCGTAATCGGGCCGCGATGTGCCGTCCATGATGCCCGGGTTGGAGCGGAACTGCTCGCGCACGTCGATGACGACGTCGCCGGCCGCGCGGCCGACCGCGGTCATGCCCATCGCCCCGAACAGGTAGGGCAGCAGCGCGCCGAGCAGCAGGCCGACGACGACGTACGGGTTCGACAGCGAGAAATCGATTCCGTCGGCGCCGATTCCGAGCTCGGTGGCGTAGCGCTCGAGGTCGGTGGTGTAGGCGCCGAACAGCACCAGCGCGCCCAGGGCGGCCGAGCCGATCGCATAGCCCTTGGTGACCGCCTTGGTGGTGTTGCCGACCGCGTCCAGCGCATCGGTGCGCACGCGCACGGCGTCCTCAAGCCCCGCCATCTCGGCGATGCCGCCGGCATTGTCGGTGACCGGGCCATAGGCGTCGAGCGCCACGACCATGCCCGCCAGAGCGAGCATCGCCGTCGCCGCGAAGGCGATGCCGATCAGCCCCGCCAGCTGATAGCTGACGATGATGCCGATGCAGATGACGATGGTCGGCATCGCGGTCGATTCGAGGCTGACGGCGAGGCCCTGGATGACGTTGGTGCCGTGGCCGGTTTCAGACGCCTTGGCAATCGAGCGCACCGGCCGGTAGTTGGTGCCGGTATAATATTCGGTGATCCAGACGAGCAGGGCGGTGACCGCCAGGCCGACGAGCATGCACCAGAACAGGTCCATGCCGGTGAAGCCGTCGCTGACGGCGCCGCGCGCCACGTCGGCCGCGACGTCGAGGCCCGCGGCTTCGCGCGCCCCTCCGATCACCGCGTTCATGTCGCCGAGCGTCTGCGCGGTCACGTAGTAGAGCGCGGGGATCGACAGCAGCGCGGTCGTCCAGAAGCCCTTGTAGAGGGCGCCCATGATCGATTGCTTGCGGCTGAGCCGGACGAAATAGGTGCCGATGATCGAGGTGAGGATGCAGACTCCGCCGACGATGAGCGGCAGGCTCATCAGGCTGAGCAGCTCGGCCTCGGTGCCGCGGACGAGCAGGGCGGTCAGCACCATCGTCGCGCCGACCGTGACGACATAGGTTTCGAACAGGTCGGCGGCCATGCCCGCGCAGTCGCCGACATTGTCGCCGACATTGTCCGCGATCACGGCGGGGTTGCGGGGGTCGTCCTCGGGGATCCCGGCCTCGACCTTGCCGACCAGGTCGGCGCCGACGTCGGCGGCCTTGGTGAAGATTCCGCCGCCGAGACGCGCGAAGATCGAGATCAGCGAAGCGCCGAAGGCGAGCGCGACCAGCGCGTCGATGACCTCGCGGCTGGTCGGATCGGCGCCGCCGAGCTCGACCAGGAAGTAGAAGAAGATCGAGATCGCGAGCAGGGCCAGGCCGGCGACCAGCATGCCGGTGATCGCGCCGGCGCGGAAGGCGACGGTGAGGCCCTTCTGGAGGCTGGTGCGGGCCGCCTCGGCGGTGCGGACGTTGGCGCGCACGGAGATGTTCATGCCGATATAGCCGGCCGCGCCGGACAGCACCGCGCCGAGCAGGAAGCCGCCGGCCGAGGTCGCGCCGAGGAAGAGGAAGACGAGCACCGCGACGACCGCGCCGACGATGGCGATGGTGGTGTACTGCCGGCCCAGATACGCCTTGGCGCCTTCCTGGATGGCGCCGGCGATGTCGATCATCTTTTCGTTGCCGGCCGACATGGCGAGCACCTGACGGCTGGTGATGATGCCGTAGAGCACCGCGGCCAATCCGCAGGCAATGGCGATGAGCACGACGGTCATGGACGTCCTTCCCCTGAAAGAAACCCATCGAAGCGGTACTTCGATGGGGACCCTATTGAGCCGGGCAGGGCGCAAGGCCCCGCAGCGAACGCGCCCGGATAAGGGGCGCGTCTTTAGGGTGGAAGCGCGGCGCTTTCAACCTTTATGGGAGATTAAGGGGCAGCGGCCGGGCCGGGTGTAACGCTATGAGACATGCTCGTAGCCGAGCCTGCCCGGCAGCGGGACGGGGCCGTTGCTGTCGATGAGGGTTATGCCCTCGCCCTTCTGGAGCCGCCCGACGGGGGTGAACGCCATGCCCATCGATCGGGCGATGGTGAAGACGGTGTCGCTCTGCCTCGGCGCGGCGGCGAACAGCAGCTCGTAATCGTCGCCGGCGGTGGCGGCGGCGAGCCGTTCGGCCTGGCCGTCGCCGCACAGCGCGACATAATCGCGCGACAGCGGCACGCAGTCGAGGTCGATCTCGGCCGCCACGCCGCTGGCGTTGGCGAGGCGGCTGGCGTCGATCAGCAGGCCGTCGGACACGTCCATCATCGCGTTGACGTAGGGCGCCAGCGCCTGGCCGGCTTCCGCGCGCGGCTCCGGCCGGCGGTAGCTGCCGAGCAGCCGGGCGGAACCCGCAATCTCGCCGCGGGCGATGCGCAGGCCCGCGCCCTTGTCGCCGATCGTGCCGGTCACCCACAGGATGTCGCCGGCCCGGGCGCCGGCGCGGGACGGCACGCGCGGAGTCAGCGCTTCGCCGATCGCGGTCAGGCCGAGCGCCATCGGCGCATCTGGCGGCATCGAGACCGTGTCGCCGCCGAGCAGGGCGACGTGGAAATGCTCGGCCGCGTCGCGCAGGCCGGCGGTGAAGGCGGCATCCCATTCGTCGCTATGGCCGAGGCTGTAGCCGAGCAGAATGCCGATCGGCCGAGCGCCCTTGGCGGCGAGGTCGGAGATGTTCACCGCGACCAGCTTCCAGGCGATGTCGCCGGGCGGGTCGTCCTTCAGGAAGTGGACGCCCTCGATCATCATGTCGTGGGTGAGGACCAGCTTGCCCTCGCCGACGCTCAGCACCGCCGCGTCGTCGAGCAGGCACCGGGCCGCGGGCTCGGTGGCCAGCGCCCGGAGCGACGCGATGAAGTCAGACTCGGACGTCACTCGGCTACGTATATCGCGTCGCGTCGGATGGGGAAGACTAGCGCCGGACTTCCTTGGCGACGGAGTCGAGCAGGCCGTTGACGAAGGCGGCCTCGCGCTTGTCGTAGAAGGCGTGGGCGACGTCGACATATTCCGAGATGACGCTGCCGGTGGGGACGTCGATCCGCGCCAGCAGCTCGTAGGCGCCGGCGCGCAGGATCTGGCGCATCGGCTTGTCGAGCCGCGCCAGCGACCAGCCCTGGGCGAGCTTGCCGGCGATCAGCTGGTCGAGCTCGGCCGAGCGGGCGTGGACGCCGCTGACGACGTCGTCGAAGAAATCGACCTCGGCGTCGGTATATTCGACGTCCTCGATGGTGGCGCCGAGCCGGTGGTGGTGGAACTCATGGAGCAGGGTGGGCAGCGGCGTCTGCTCCATCTCCTGCTGGTAGAGCGCCTGGACGGCGGCGAGACGGGCGGCGGAACGCGAGCGGGAACGGGTCTGGGACATCGGCGGGGGCCATAGCGGGGTTCAAGCAGTTTCCGCAATGAAGTCGCGGATGGCCTCAGTCACGACTTCGGGCTTCTCCCACGGGATGAAATGGCCGGCGCCCGGCTCCACGACCAGGCGGAGGTCGGGGACGAGGCCGTGCAGCCCTTCGAGCTGGACCGGGAGCAGCGCCTCGTCCCTGAGGCCCCAGACGACGAGCGTGGGGATCTTGATCTTCGGGAAGGGCGCGAGCGTCCAGAGCGGCTTGTGCGCCTGCTCCCCGACTTCGGGCACCTCGATGCTGGAGGCGCGGTACCAGTTGAGCATCGCGC
Source organism: Allosphingosinicella sp. (assembly GCA_036402575.1). Classification (GTDB taxonomy): domain Bacteria; phylum Pseudomonadota; class Alphaproteobacteria; order Sphingomonadales; family Sphingomonadaceae; genus Allosphingosinicella. Next base: position 3,472 of record DASWSP010000041.1, on the reverse strand, counting down.
CGAGCGCGCCCTCCTGCGACCAGTCGGCGATATAGGCCTCGCGCTCCGCCTCCGGGATCAGCCGCAGATCGACGTGCGGGCTGAAGCTCTTCTCGAAGAACCTGCGGTAGCCCATCGCCTTGATCGCCAGCTCCATGCCGGGATTGCGGAAGGCGCGGATATATTGCGAGGCCGCGCGCTGGCCGGAATCGTCGATCAGCGTCCGCTGGAAGATCAGCGGATGGGGGGCGTTGACGATCGCCAGCCGCCCGATCCGGTCCGGGTGGCGAAGCGCCGCCAGCCATGCCGCGGCCCCGCCCCAATCGTGGCCGACCAGGGTGAAGCGGCCGATACCGAGCGCGTCGGCGAGCGCGATCAGATCCTCGACGATGCGGTCGGTCTTGTAGGCTTCGACCTCCTTCGGCTTGTCGGAGCCGCCGAACCCGCGCTGGTCCGGCGCGACGAGGCGGAAGTCGGACGCGAGGTTGTGGAGCACGTGCCGCCAGGTGCGGTGCGATTCGGGAAAGCCGTGGAGGAAGACGATCGGCTCGCCCTCCAGCGGCCCGCCGAGCGCGACCTTCAAAGTCACCCCGGTCGGGAGGCCGATGCGGGTGGTTTCGATCTCAGCCACCGGCGCCTCGGCACATCAGGGATAGCTCACGGTCTTGGGGATCTCCGGCAGCGGGATGCGCTCGACCGCGTCGTCGGGCACCAGCGGGAAGCGCTGGGCGCGCCAGTCGTCCTTGGCCTGGTTGATGCGCTCGCGGCTCGACGAGACGAAATTCCACCAGACGTGGCGCGGCCCGTCGAGCGGCGCGCCGCCGCACAGCATGACATGGCCGCCGCCGAACGAGCGCAAGGTGGCGCGGGTGCCGGGGCGCAGCACGTAGAGGACGCGCGGCTCGAGCGGCAGGCCGCCGAGGTCGGCGTCGCCCTCGGCGACATAGATCGCCCGCTCCTCCGCGGATGGGTCGATCGGGACCGAGCCGCCCGCGCCCAGCGCCAGATCGGCGTAGACGGTCTCGCTGTGGCAGGTGACGGGCGAGGCCGCGCCCCACAGCGTGCCCATCACCACGCGGGCGCGGGCGCCGCCCGCCTCGACCACCGGCAGGTCGCGCTCCGGAACATGCTCGAACGCCGGGTCGAGCTCTTCCTTGGCCGCCGGCATGGCGAGCCAGGTCTGGATGCCGGACAGCTCGGGCCCGCCGGGCCGAAGCTCGGGCGGCGAGCGCTCGGAATGGACGATGCCGCGCCCGGCCGTCATCAGATTGACCGCGCCGGGCTCGATCCGCTGGCAGGTGCCGAGCGAATCGCGATGGTCGATCGCGCCGGCGAACAGATAGGTGACGGTGGCGAGGTTGATGTGCGGGTGCGGCCGCACGTCGAGGCCGCCGCCCGCGGGCAGGTGGGCCGGGCCCATCTGGTCGAAGAAGATGAAGGGGCCGACCATCGTCCGCTGCTTGTGCGGCAGCGTCCGGTGCACCTTGAACCCGCCGAGGTCGTGCGTGACCGGGTGGAGCGTCTGGAGGAAGGGATCGTCGGTCATTCGCCCGGAGCCGCCGTCTTCATGGCCAGCGCGTGGATTCGGTCGCGCATCAGATCGCCCAGCGCGGCGTTGACGGCGCGCTGGCGCTGGAGGCGGGTCATGCCGGCGAAGGCGGGGGCCTCGATTTCCACCGTGAAGTGCGATTCGCCGCTGCCGTCGTCGCCGCCATGGCCGCGATGGCTGGCGCTGTCGTTGGTGACGATGAGGTGCGTCGGGCCGAGCGCCTCGGTGAGACGTTTGGTGATTTCGTCGGCGACGGGGCCGGTGAACGTGTCGGGCATCGCGCCTATATAGGGCGTCTGATTGGGAAAGGCAGTCGGTGGCGAGTGCGGGAAAGCGGCAGACACGGTTTCACGGCCGGGTGGAGGGCGATCGGGACTGCACCCATCCCGGGTGCACCGAGGCGGGCGAGTTCCGCGCGCCGCCGGAGGGCGGCCGGCGCCCGAACTTCGACGGGCCGGGCGACTGGCGCTGGCTGTGTCTCGATCACGTCCGCGCGTTCAACGACAGCTACAATTATTTCAGCGGCATGAGCAGCGACGAGATCGAAGCGGCGCAGACGCCTTATGGCGGCTGGGACCGCGAGACCCGCGCCTTCGCCGCGACCGGCTCGCCGCCGCCCAAATGGGCCGATTTCACCGACCCGCTCGACGCGATCGGCGCCCGCTTCCGCCGCCCGCCCGGCCAGGCCGACCAGGCCGACCGCAAGGACGGGCGCGAGCTCAGCCAGGCCGACCGCAAGTCGCTGGCGGTGCTCGGCCTCGGAACCGACGCCGACCGGCGCGCTTTGAGGCAGCGTTATGCCGACCTCGTGCGCCGCTACCACCCCGACCGCAACGGCGGCGACCGGAGCCACGAGAAAGCGTTGCAGGCCGTGATCGCGGCCTATACGCAGCTCAAATCCCGGCCGGCCTTCGCCTGAGACCGATAAGAGAAAACACATGGCCACCATTCCCAACGTGCAGCCCGACAGCCGATCCACCACCCTGATGGACGCGCCCGACAAGGTCGTGAAGGTGCGCGACGCGTTCGGCATCGACAGCGACATGGAGGTGCCGGCGTTCAGCGAGGCCGACGAGCGGGTGCCGGACCTCGACCCGGCCTATGTCTTCGACCCCGACACGACGCTGGCGATCGCGGCCGGCTTTGCCAAGAACCGTCGGGTGATGGTGCAGGGCTATCACGGCACCGGCAAGTCGACCCATATCGAGCAGGTCGCGGCGCGATTGAACTGGCCGCTCATCCGGATCAACCTCGACGCCCATATCAGCCGCATCGACCTGGTCGGGCGCGACGCGATCGTGCTTCGCGAGGGCCAGCAGGTGACCGAGTTCCGCGAAGGCCTGCTGCCCTGGGCGCTGCAGACTCCGACCGCTCTGGTGTTCGACGAATATGACGCCGGCCGGCCGGACGTGATGTTCGTCATCCAGCGCGTGCTCGAGACCGAGGGCAAGCTGACGCTGCTCGACCAGAATAGGGTGATCCGCCCGAACCCTTATTTCCGGCTGTTCGCGACCACCAACACGGTCGGCCTGGGCGACACGACCGGCCTCTATCACGGCACCCAGCAGATCAACCAGGGCCAGATGGACCGCTGGAACATCGTCGTCACGCTGAACTATCTGCCGGCCGCGATCGAGGCCCGGATCGTGCTCGCCAAGTCGGGCGAGTACGACCATGAGGGCGGCCGGGCCGAGGTCGAGAAGATGATCAAGGTCGCCGAGCTTTCGCGCCAGGGCTTCATCAACGGCGACATCTCGACCGTGATGAGCCCGCGCACCGTGATCAGCTGGGCGCAGAACGCGCTGATCTTCGGCGATGTCGGCTTCGCGTTCCGGCTGTCGTTCCTGAACAAGTGCGACGAGGCCGAGCGGTCGCTGGTCGCCGAATATTACCAGCGCGTGTTCGGCAAGGACCTGCCCGAGAGCGTGGTGGGGAAGGCGTGAA
>DASWSP010000040.1:0-1615 GCA_036402575.1 Allosphingosinicella sp. | reverse complement strand
CACGACTACCATCTGATCCCGCTCGGCTCGCAGCTTCGCGAGCGCGGCCTTCGCAACCGCATCGGCTTCTTCCTCCACATCCCCTGGCCGCCGTCGCGGCTGATGGTGTCGCTGCCGTTCCACGAGGGCCTGGTGCTGTCGATGCTCGCCTACGACGTGATCGGCTTCCAGACCGAGGAGTGGCTGGAGAGCTTCCGCCACTATGTCGAGCGCGAGCTGGGCGGGCAGTGCGACCCGGACGGCATGATCCACGTCGGCGGCCGCTCGGTCCATGCCGCGGCCTATCCGATCGGCATCGACTACGTGCCGTTCCAGCAGGCGGTCGACAGCGACACCGCCCGCGCCGCCTTCGAGCGGCTGCGCCGGAGCGCCGAGGGCAAGCAGATCGTGATCGGCGTCGACCGGCTCGATTATTCCAAGGGGCTGGAGGACCGCTTCCTAGGCTACCGCCGCTTCCTGGAGGAGCATGAAAGCTGCCAGGGCAAGGTCTTCCTGCTCCAGATCGCGCCGCCGTCGCGCGGCGAGGTCGCGACCTACGAGCTGATCCGCGAGGAGCTGGACGAGCTTTCCGGCCGGATCAACGGCGAGTTCGCCGAGGTCGACTGGGTGCCGATCCGCTACGTCAACCAGGGCTATCCGCGCGAGGAGCTGGCCGGCTTCTACCGGGCCTCCCAGATCGCCTTGATCACCCCCCTTCGCGACGGAATGAACCTGGTGGCCAAGGAATATGTCGCCGCCCAGGATCCCGAGGACCCCGGGGTCCTCATCCTCTCGCGCTTCGCGGGCGCGGCGCTGCAGCTCAAGGACGCCCTGCTGGTCAACCCGTACAGCAAGGAGGAGATCAGCGACGCGATCATGAAGGCGCTCGAAATGCCCAAGGAGGAGCGCATCCGGCGCTGGCGCTCGATGGCGGCGTGCGTCGAGAAGGAGGACGTGGTCGCCTGGCGCCACGCTTTCGTCGCTGCGCTGGAGGGCGCCCGGCCGCGCGAGCGGCGCTCCGCGGAAGCCTGAACGAGGGATCGGCACGGCGGAACGAAGCAGCCGCCCACAGCCGCATGGCACCGATTCCTGCCGGGCGCGTTATGAATGCAAGTTAAGAAGATCGGACGACCGGCGGCGCTGGTCGGGGGTCGTTCCCGTCTTCTAAGAAGAAAAGAAAGTGTTGCGTCATGATCAGCCCAACTATCCGGTTGGTGCGCGGGACAGTCGTCGCCTTCGCGATCTGTGCCGCGCCTGTCTATTCCGCGGCGGCGAAAGCCCCGGCTCCCGCGAAAACGGCGGCTACCGCCAAGAAGGCCTCGCTCGACAAGGCGGCGGCCACCGCGAAAGCGGCCGTCCCGATCGAGGAGCGCGCCGCCGGCCTCAAGCCCGGCCACTGGGTGTGGCAGCCCGACCGCTCGGCCGAAGGGGAGGTGGAGATCGTCGTCAGCCTGCCGCTCCAGATCGCCTACATCTACCGCGGCGGAACGCTGATCGGCGCGACCACCGTCTCGACCGGCCAGCCGGGCAAAGACACGCCCACCGGCCGCTTCAGCATCCTGCAGAAGCGCGAGAAGCATTTCTCCAACCTCTACGACAACGCGCCGATGCCGTTCATGCAGCGGCTGACCTGGGA
>DASWSP010000039.1:0-1666 GCA_036402575.1 Allosphingosinicella sp. | reverse complement strand
CCGCTCGACCTGGGGCAAGGAGGGCGACACGCTGCAGCTCGACATCGATCCGACCGCGCACCCGGCCTGGACCGGCGGGACCGGCAAGATGCTCGACCAGGGCGGCCAGGTCGCCCGCTTCAACAAGCGCTTCGGCGGGCTCACCCTCGGCAAGAAGTGACGGCGCCAGGGCGCCGTCCTCCCGGACTGGTTCCAGGGTCCATCCGCCCAGCCGCACCGCGGCTCTCGATGCGATGCTGAACCCGGTTCGGCAGGGCGGAACGGGTCAAATCCCGATCCTTGAGACCGAGCGCCTTCGGCTGCGCGCGCCCGCGGCGGGCGACCTCGATTCCTCCGCGGCGATGTGGGCCAATCCCGACGTGGTGCGGCTGATCGGCGGCAAGCCCTTCACGCGCGAAGAGGTCTGGTCGCGGATCCTGCGCGCGCTCGGCCTGTGGGCGATGCTCGGCTACGGCTATTGGACGGTCGAGGAAAAGCTCGGCGGCCGCTTCGTCGGCGACGTCGGCTTCGCCGATTTCCGCCGCGACATGCAGCCCTTGATCGAGGGGGTTCCCGAGATCGGCTGGGTGCTCGACCCCTGGAGCCACGGCCGCGGCTATGCCAGCGAAGCCGCGGCCGCTGCGATCGCCTGGGGCGAGGCGAACATCGCTGCGCCCGAGCATTGCTGCATCGTCGATTCCGCCAACACGGCTTCCCTGAGAGTGGCTGAGAAAGTCGGCTTCGGAGCTCCCGAAGCGGCGATCTACAAGGGGTCGCCGATCCTGCTGTTCCGGCGCCCGGCCCAAGGCTGAACCCCGTGCCGCACGATTACGACGCGATCATCCTCGGCGCGGGCGGGGCGGGGCTGATGTGTGCCGCCGTCGCCGGGCAGCGGGGCCGCCGGATCCTGCTGGTCGACCACGCGGACCGGCCGGGGAAGAAGATTCTGATCTCCGGCGGCGGGCGGTGCAACTTCACCAACATCCACGCCGCACCGGACCGCTACCTCTCCGCCAACCCGCATTTCGTGAAGTCGGCGCTGAGGCGCTACACACCGCAGGACTTCATCGACCTGGTCGATCGCCACCGCATCGCCTGGCACGAAAAGACGCTCGGCCAGCTCTTCTGCGACGGCTCGGCGCGGCAGATCGTCCACATGCTGATGGAGGAATGCGCCAAAGGCTCCGTTCGCATTGCCCTCGGCGGGCCGGTGCGTGAGGTCGAGCATTCCGACGGCCGCTTTCGCCTATCCTATGGCAACGAGACTGCCAGCGCCGCCGCCTTGGCGATCGCTACCGGCGGGCCCTCCATACCCAAGATGGGCGCCACCGGCTTCGCCTATGATCTTGCCCGCAAATTCGGTCTCAAGGTGGTCGAGCCGCGCCCGGCACTGGTCCCGCTCACCTTGAGCGGCGACGAATTGCTTTTCCGCGATCTTTCCGGCGTCGCCACGGACGTCGTCGCCCGCGCGGGCAAAGCCAGCTTCCGGGAAGCGGCTTTGTTCACGCACAAGGGCCTCTCCGGCCCCGCCATCCTGCAAATCTCGTCCTATTGGCGTCATGGCGAGTCGATCGGCATCGATTTCCTGCCGGAGCTCGGCGCCGGCTGGGCGATCGAGGCGAAGCGACAGCGGCCGCGCACCCATTTCCACACCTTGCTGGGCGAGCTCCTTCCGGCGCGGCTGGCC
>DASWSP010000038.1:0-9969 GCA_036402575.1 Allosphingosinicella sp. | reverse complement strand
TTCGAATCCTCTCTCCCCGACCATTTTTCAGCCTTGTTCGTCCCACGGGTCGTACGGCGCCTGCCGGATCCATCGTGTCGCGAGCCACTTGGCGCCGCTGGTCACCGGCAGGCCGGCGTGGCGGGTGCGGGGATCGGGGCGCCCTTCGGTGTCGACGTTGCGGTAGACGAGCGCGTCGCCCGCGCGGCCCCTGACGGAAAGGCCGATCCTGTCGAACCGCGTCTCGCCCCCGCCATAGCCCTCGTTGAGGTAGACCAGCACCGTCCACGCGCGCTGGTTGGCGGCGCCCGGGATCGCGTCGAGATGCGGGCGGTACTCCTGGCCGGGCGTATAGCGCAGCATGTGGAGCTGCTCGCCCCATTCGGCCCGGGTGCCGGTGACGACGGCGAGGCGCAGATTGATCCAGTGCACGACCAGATCCTCCTGGGCCGGGCCGAAGCTCATGCCGAGCGAGCTGCGGACGGGGTTCAGGACCCGCTGCCCCGTCTCGGGATGATCGATATAGGAAGGCTGCAGCTCCGGCTCGGCCTGGGCGATCAGATAGTCGCACTCCTCCTTGCCAAGCAGGCCGCGCAGCAGCCGGACGGGCGGATCTTCGCTGAGCGTGTCGGTCGCAATCGCCGCCGCCTCCTCGGCCGGGCGCATCTTCGCCAGCAGGGCGAGCTGCAGCGCCGCGGCCGGATCGCGGCCGGCGATGGACTCGTACATCCTGCGTGCTTGTTCGGGATCGCTCGGGCAGCCGGTGCCGTTGCCGATCAGCGTCGCTCGGACCCGCACCGCCTCGCTCGATCCGGCGGCCCCGGCGCGCTCGAGCAGGTCGTGAGCGGCCGCAAGGTCGCGAGGCCGGTGGAGGCCGAACAGGCGCCAGTAGCCGACCGCCAGCAGTGCTTCCGCATCCCCTTCGCGCGCCGCCTCCTCGACGCAGGCGAGCGCTTCGGCGTTGCGGCCCTGGCGGCCGAGCTCCCTTGCCTTGTCGAGGATGCCCATGGCGCAGCGCTAACGCCGCGCCGGCCCCGCCGCAACGCCGTCCGCCACGCTCAGCGTCCCTGGGGTTCCGCTCGGGCGGGACGCTCCAGCATCTGCTCGATGCGCTTGAAGCCCTGGCTCAGCGCCTCGAGCAGCACCTCCTGCGGGAACGGCTTTTCCAGGAAGTCGACGGCGCCCAGCTTCATCGACTGGACCGCGACTTCGACATCGCCGTACCCCGTCATCGCGATCACGGGCATGTTGAGCCCGCGTTTGACGATCTCGGCCTGGACCTGGAGTCCGCTGCGCCGCGGCATCCGCATGTCGAGCAGCACGCAGCCGGGCATCAGCCCCCCGGCCTCGTCAAGGAACTCGTCGCCGCTCCAGAAGGTGCGGCAGTTCAGCTCCCTTTCCGCGCAAACGATATGAGCCCAGTCGTGGACTCCGGGATCGTCGTCCACGACGTAGACCGGATATGATTTCTCCAATTCCCACTCCCATGCGGCAGCGATCCGCCACCGATCGCAGCGCCCCGCATCGGTCTGATAGTCTCTCGCCACCGGTGCAGATTTCGCTCGGAAGCCGCTTTTTTTGCGCTTTGCCCACACATTTTTCGGGGCCGAAAAATACCGTAATCACCGCAGGCACTTGCGAAGGGGGCGGAAAGCAGCGGGCGGCTAATCCTGGATCTGCCGGGCTCGTACTGGTCCTACACCGGCTGCGGCGGACCCAAACCCCACCCCGGGTCCGCCGCCACCTCTCCCCTCCACGCGAGCCGCTTTCCAAAGCGCCGAATCGCCTGTTAGACGTGGCGCTCTGCCTTGCGGAGGAAGCGGCTTGAAGCGCGAACGGCCGGTGATCGGATGGCGCGAATGGGTGCTGCTCCCTGATCTTCTCGACCTGCCGATCAAGGCCAAGATCGATAGCGGCGCCCGAACCTCCTCGATCCACAGCTTCGGCACGCGTCGTTTCACGGATGGCGGCGCGCCCTGGGTCGAGTTCATCCTCCACCCGCTTCAGCGCCGGAGCACGCCGGAGATCGCGTGCACCGCGCCGGTCAAGGACGAGCGCTGGGTGAGGAGCTCGAACGGAGTCGCCGAGAAGCGGATCGTCGTCGAGACTTTGGCACGCCTGGGCTCCGTCGACTGGACGATCGAATTGACCCTCGCCGACCGCGACGTCATGGGCTTCCGAATGCTGCTGGGCCGCGCCGCGATCCGGCGCCGTTTCCTCATCGATCCGGGGCGCTCCTACCGGCAGTCCAGCCGGCGCCCCGGCGTCTCGCACCTCCCGGATGTCCGCCTATGAAGATCGCCCTGCTGTGCCGCAGCCCGCAGCTTTATTCGCACCAGCGGATCCTGGCCGCGGCGCGCGCACGCGGCCACCACATCGATCCGATCAACCACATACGCTGCACGATCGACATCGCCGCGCACCGGCCCAACATCCATTATCAGGGCCGCTCGCTCGAAGGCTATGACGCGGTCATCCCGCGGATCGGCGCCTCGGTGACCTTCTTCGGCACCGCGGTCGTGCGTCAGTTCGAGATGATGCGGGTCTATTCGGTCAACGAATCGGTCGCGATCGCGCGCTCGCGCGATAAGCTGCGCAGCCTGCAGCTGCTTTCGCGAAGGGGCATCGGCCTGCCGGTCACCGTGTTCGCGCACAAGACCTCGAACGCCGGCGAGATCGTCGCGCTGGCGGGCGGCGCGCCGGTCGTGATCAAGCTGCTCGAGGGCACTCAGGGCATCGGCGTCGTGCTCGGCGAGACGCCCAAGGCCGCCGAGAGCATCATCCAGGCCTTCGGCGGCGTGAACACCAACATCCTCGTGCAGGAATATATCGCGGAGGCGCATGGCGAGGACATACGCTGCATCGTCATCGGCGACCGCGTCGTCGCCTCGATGAAGCGGCAGGGGCGCGAGGGCGACTTCCGCTCCAACCTCCACCGCGGCGGCTCGGCCAAGCCCGCCAAGATCACGCCGCAGGAGCGCTCCACCGCGATCGGCGCGGCGCGGGCGATGGGGCTCAACGTCTGCGGGGTCGATATGCTTCGTTCCAACCACGGGCCGGTGGTGATGGAGGTCAATTCGTCGCCCGGGCTCGAAGGCGTGGAGACGGCGACGGGGGTGGACGTGGCCGGCAAGATCATCGAGTTCATCGAGAAGAACGCGCGGCCGGGGAAGACCAAGACACGCGGGAAGGGGTAAAGGATGGCGCGGGGGGCATTCACGATCGGCGACGAGCAGGTCGCGCCCGGCGAACGGCGGCTGGTCAGCCTGCCGATGAGCGCGCTCTCCAACCGAACGCCGATGTCGCTTCCGGTGCAGGTCATCCACGGCAAGCAGGAGGGGCCGACCTTGTTCGTCAGCGCCGCGCTCCACGGCGACGAGCTGACCGGAGTCGCGATCTGCCGCCGATTGCTCTCATCGAACTCGCTGAACGTCGTCCGCGGCACCTTGCTGATGGCGCCGATCGTCAACGCCTTCGGCTTCATCAGCCACAGCCGCTATCTGCCCGACCGCCGCGATCTCAACCGCAGCTTCCCCGGCTCTTCCAAAGGCTCGCTCGCCGCCCAGCTCGCCCATACCCTGCTCACCCAGGTGGTTGCGCGCAGCACCTGCGGAATCGACCTCCACAGCGCCGCCATCCACCGCTCGAACCTTCCCCAGATCCGAGTCGACAGCCACGATGAGGGCGCCTTGCGGCTGGCGGTGGCGTTCGGCGCGCCGATCATCGTCCACAGCGGGCTGCGCGACGGATCGCTCCGCCGCACCGCCAAGGACCGCGGCGTGCCGGTGATCGTCTACGAAGCGGGGGAGGGGCTGCGCGTGGACGAGCTGTCGGTCCGGGTCGGCATGCGCGGCGTGCTCGGCGTGATGTCGCACCTCAAGATGATCCGCCAGCGCCGCCGCGGGCGCCGGGTGGCGCCGGTGCTCTCGACGAACAGCACGTGGGTCCGGGCGCACGAGAGCGGGCTGTTCCGCCCGTTCAAGGACATCGGCGCGCATGTCGAGGCCGGCGAGCGGATCGCCCTCATCGCCGACCCCTATGGCGAGCGCGAGAGCGACCTCAAGGCGACCTGCGCCGGGATCGTCATCGGCCGCGCCAACATACCGGCGATCAACCAGGGCGACGCTTTGTTCCACATCGCCAAGGTCGACAACGCCTCCAAGCTCGGCGAGCGCTACGACACGCTGGGCAAGGAACTCGGCGACACCATGCTCGACGAGGACGAGATCCTTTAGCTCGCGAAGCCGGGGTCGAGGCGGTAGGCCTTGCGCAGCAAGGCGGGCCAGGCGAGCGCGCCGGCGGCGAGCTTCAGGCCCATCTTGCCCTGGGCGGCGGTCACCTCGGGGGAGCCCTGCGGCGGATTGTTGAGATTGCCCTCGCCGGCGGAAAGGGCGAGGATCTGGGCCTGGCAGGCGCGCTCCAGGAAATACATCCTCAGGAATGCCTCCCCCACATTCTCGCCCAGCGTGAGCGTGCCGTGGTTGCGCAGCAGCATCGCGCCCTTGTCGCCGATGTCCGCGATCAGCCGCTCGCGCTCGTCGAGGTCGACCGCGACACCTTCGTAATCGTGATAGGCGACGTCGTCGCGGATCAGCATTGCGGTCTGAGTCAGCGGCAGCAGCCCCTCGGCATGGGCGGATACCGCCTGGCCGTGCGGCGTGTGCAGATGCATCACCGCCTGCGCGTCCTCGCGCGCCATGTGCACCGCCGAGTGGATCGTGAACCCCGCGGGATTGGTGATGAACGGCGTCGGCTCGACCGGCATGCCCGCCATGTCGACCTTGACCAGGCTGGATGCGGTGACCTCCTCGAACATGAGGTTGTACGGATTGAGCAGGAAATGGTGCTCCGGTCCCGGGATCCGCGCCGAGAGGTGGGTGAAGACGAGATCGTCCCACCCGTAGAACGCGACCAGCCGATAGGCCGCGGCCAGGTCGACCCGGATCTTCCACTCCGCCTCGTCCACTTTGCCCTTGAGCGAGGGGATTTCGACCGACTGCAGCGGCGCGGCTTCAGCCAGGCTGTTGATCGCTTCGACTCTGCCCATCGCGCCTCTCCTTTGGCGCAAGCTTAGCGGCTTCACGCGGCCGGCGCGACTCCGTCGGGGTGAGCGTTGGCGAACGCGGCGAGCTTGTTCGCCTCGGTTTCGACGCGCAGCAGCAGCGGGAAATCGTCGAGCGGCACGTTGAACCGGCGCGCATTATAGAGCTGTGGCACGAGGCAGATGTCGGCCAGCCCCGGCGCGTCGCCGAACAGGAAGCGGCCGGCGCCATCCGCCGCCATCGCCTCCAGCGCCGCCAGCCCCTCGCGGACCCAGTGGGCGTACCAGCCGTCGCGCGCCGGTTCCTCGATCCCGAGCGCTCCGCCCAGATATTTGAGGACGCGAACGTTGTTGAGCGGGTGGATGTCGCAGGCGACGATCAGCGCCAGCGCCAGCACGTGCGCCCGCTCCGCCGGGTCGCGCGGCACCAATTTGGGCTCCGGGAAAGCCGCGTCGAGATAGTCGATGATCGCCAGGCTCTGGGTCAGCCGCCGCCCGTCGATCTCGAGCATCGGAACGAGGCCCTGCGGGTTGCGCGCGCGGTAGGCCGACTCCTTCTGCTCGCCCTTGAGCAGGTTTATCGGCACCGACTCGTACGCGACGCCTTTGAGGTGCAGCGCGATGCGCACCCGGTAGCTCGCCGAGGAGCGGAAATAATCGAACAGGACGGGCCTGGCCATGCCGCGGCGATAGCGGAAACGGCGGATTTTCGCCAACAGCGGGAGGTGTAGCGGGGAGGGGAAGCTGCGGCCGCCGCCGCCAAGAAGGTTTGCTGGGGATCCTTCGCGGCGGCGACCGCACAACTATGATTAACGGGTGTTCGCGGCGTGCGCCATATCATTTCGTCGCGAGAAAGAATCGTTCTGGCCGGTAAACGAGCGCCGCATCTGCAGCAGCGCGCCCGCCGCCAAGGGGGTGCGCTTTGGGGACTTTGAAGCCGCTGCCGGGGTCACCCACACCGCCGTCGCGCAACGCGAACTTAATTAGCAAATTGGAAACCAGGCAAAGTTAGGCCGCCCCGGTGGCCGCTGGAGACTGAGCTGAATGTTGTCGCCGTTGATTCCCGCCGCCCTCATGCCCGAGACGCCGAAAGTTGTCGGCTTGAACCAGATCCTCCGCGCCATCAGGACTCACCTTGGAATGGAGGTCAGCTTCATCTCCGAGTTCGCCGACGGCCGTCGCATGTTCCGGGCCGTGGATTCCGCGGAAGGCCGGGCGTGCATCGAGGTGGGCGGCTCGGACCCGCTGGAGGAGAGCTACTGCCACTGGGTCGCGACCGGCAAGCTGCCGCGCCTGATACGCGACCCGGCGGAGCACGCGTTCACGGCCGAGCTGACCGCGACCGCCAGCGCGCCTGTCGGGGCGCATCTCAGCGTCCCGATCCGGCTGCGCGATGGGCAGATATACGGCACGTTTTGCTGCTTCAGTTTCCAGCCTGACCAATCGCTCACCCAGCGCGACCTCGCGACCCTTGAAGCTTTCGCTCAGATCGCGACCGACCAGATTCAATATGAGATCGACAGCGGACAGCTGCGCGAAACCAAGGTCTCGCGCATCAAATCGGTGCTGCGCACCGGCGACGTGCACATGGTCTACCAGCCCGTCTTCAGGCTCGACGGATCGCAGGTGGAATTCGTCGAAGCCTTGGCGCGTTTTCCCTCGAAGCCCTATCATGCGCCCGATCGCTGGTTCGAAATGGCCGCCGAGGTCGGGCTCGGGCAGGAACTGCAATTGCTCGCCATCCGGGCCGCTCTCGAGGGATTTTGCGAGGTGCCGCGCCAAATGGCGATCAGCGTCAACGTGGCGCCGGAAACGATCCTGAGCTCGGAGTTCGCCGCCGTGCTGGCCAACGCACCGCTTCGACGGCTCATCGTCGAGATTTCAGAGCATGAGACCGTGGGCTGCTATTCCCGGCTGAATGCCGCCCTGGAACCGGCGCGGAAGCAGGGCTTGCGCGTTGCCATCGACGACATGGGCGCCGGCTATTCGAGCCTCCGCCACATCCTTCAGATCAGACCTGACATGATCAAGCTCGACATCAGCTTGTCGAGCGACATCCAGCACGATCCCGCGCGCAGGGCGCTGGCCTCGGCATTGGTTTCCTTCGCGCGGGAGATCGGCTGCGAGCTTATCGCCGAGGGCATCGAGAGCGAAGGCGATCTTAGCACCGTGAAAGCGCTTGGGATCAACCGGGCGCAGGGCTTTCTGCTCGGAAGGCCGCTCGCGATCGCCGAGCAGGAAGAGCTCCTCCGCGAGGGCAGCTATCCGGTCAGCCACGGGCGGACGAGCAGCGCGGCTTAGTCGGCAGCTTTGAAGCCCTGGCGGCGGCGCTCCGCGAAGTGGGGGTGGCGGGGCGGGCAGATGGCGGTTAAGCCGACCCTGTGAGTTCCACGAGTAGCCAAGCGGATCTTCCCACGCCGATGAGCCGGCCAGCCCAGGCCGTCGTGGTGCTGTTCGCAATCTTCATAATCGCCCTTCTTTGGACGGCGCCGACGCTGCGCATCCGCGCCGAACGGGACGCGGCGATCGCTGCCGCCATCCAGCAGAACGCCAATCGTGCCATAGCGCTCGAGCAATATGTCGCCCGCACGCTCGAGGCGGCCAATATCGCCTCGCTCCACGTGGCGGCTTCGTCGGCCCCTTTCCTGCGCGGGCCGCGCCAGGGCAGCGCCGCTCGACCGGTGCTCCTTGATGATCCGATCGCACGGAACAAGTCGTTCCTGGGCGTCAGCATCGTCAACCAGCGCGGCGAGCTCGTGGCGTCCACGCTCGGCACCACGATCGCCCCTCAGCCGGTATCGAAACACGAAGCCTTCAAGGTGCATGCGCGACGCCCCGACGGCGGTCTGTACGTCAGCCGCCCCGCTTATTCGCCCCTGCTGAAGCGGGACGTCCTGTGGCTGACGAGGCCGATAGCCGGCCCCGACGGCTCCTTGGCCGGAGTGGTGTCGATCAACATCGCTCCGGAGCAGCTTACCGCGATCTACGAGGACGTATCGGCCGATCCGAGCGACATGATGTCGGTCATCGGCCTCGATGGGATCACCAGGGGGCGACGGTCCGGCGCCAAGGTGAGCTCCGGTGAGGATCTGCGCGGCAAGCTGGTCATGCGCATGCAGCAGCGAGATCCGAACGGCACCTATCTGGGGCCGGCGGCGACCGACGGCCAGGTGCGCTACTTCAGCCAGCGCCGCCTGCGCGATTATCCGCTCTTTACCTCCTACGGGATTCTCGAAGAAGCTGTCCTGGAGCCGACCAGGAAGCGCGCCAGCTTTCTCTATTCGATCGCTGCCCTGGCCACCCTGATCACGCTCGCCTTTGCGGCGACTCTGATCCGGATGATCAGACGCAGGGACGAGCAGGCATCCCAGCTGGCCGCTTCGAAGCAGCGGCTCGAAGAGGCGCAAAGGGTCGCGGCGGTCGGCGATTGGGAATTCGATCTGCGGACGCAAGTCATCGGCTGGTCGCCCCAGCTCCTGAAAATGTACGGCAAGGACGCCGATGGGGCGCCTCCGACATTCGAGGAGTTCCTGAGCTATCTCGACGAGGGCTCGAAGTCCGCGCTCGATGAGGCGATCCGCCAGGCCACTGGCACCGGTGAAGCCCAGACCTATGAATTGGCGACGCGCCTGCCCAGCGGCACCGAAAGCCAGCGCCTGGTCACCGCCATCCCCGTGCGCGATCCGCGCGGGGAAGTGTTCCGCCTCTACGGCACCGACCAGGATATCAGCGCCCGCAAGAAGCTCGATCGGCTCGAATCGGAGCTTGCCCACCTGTCGAGGCTGGAAGCCATGAGCGCGATGGCCGCGACCCTGGCGCACGAACTCAACCAGCCGCTCGCGGCCGCCTCCAACTACCTGGCGGGGACGACCCGCTCGCTGCGGGCGCCCGAACTCGACAGGGCCTGTGTCGAGGAGGGAGTGGAGCGGGCGCGGCAACAGGTCCGCTTCGCCGGCGAGATCATCCGGCGGGTCCGGGAAATGGTGACCAAGGAACGCAAGGCACACGGGCCGGTGGCGCTCGGCAAGGCGATCGACGATGCGCTGATCCTCGCCTCCGCGAGCGGGCGGCATGGCCTTTCGGTCAGCAAGAGGATGGATCCCGACGCTGCCCTGGTCACCGCCGACGAGGTCCAGCTGCAGCAGGTGCTGGTCAACCTCATCCGCAATGCGCGCGAAGCGACTGCCGGGGTGGAGCGGCCCCGGGTGGCGATTACCAGCGAGCGGACGGACGACACGCACGCTCTCATCACCGTCGCCGATAACGGCCCCGGCTTCGACGACGAACCGTGCAAGCTCTTTTCCCCGTTCACCTCCGAGTCGCCGACCGGGCTTGGCCTGGGTCTGTCGATCTCCCGAACGATCGTCGAATCGCACGGCGGACGCATGTGGGCCGAGAACAATCCCGACGGCGGCGCGCTGGTTCGCTTCACCTTGCCGCTCGCTTCGGTCGATGGCGCCGCCAGCACGGGATAGCCGTCAGGCCGACCGGTTCAGCCGGGGGGACGCACCGCGATCAACGTCACGCCGCTGGTGATGAGGAGGATGCCGATCACGCCCGCGCCGTGAGCTGCTCGCTCAGGAGCAGCACCCCCAACAGCGCGACCAGGACGACGCTGATCTTCTCGACGGGGGCGACCTCGGCGGCCTGGCCGAGGCTGAGCGCACGGAAAATAGCACAACCAGGAGGCGCCGGTCGCAAACCCGGAGAGGACCACAGCAGGCCGCGGCGCGACACGGCCGGTGCCGTCTGGAAGCCGCCGGTGACGAGCACGAGCAGGCCCACGAATATCCCCGACGACCTGGTTAGATGCGTTCGCCGCGGTCAAATCCAGCCGATGGGCGCGATCGCGCCCTACGCGCCGCTATTCTTCCGCTGCTGCGCCCTTCGGGAAAGGATGTTCAGCGCCTCGACCAGCACCGAGAAGCCCATCGCTGCATAGATGTAGC
>DASWSP010000037.1:0-10585 GCA_036402575.1 Allosphingosinicella sp. | reverse complement strand
ACCTCAAGGAGCGGGTGCGCAAGCTCGAAGCGATCGCCAACGGCATCGAATAAGCGCGCGTTCGGGCAGCGTGCGCGGGCCGGCGGGTTCAGCGCCCCGCGATCTTCCGGGCCGCCCTCACGACATTGGTGACGGCATTGGCCGGATCAGCGGCGGGAAGAACTCTTCGTTGGAGCTGCCGATCTTCCCGACGTTGGGGTCGTGGCTGTGCTTGCTCCGGGAGGAAGTCCTCGATGACGATATGGGGAAAGGCCGGCGGCTTCGAACGCGGGCCGCGGCTCCCGGGCCAGGGCCTTCATCCTGGCCGGCTCGAAGAAGAATGCAGGTGCACTTAGCTGGTCCAGCATGACTTTCCCCCAAAAGCCGATGTGTCAGCTTGTCATAAGCCGATCTGGAATCAAGCGGAGGGGGCGCCGCCCCTGCACCGGGATCGCTCGGGAGGCTGCGATGGGGTGACGAACGGCCTCCGCGGCACTAACTGCAGATCATGTCCCACCATTCCCTCGATGACGTCTACAGCGACTATGAGCTGCTGGAAGCCGACGAGCGCTACCGGCTGCTGATCGATCTCGGCCGGGCGCTGGAGCCGATGCCGGACGCGCTCAAGACCGACGCGACCCTGGTGCGGGGCTGCTCGGCCGCGGTGTGGGTCTATCCGGTGCCGAAAGCGGACGGGCGGCTCCACTTCCTCGCCGACAGCAACGCGGCCATCACCAAGGGCATCGTCGCGCTGGTCCTGCTGGCGGTCCAGGACCGCACCGCGGACGAGATCGCGGGCATGGACATCGAAGCTGCGCTCGCGCCGTTCGAGCTCAGGACCCAGCTCAGCTCGAACCGCACCCAGGGCATCCCCAACATGATCGCGCTCGTCCGCCGGACCGCGGAGCGGCTTCGCGCGTGAACCACCCGGACCCGAGCAAGGGTTTCGATCCGGAAGCCTTCATGTCGTTCGCCAGCAGGCTCGGCCATGGCGGCGCGCTCGGCATCGTCTACCAGGCCCATGCCGACGAATGGGTCGAGCTCGCCCTTCCCTACGACGAAAAGCTGATCGGGGTGACGGAAAGCGGCGTGCTCGCCTCGGGCCCGATCATCAGCCTGATGGATATGGCCACCAGCCTCGCCGTCTGGGTGCGGCTCGGCCGTTTCCGCCACCAGGCGACGCTCGACATGCGCGTGGACTATCTCCGCCCCGCCACCCCCGGCCGAACGATCGTCGGCCGCGGCGAATGCTATGCGGTGACCCGAAGCGTCGCGTTCGTCCGCGGAGTCGCCCACAATGGCGACCCGCACGATCCCGTCGCCCACGTCGCGGCGACCTTCATCGGCACCGACTAGGTCCGCCCGCCGGAAAGCTAAGGCGAGAGCGCGCTGCGGCGTTCCTCGGCCTTCCTCAGCACGTCATACGCCGCCTGCACCGCCTGAAAGCGCTTGGCGGCTTCGGCGTCGCCGGGCGCGACGTCCGGGTGACTGGCCTTGGCGATGCGGCGATAGGCGGTCTTGATTTCCTCGAAGTCGGGATCGCCCTCGATCTCGAGCATCTCGAGCGCCCGCATCTCGTCGCGGCTGCGGCTGCCGTCGCCGGGGCCGCCCCAGCCATAATGCTTGGCGTTGTTGTAGCCGTCGGCGTCGCGCCGCTCGCCGGCCTCGCGCTCCGCCGCTTCGTCGGCGCTGAGGCCTTCGAAATAATTCCAGTTCTTGTTGTACTCGGCGGCGTGGCGTTCGCAGAAATACCAGCGGTCGGGCTTGTTCGGCGCCTTGGGCGCGGGGCGGTCGCCGGGCGCATCGCAGCCGTGGCGGTCGCAGGGACGCGTCTGCGCCGCCTCGCGCCTGGTGCCGTAGCCGCGCCAGCGCGGGAATCCCCAGTCGTTCGATCGCGTCTGCTTGGCCATGGGCGGCAGATAGAGGCTCTATCCGGCCGGGGCCACCCCCAGCGGATATCGA
The DNA here is from genome assembly GCA_036402575.1 of Allosphingosinicella sp. Classification (GTDB taxonomy): domain Bacteria; phylum Pseudomonadota; class Alphaproteobacteria; order Sphingomonadales; family Sphingomonadaceae; genus Allosphingosinicella. Next base: position 8,644 of record DASWSP010000037.1, on the reverse strand, counting down.
AAAAAGTGCCAGAGGGTCTGTAAGCCGGGTTTTGTCCCCCGCCATCGCCAAAGCGACGGCGGATGGGCGGCCATTCCTCTAGGAGACGCATTGCTGCGCCCCTCAAGCAACCAACCCGGGCGACGAGGCGGAACTGCCCCATATGCCGCCCCTATTCGGTCTTGCTCCCGGTGGGGTTTGCCGTGCCGGTCCCGTTGCCGGGCCCGCGGTGCGCTCTTGCCGCACCCTTTCGACCTTGCCGGCCCGAAGGCCGGCGGTATCCTTTCTGTGGCACTTTCCCTGGGGTCGCCCCCGCCGGCAGTTAACCGGCACCGTTGTTCCGTGGAGCCCGGACTTTCCTCAGGCCCGATCTGCTTGCGCAAATCGCGACATGCGGCCGCCCGACCCTCTGGCCGGCCCTATCTAGTCACTCCGCGCTCGCGGTCCAAGAGCAGGCTGAGCAGGATCGCCCGGCATTCCCCGTCGATCTCGGCATCCAGCAGTTCGGGGCGGAAGCGGCGCTGGAAGGCCATCACCGCGGCGTCCTTGTTGCTAACGTCGTAGCCGAAGCGCTCGAGCGCGAGCAGGAAGCCGCCGTCGGTCCAGTGCGGGTCCATCAGGTTCCTGGTCGGCCGCGCCAGAGCAAGGTTGAGCTTGGCGAGCCGCCCCCAGTCGAACAGTTCGCCCGGATCCTGCTTGCGGTCGGGCGCGATGTCGGAATGGCCGACGACGTTGGCGCGCGGGATGTCGTGGCGTTTGACGATATCGGAAACCAGCGGGATCAGCGCGGCCATCTGCTCGTCCGGGAAGGGGCGGTAGCCGAATTCGTGCCCGGGATTGACGATTTCGATGCCGACGCTGGCCGAATTGACGTCGGTGATCCCGCGCCAGAACGATCGCCCGGCGTGCCAGGCGCGCTTCGTCTCGTCGACCATGCGCAGCACCTGGCCGTCCTCGGAAACGAGATAGTGGCAGGAGACCTTGGCCTGCGGATCGCTCAAGCGGGAGATCGCCGAGGCGGCGTCCTGCATGCCGGTATAATGGAGGACCAGCATCGACACCGGCAGCTCGCGTTCGTCGAAATTGGGCGAGGGCGTCTCGATGAAATTCATGGGCGGAATGCGCGCCAAAAAGGCGGCCTCGTCAAGTGCAGTCAGGCGAAGCTGGAGCGAGGCTGCGCAGCTTCCGCGGAGCTGCGGACGTAGAGGCCGCGCTGGTCGGGATCCGAGACGAAGTCCCCGGTATGGCCGATCACCGTCTCCCCTGCCCCAAGCATCAGCACCGTGTCGGGAGTGCTGGCGTCGGCGAGGCGGCCGAACACGGTGCTGCGCGTCTCGGGCGAGAAATAGAGCAGGACGTTGCGGCACAGCATCAGGTCGAAGCGGCCCGGGCTCGGCGCCGGCTCGACCAGGCTGTGCACCTGGAAGCGCACGGCGTTGCGAAGCTGCGGCGAGATCCGCCAGTGATGGCCCTCCTCCTCGCCGAACCAGCGCATCATCTGCCGCACGGAAAGGCCCCGCTGCACCTCGAACTGCGAATAGAGGCCGGCGCGGGCGCGATCGATCGCCGAGCGCGACACGTCGGTGCCGAGCAGGTCGATCTTCCAGCCCTCCCAGCGCAGCCTGTCTTCGGCGAAGTGCATCGCGAGCGAATATACTTCCTGGCCCGTCGAGCAGCCGGCGCACCAGATGGCGAGGCGCTTTTGGTCCTGCCGAATGCGCTGCAGCCTCGGCAGCACGCCGTTGAGCAGCAGATCGAAGGGCGCTCGGTCGCGATAGAAATAGGTCTCGTTGTTCAGCAGCGCCTCGACGACCAGATCGGCCAGTCGGGGTTCGCGCCCGGCCACCAGGGTGGCGATGAGCTGGTCGAGCGACACGATGTCCCGCTCGCGCATCAGCGACTTGAGCGCGGTCTCGATCCGCCAGCGGCGGCCGAGCGTGAGCTGCTGGCCCGTCCTGACCTCGAGCAGGCCGGCCAGGATCTGGCTGGAGCTGTCGCTTACCTCCATGCGCCACCCACGGCTCGGGCGGCGACCCGGCGGGCGAGATCGGCCGGCGACAGCACGGCGCAGGCGAGGCCCGCCTCCGCGACCGCGCGCGGCATTCCCCAGACCGCGGAGGTGTCGCGGTTCTGGACCAGCACGGCGCCGCCGCGCTCGACCAGGCGGGCGCTGCCGACCAGCCCGTCGCGGCCCATGCCGCTGAAGATAACCCCGACTCCGCTCCGCCCGTAAATCTCGCTGAGCGACCAGAGCATGGGATCCACCGACGGCAGGCAGCCGGAGCTGGCCGGGGTGGTGCTGAGCTTGACGTTGACGCTGCCGCCGAGCCGCTCCAGCCCAAGATGAGCGGAGCCGGGCGCGATGAACACCGTTTCCGCCTTGAGCGGCATGCCGTCCTGCGCGACCACTGCGGTGCGCCCCGACGCATTCTCGATCTGGCGGGCGAAGAACGGCATGAACACGCCGGGCAGGTGCTGAGTCACCAGGATCGGCGCTCCGATCGCCGGCGGGAGCGCCTTAAGGAACTCGCTCAGGGCATAGAGCCCGCCGGTGGAGGCGCCGAGCGCGAGACAGCCGAGCTTGGCGTCCGGCATCGCCCGGAGGCGGAGCTCCGGCTGGTCCGGATCGGGAAGCTCGGCCGGGGCCGGCTCCTGGCGTTCGACGCGGCCGATCCGGCGCAGCCGTTCGGCCAGCACTTCGGAGAAGCGGCCGCCGAAATTGCCGGTGCCGGGCTTGGGCAGCGTATCGGCGGCGCCGAGCGCCAGCGCCTTGACCGTGGCTTCGGCGCCGTCCTCGCACAGCGACGAGACGATCAGCACGCGCGCGCCGCGGCCGAGGCGGAGGATTTCGGGCAGCGCCTGGAGCCCGGTCGTGCCCGGCATCTCGACGTCGAGCAGCACGATGTCGAGCGCCACCGTCTTCAGCGCGTCCAGCGCCTCGCCGGCATTGCCGGCCAGCGCCACCACCTCGAATTCCTTATAGGCGGAGAGCATCCGCGAAAGCACCGCCCGGGCGATCGGGGAATCATCCACGATCATCAGCCGGATCGGGGTCGGGTCGCTCCTTGGAGAGACGAAGGTCGTCGGCGCGCCCATGTCAGCGGGCTCAGGCGACGCCGACGATTTGCAGCTTGCTTTCGAGAGTCTCGCGATCGAATGGCTTCATCACATATTCGTCGGCGCCCGCCTCGATCGCCGCACGGATGTGGGCGGCATCGTTCTCGGTCGTGCAGAACACTATCTTGGGCGGCTGTGCGAAATTCTTCTGGCGGAGCGCCCGGAGGAACTCCATGCCGCTCATCACCGGCATGTTCCAATCGAGCAGGACCACGTCCGGCATCTGGTTCTCGATGCATTCCAAAGCCTGCCGCCCGTCCTCAGCCTCGTCGACGGAAAATTGAAGCGTTTCAAGGATATGACGGGCGACTTTGCGGATCACCTTAGAATCGTCGACGACAAGGCAGCTCTTCATTCCTGATCTCGCTTTATGGTCGCGCTTTGGCCGGATGCTAGCGGTAAAGGGTAAGGACTGTCTTAAGGGGATTCTGCGCCTTCCCGCTTAGGCAGCCTGGGCGATCGGCCCGGCGAGCAGCGCGCTCGTATCGATCAGCAGCAGCAGGTCGCCGCCGGCCTCGACCATGCCCCTGGCGGCGCGGCGCCACCCGCCCTCGAGCGCGGTACGGACCGGGCGGACCTCGCCCGAATATTCGAGCACGTCCTCGACGCTGTCGACGAGGAGGGCGTAGGGATGGCCGTCCGCCTCGATCACGATCGCCTCGCGGATTCCCGAGGCTTGGGCGCAGCCGAGCTCGAGCGAGGCGAAGCAGTCGATCACGGTGAGCACTCGGCTGCGCAGCGCCGACAGGCCAGCGACGTGTGCCGGCGCCCGCGGCACCGGAGTCAGCCCCTCGATCTCCACGACGGATTCGACATCCGCGGCAAGGATGGCGACCCGTTCGCCGGCAAGGGTGATGATGAGGAGAAGCTCGGACATCGATCAGCCTTTCCTGCCCTGGGCGCGGCGGCTCAGCGCGGAGAGCAGCGCGGCGCGATCGTAGCGGTAGATGCTGCCGTCATTGTCGTCGGCCGGCTCGAGACTGGAACGGATCCTGATCACCTCGCCCGCCCCCGCCGCTTCGGTCCCCTCCCCGGCGCTGGCGATCACGATGTCGGCGAGCGCCCCTGTTCCCGCCGGCACGACCGCATAGCCGGCGCTCTCGACGATCGGGCGAAGGATATTGGCCATCCATGGATCGTCGGCGGGAATGGCGCAGACCAGCTTGCCGGCCGCCGCGTCGCGCGCATGGGCGCCGAACAGCCAATAGCTGTCGACCACTTCGACCTGCTCGCCGTCGATCAGCGTCACTCCGCCCACCTCGCCGGGAACGTCCGCAGGCTGCAGGTCCGTCCCCAGCGCGACGAGATCGATAACGTCGCCAAAGGCATAAGCGAGCTCGTTGACACCGTCCGCCAGGCGCAGCACGCGGACCGAGGGGCCTTTTGGAGGGGCATCGCCGCAGCCGGCGAGCGGCAGGATAGTGCCGCCGATCGCGACCCGCAGGCGCCCGGCGCTGAGCTTGATCGCGCCGGCGGCGACGTCCTCGATGCGCTCGACGACCGCGAGGCGGATGACCCGCTTGGTGCCGTCGAGGCCGTGGAAGAGAAGCGCCGGCACCTGCTCGCGCGGCGCTTCGCTCATCGCGGCCGGCTTGTCCTTCAGCTTCTCGATCTCGTTCTGGTCCAGCGTCACCCCCGCGCAAGCCGCGAGGCCGGAGGGATCGATCAGCAGGATCGGGCTGCCGTCATCGGCCAGCGTGGTGCCGGCATAGAGGCCGGTGGCCATGACGACGGGGGCGGCGGGTTTCACGACGAGTTCTTCGTGATCGTGCACGACATCGACGGCGAGCGCGTAGACGTCGCCGCCCGCCGGCTTCAGCACGATCAGGCACTGCTCGGCGGCTTCGGCGAACGCGGAGGTGCCGAGCACCTCGCCGAGCGAGAGCAGCGGGATGCGCTTGTCGCGGATGCTGGCGACCCGGGCGCCGCCGAGCGTTTCGATCCGCACCGAGCCGTTCTTGCTGCGCACGATCTCCTCGATGGCGGAGCGCGGAATGGCGTAATTCTGCCCCGCGACGCTCACCGTCAGCGCGGGGATGATGGTCAGCGTCAGCGGCACGCGCAGCGTCAGCCGGAGCCCCTGCCCCGGCTTGCTTTCGAGGTCGACGACGCCGCCGATCCGCTCGACGTTGGCGCGCACCACGTCCATGCCGACGCCGCGGCCCGATATGGCGGTGACCTCGCGCGCCGTCGAAAGCCCGGCTTCGAAGATCAAAGCGGTGCGCTGGGCGGAGGAAAGCCGATCGCCCTGATCTGACGTCAAGACGCCATTGGCGATCGCCTTCCTGAGCAGCTTGTCGCCGTCGATGCCGCGGCCGTCGTCAGCCACCTCGATCAGGATCTGGTTGCCGGACTGGCGCGCCGAAACGCGAAGCGCGCCGACGGCGGGCTTGCCCGCTTCGGCGCGTTCCGCGGGGCCTTCGATGCCGTGGTCGATGGCGTTGCGGACGATGTGGGTCAGCGGATCGCGGATCATCTCGATCATCTCGCGGTCCAGCTCGACGTCGCCGCCGTCCACCTCGAGCGCCACCTGCTTGTCGAGCTCAGCCGAAAGGTCGCGGACCAGGCGCGGCAACGAGGCGAAGAGATTGTCGATCCGCTGCATCCGAGTCCGGGTGATCCCGTCCCGCATCTCGGCGATGCAGGCGGAAAGGCGCTCGAAGGCCGCCTCGACGGCGACGTCGGTCGGCGCCTCGCGAAGGCGGCGGGAGAGCTCGTTGCGCGCCAGCACCATGTCGGAGACGCCGCTCATCATCCGGTCGAGCAAGTCCACCGAAAGGCGGATGCTGCGCATCGGGCGGCGGTGGTCGAGCGCGGCGGCGGCCACGGCTTGGGCGGCGGGACGTTCGCGGCCGCCGCTCCGGTGCAGCGCGGCGATGAGCAGCTCGTCGTCGGCACTTGAGACGGAGGCGCCGCTTTCGAGCGCCTGGACGAGGTCGCCGATCCGGTCGATCACGGCCAGGACGCCGCTGACCAGCGCGGGATCGGCACTGCGCCTGCCGGCGCGGACGTCGGCGAGCACATCCTCGGCAGCGTGGCTCAGCGCTTCCAGCCGCGGCAGATCGAAGAAGCCGCAATTGCCCTTGACGGTGTGGACGAAGCGGAAGATCTCGTCGAGCCGGGCGCGGTCCCCCGGCGCGGCTTCCCAGGCGACGATCTCGCCACCGATCGCCTCGAGCATCTCGCGCGATTCGGCGATGAATTCATTGAGCAGATCGTCCATCGAGCCCCATCCGCAAGCGGTGTCGGAGCCTCTATGGCGGCGGGTTGGTAAAGGAGCCGTTTACTTCCTCCCTCCCCTGCCGGGCGGAGCGCTAGCCCGGGAGCGAGGCGCCGAACAGGAGGATGCCCTCCTCGCTGTCCATCACCTGCACCTCGCCGTTGCCGTCGGCGGCGACCGAGTGGACCAGCCAGGCGGCCGCCGCGCGCGGCGAGATCGCGTCCTCGGCGATGTCGCCCACCAGCACCTTCTTGAGCTCGGGGTCGAGCACGATCCGGGTGCCCTCGGCGCGGACGACGATGTCGAGACCGCCGTCGTGCCGCTCGGCGCCGATGTCGAGCCGGCCGCCGCGGACCAGCGCGTCGCCGGCGATCAGGGCGAGGTTGAGCAGCACCTTGAGCGCCGACTTGCTCATCGTCGGCTCGTCGACCATCCAGCCGATCTGGATGCGGCCGTCGGTGCCGAACAGGCCTTCGATCGCGACCCGCGCCTCGCGCGTGTCGACCTCGTCGGCGAAGCCGCCGGCGGCGCCGAAGGCCAGCCTGAAGAATTTGAGCTTGTTGGCCGACGCCCGAGCGCTTTCGGCGAGCAGATCGAGGCAGCGGGCGCGCATTTCGGGGTCATGCTCGTCGGCAAGCAGCTCGATGCCGTTGTTGAGCGCACCCACGGGACTCAGCAGGTCATGGCAAAGCCGAGAACAAAGCAGGCTCGCAAATTCGTAGGATTTCATTCGCTTAGTGCCCCGGGGTTCAGCGGCTGCCTGAACGCCTATTGGCCCCGGACGGGACAGGTTGCAAGGCGACGCGTGCGACGCGCCCCCTTTTCCCGCCGCCGCTCCCCCGCAAGAAGCTTGAAAATCCGCGCCCGATCGTCACATGCCTGATCCGATGGACCGGGGGGTGTCGAACCTCAGAGCGACGATTGCTGCCGATGCCGAAGGCTGGCGGCTGGATCGCGCGCTGGCGGCGGCGCTCCCGACGGTTTCCCGCGAGCGGCTGAAGGCGCTGATCAGCAGCGGCGAAGTGCGCGACCCAGCCGGCGCCCAGGTGCGCGACCCGGCTTCGAAGGCAAAAGCCGGTACGTACGAGGTCCACGTGCCCGAGCCGCGGCCGGCGCACAACGAGCCCCAGGATATCGCGCTCACCATCGTCTACGAGGACGATCATCTGATCGTCATCGACAAGCCGGCTGGGATGGTCGTCCATCCGGCGGCCGGGAACGCCGACCGGACGCTGGTCAACGCCCTGCTCCACCATTGCGCCGGGCGGCTGTCCGGGATCGGCGGCGTGGCCCGGCCCGGGATCGTCCACCGGATCGACAAGGACACGTCCGGCCTGATGGTCGCGGCCAAGACCGACGTCGCCCATGAAGGGCTCGCCGCGCAGTTCGCGCGCCACAGCATCGACCGGCGCTACCTGGCGATCGTGGCGGGTCTGCCGAACCCGCCGAGCGGGACCGTCGACGCGCCGCTCGCGCGCTCCTCGGCCAATCGCCAGAAGATGGCGGTGGTGGCGGAAGGGCGCGGCAAGCGGGCGGTCACGCACTACCGGATGGTGACCGCGCTCAGGCATTCGGCGCTGGTCGAGTGCCGCCTGGAGACGGGAAGGACGCACCAGGTGCGGGTCCACATGACGTCACTGGGCCACCCCTTGCTGGGCGACCCGGTCTACGGCCGGGTAAAAATCACTCACCGTGACCTACTCAATCAATTGGACTTCAAACGGCAGGCATTGCATGCCCAAACCCTGGGGTTCCAGCACCCGGCAACCAGGCAGAGCCTGTCCTTCAAAAGCGCCATTCCGGCCGATATGCAGGAACTGTTCAGGGCGCTTACCGTATAGAAACCAAGCCGGGCGAAAGGTGTTTCCCGATACCCGGCAAAGGGAGAATGAGAAGAGTCATGGCAAGCGGTAAAAGCGTCCCGGCAACGATCCCCGCCGCCAGCGGAGAGGCGGGGCTCAATCGCTATCTGTCGGAGATCAAGAAGTTTCCGATCCTCGCCCCGGAGGAGGAATATATGTTGGCCAAGCGCTGGACCGAGCATCAGGACACCGATGCCGCGGCCAAGCTGGTCAACTCGCACCTGCGCCTCGTCGCCAAGATCGCGATGGGCTACCGCGGCTACGGCCTGCCGGTGTCCGAGCTGATCTCCGAGGGCAATATCGGCCTGATGCAGGGCGTGAAGAAGTTCGAGCCCGAAAGGGGCTTCCGCCTCGCCACCTATGCGATGTGGTGGATCCGCGCCTCGATCCAGGAATTCATCCTGCGCTCGTGGAGCCTGGTGAAGATGGGCACCACGGCCGCGCAGAAGAAGCTGTTCTTCAACCT
>DASWSP010000036.1:0-14263 GCA_036402575.1 Allosphingosinicella sp. | reverse complement strand
AACAGGTCGCGCGACTGCCCCACGCTCCACGTCACCTCTCCCGGCGGCACCCGGGCGAGCGCGAGCGCGCGGGCGGCATCCCGCCAGCCTTCGAAATCCTCTTCATGAGCGAGGGAGACGACCCGCATGAAGCCTCAAGCGGCGAACAGCTCCAGCTGTTCCTTCCTGGGCTGCAGCCGCTGGTGGAGGTCGGCGCGGTCGAGGAGGGCGGCCGGGCGCCAGCCTTCGGTGACGATGAACGGGCGCAGCTTGGCCACCGAGACGGTGAGGCGGGCGACGTCGTCGAGGCCCAGCCTCCGCCAGCGTCGGGAGGCCAGGATCTTGTCCACCGCCTTGACTCCAAGACCCGGCACCCGGAGCAGCATCTCGCGCGGCGCGCGGTTGACGTCGACGGGAAAATGCTCGCGGAACTTCAAGGCCCAGGCGAGCTTCGGGTCGATGTCGAGCGGGAGCATGCCGCTCGCGTCGGCTGCCTGGACGACCTCGGCCGGCTTGAAGCCGTAGAAGCGCATCAGCCAGTCCGATTGATAAAGGCGGTGCTCGCGCATCAGCGGCGGGCGCTGGAGCGGCAGCACCGCGCTGGCGTCCGGGATGGGCGAGAAAGCCGAATAATAGACGCGGCGAAGCTCGAAGCGGTCGTAGAGGCGGCTGGCGGCCATGACGATCTCGCCGTCGCTGGCGCTGTCGGCGCCGACGATCATCTGGGTCGATTGTCCGGCGGGCGCATAAGTCGGTGCCGACTTGAAGCGCCGCTTCGCGTCCTTGCCCTCCTCAATAGCCGACCTCATGCCTTTCATCGCCCCTTCGATGCGGGCGCCATCCTTCTCCGGCGCCAGGCGCCTCAGGCCGCTCTCGGTGGGAAGCTCGACGTTGATCGACACCCGGTCGGCATGGAGCCCCGCCTTGCGCACCAGTTCCGGATCGGCGTCGGGGATGGTCTTGAGGTGGATATAGCCGCGGAAATCATGGTCTTCGCGCAGGCTTCGGGCGACCTCGACGATCTGCTCCATCGTGTAGTTGGAGGAGCGGATGATGCCGGAGGAGAGGAACAGGCCCTCTATGTAGTTGCGCTTGTAGAAGGCGAGGGTGAGCCGGACGACCTCCTGCGCCGTGAAGCGGGCGCGGCGGACGTTCGAGCTCTTGCGGTTGATGCAATAGTGGCAGTCGAAGATGCAGCTGTTGGTGAGCAGGATCTTGAGCAGCGAGATGCAGCGACCGTCGGGCGCGTAGGCGTGGCAGATGCCCATGCCTTCGGTGGAGCCGATCCCGCCCTTGCCTTCGGGACCGCCCGCGCTGTCGCGTTTGGCGGTGCCGGAGGAGGCGCAGCTCGCATCGTACTTGGCGGCGTCGGCGAGGATGGCGAGCTTTTCGCGGGTATCGAGCTGCGGCATTCGTTCTATGTATGTTCTGAATGGCCGCGTGTCGAGGGGGCGCGCCCGCTATTCGCGCAGCGTGAAGCCGATTCTCAGCGTCACCTGATAGTGGGCGACGCGGCCGTTCTCGACATGGCCGCGGGTTTCCTTGACCTCGAACCAGCGGATGTCGTCGAGCGTGGTGGAGGCGCGGGCGATCGCCCGCTGGATGGCGTCCTCGATGCCGGTGGCCGAGCTGCCGACGATCTCGATGATCTTGTAGACGTTGTCGCTCATCAGACGCTCCTCCCGTTGCGGTTCGATGGGCCCAACGGGCTTGTCGAGAGTTCGTTGCGCCGGATAGGGTCGCGGGGAGACAGGAGGGTCCCCGATGAAGCGCAGGCTTGCCTTTTCACTCCTTGCCGGCGCGCTGATCGCCGCGGCGCCGGCGGCGGCCGCGCCGGCGGACGATTTCAGGAAGCTGCTCGAGGACCATTATGCCTGGCTGCTGCGCGAGAACCCGACGGCGGCGACGGCGCTCGGCGTGCGCGACCATGACGCCCGGATCGACGACATCAGCCCTGCCGCGCGGGAGCGGCGGGTGGCGGAGGCGCGGGCATTCCTGGCGCGGCTGGAGCGCGTCCCGGCGGCGGCGCTCAGCCGCGCGGACCGGACCAGCCAGGCGATCCTCAAGCGGCAGCTGGAGGAGACGGTCGAGGCCAACCGCTATCCGCAGCGCAACATGCTCTTCACCACTTATTACGGCTGGCACCAGGGCTTTGCCGGCATGGCCGACAGCCTGCCGTTCCGGACCAGGGCCGACTATGAAAGCTACCTCACCCGGATCGAGCAATATCCCAGGCTCAACGACGAGGCGCTGGCGATCACCGCCGAGGCGGTGCGAGGCGGGCATGTGCTGCCCTGCTCGGTGCTCGGCGGATACGAGAAGACGATCGGCGGCGTGATCGCCGAGGATGCGACAAAGTCCCGCTTCTACGAGCCTTTCTCGCGGAGCCGACCGGTCGACGTGACCCCCGCCCAATGGGCGGCGATGCAGCAGCGCGCGCAGCGGATCGTGCGCGAGGTGATCAACCCGGCCTATGCCAAGCACCGGGACTTCTACCTCAGCCGCTACAAGCCGAAATGCGCGACGAGCGACAGTATTTCGGCGCAGCAAGGCGGGCGCGACTTCTACGCCTTCCGGATCCGCGAGATGACGACCACCGACCTCAGCGCCGACCGGATCCACGAGATCGGGCTCGGCGAGGTGCGGCGGATCCGGGCGGAGATGGACGAGGTCGCCAAGCAAGCGGGGTTCGCAAGCCGCGAGGCGTTCATCCAGGATCTGCGCGGCAACCCCAAATATTTCGTTCGGACGCCCGAGGAGCTGCTCGAGGCGTCGGCGATGGTCGCCAAGACGATCGACGGCAAGATGCCGCAATATTTCGCGACGCTGCCGCGGCTGCCCTACGGCATCCGGCCGATCCCAGCCGAGACGGCGGAGGGGACCACGACCGCTTATTACGGCCAGGGATCGCCCGAGAGCGGCCTCGCCGGCACTTATTACGTCAACACGTCCAAGCTCGACCAGCGGCCCTTGTGGGAGATTCCGGCGCTGAGCCTGCACGAGGCGGTGCCGGGGCACCATCACCAGATCGCGCTGGCGCAGGAGCTGGAGATCGCGCCGTTCCGCCGCAATTTCTCCAGCTTCACCGCGTTCACCGAGGGCTGGGGCCTCTACGCGGAAAGCCTGGGCGAGGAGATGGGGCTGTACGACACGCCGGCCAAGAAGATGGGCCAGCTTTCCTATCAGATGTGGCGGGCGGCGCGGCTGGTGGTCGACACCGGGATCCACGACAAAGGCTGGGACAAGGCGCGCGCGGTCGCCTTCATGCGCGACAATACGGCGCTGACCGACGCCAACATTGAAGCGGAGGTGAACCGTTACATCAGCTGGCCCGGGCAGGCGCTGGGCTACAAGCTCGGCGAGCTGAAGATCAAGGAGCTGCGCGCCAAGGCAGAGCGGGAGCTGGGCGGGCGGTTCGACATCCGCCGCTTCCACGACGCGGTGCTGATGAACGGATCGGTGCCGCTCGACGTGCTCGAGGCGCAGGTCGAGGAGTGGATCGCTACGGAGAAGGGGAGGGCTTGAGCGTGCGCAAATTGCTGATCGCCGTGCTGCTGGCGGGGAGCGCGCCGGCGGCGGCGGCTCCCGCGGACGAGTTCAGGACCTTGCTCGACGAGCACTGGGCCTGGTCGATGCGCGAGAGCCCGGTCTATGCGACCATGCTCGGCGTTCGCGACCATGACGACCGGATCGACGACGTCAGCCTCGAAGCGGCGGACCGCCGGACCCGGGAGGCGCAGGCGCTGCTCAAGCGGCTTGAGGCGATCCCCGCGGCCCAGCTCAGCCCGGCCGACCGCACCAATCACGCGATCCTGAAGCGGATGCTGGAAGAGCAGATCGAAGCCAATCGCTTCGGCCAGCGCATGATCCTGTTCTCCAACCGCGGCGGCTGGCACCAGTCGGTGGCGGGGATGGCCGACCAGCTGCCGTTCCGGACCAAGCGCGACTATGAGAGCTACCTGACCCGGCTGGCGCTTTACCCCAAGCTCAACGACGAGGCGCTGACGGTGACCCGGCGGGCGGTTCGCGAGGGCTACATGCTGCCTTGCGACGCGATGACCGGGTTCGACAAGACGATCTCGGGCGTGATTGCGGGGCCGCCGGAGAAATCGCGCTTCTACGGCCCGTTCACCCGCGCCAAGCCGTCCGACGTCACCGACGCGGAATGGGCGGCGATGCAGGCGCGGGCGCGGACGCTGATCGAAGGCACGCTCTACCCGGCCTACCGCAAGCATCTCGCCGCCTACACCGGCGAGATGGCGCCCAAATGCGGCAAGGCGGTGGGCGTGTCGGCGCAGCCCGGCGGCAAGGACTATTACAACTACCGAATCCGCACGATGACGACGACCGACCTGGACGCCGATCAGATCCACGCGATCGGCCTCAAGGAAGTCGCTCGCATCCGCGCCGAGATGGAGTCGGTGGCCAGGAAGGCGGGCTTCGCGAGCCGCGAAGCCTTCATCCAGGACCTTCGCACCAATCCCAGATATTACGCCAAGACCCCGGAAGAGCTGATGAAGGAAACGGCCCGGGTCCTGAAAGAGATCGACGGCAAGATGCCGGGGCTGTTCGGCACGCTGCCGCGGCTGCCCTACGGAATCCGCGAGATCCCGCTCGAGATCGCCGAAGGGACGACGACGGCCTACTACAACCTGGGGTCCCTCGAGAACGGTATCGCCGGCACTTACTACGTCAACACGACCAAGCTCGACCAGCGGCCTTTGTGGGAGATACCGGCGCTCAGCGTCCACGAAGCCGTGCCGGGGCATCACCAGCAGCTGGCGATCCAGCAGGAGCTGGAAATGCCGATGATGCGCAAGCACCTCGCCTTCTTCACCGCCTTCGTCGAGGGCTGGGGGCTATATTCCGAGAGCCTGGGCGAGGAGATGGGGCTGTACGACACGCCGGCCAAGGAGATGGGCAAGCTCTCCTACCAGATGTGGCGGGCGACTCGGCTGGTGGTCGATACGGGCATGCACGCGAAGGGTTGGCCCAAGCAGCGGGCGATCGACTACATGAAGGACAATACCGCGCTTTCAGAGGCGAATATCGAGGCGGAGGTGAACCGCTACATCGCCGATCCGGGGCAGGCGCTGGCGTACAAGATCGGCGAACTGAAGATCAAGGAGCTGCGCGCGAAGGCGACCCGGGAGCTGGGCGCGAAATTCGACCTGCGCCGGTTCCACGATGCCGTGCTGGGGCAGGGCTCGGTCCCGCTCGACGTGCTCGAAGCGCAGGTGAATGCGTGGATTGAGGGCGAGAAGCGGGCCTGATCCCGGCCTGGCGCCGGAACGATCGGACCCTATTGCGGCTGGTTGTACGGCGCGTTGGCGGCCTCGTCGCCGGTGGCGGCGTCGATCATCTGCTTGAGGCAGCCGGTCTGGCCGCCCTGGCCAACCGTCGAGCAGCTCTCCACCGCGTCGCTTCCGGGCCCGGTCACCGCATCGACGGCGCGGGCGCGGCTGGCCCAGCTCTCGCGCTGGGGCGAGGCGTCGCCATCCTCGCGGACGTTGGGCGGGATGCGGTAGCGCTCGCTTTCCGGACGGCGGGCGCAAACGACGATCTCCTCGCCGCTGCTGTTGGTCGGGCAGGGGTCGTTGCCGTAGATGACGAGCTGGCGAATGCGCTGCTGCGCCGGAGCTTCGGCGGGCAGGATGCCGAGGACCGCGCTGGCGAGCAGCCCAGCGGCGAGGGTGGCTTTCATGTCGGCCTCCTAAATCTTTGCACAAGAAGGGCCGAGGCCCGGATTTGGTTCCTTTGACGCCGCCGTCACTCGGGCTGCGCCGCCGCGCGCTCCTCTTCCTCGGCCTGGGCGTCGATGCGGGCGAGGCGGGCCTGGCGCGCTTCCTCGATGAGGCGGTTCCAGTTGACCGAGTCGCGCCCGGCCTGCTCGCCGCGCCAGCGATCGGCGAGCTGCTCGAAGCAGCCGATCATGCCCCCCGGCCCCGACGTCGAGCAGCTGCCGACGCCGGTGCGCCCGACATAGCTCAGCTCGATCGCGCGGTCGGTCCAGCTGCGGTTGCCGGGCCGGCCGGGGTCCTCGCGCAGATTCTCCGGGATCCGGAAGCGGTCGCCCTCGGGCTTGCGCGCGCACACGATGATCTGGTCGTCGGTGCTCGGCGGGCAGGGATCCTCGCCGTAGACGATGAGCTGGTTGATCTGGACGTCCTCGATCGGCGGCGGCTGCTGGGCGGCAGCGGGGATGGCTGCCAGCAAGGCGGCAGCGGCAAGCAACGCGGACTTCATGTCAGATCCTTTTCGAGAGCGCGATCGCGGCGCGGCAGCCGGCGCGGATGACCGCGGAGAGGATCGGGTAGCCGAGCGTGTTCTCGGCGCCGGCGGCAAGGGCGGTGTCGCGATGCTCGAGCTCCTCGGCCTGGAACTCGGCGATGGTTGCGCCGAGGTCGGGGTCGTCGCTGCCCAGGCGGCGGAGCTGGTCGGCATAATGCTTGTCGATCTCGGTCTCGACCGCGGCCGTGCAGGCCATGGCGGCCGAGGGGCCCATCAGCGCGGTGACGGCGCCGAGCGCGTGGCCGGCCACGTTCCACAACGGCTGGAGGAGGGTCGGGCGGACGCCGCGCTCGATCATCATGGCGTCGAAGGTGTCGAGGTGGCGCCGCTCCTGAAGCGCCATCCGGGCGATCTCGCGGCTGGCGGGGTGGCGGTCGCCAAGCACGGCGAGCTGGCCGGCGTAGATGCGGGTCGCGCCATATTCGCCGGCCTGGTCGACCCGGATCATCGAGGCGATGTCCGCGCGCCCGTCACCGGGCCGCCAGCGGCGCTCCGGGGCAGTCACGCCGTCTGCGGACGGGGTCGTTTGAGGCTCAGCCATAGGATCACCAGCGCGGAGAGTGTCGACAGGATCGCGTTCCATCCGGCCATCGAGACGCCGAGGAACGACCATTGTACCTGATCGCAGCGGACAAGCGGAGTCGCCATGATATCGGCGAGGATGTCCGCCGAGGAGCCGCCGGCGCCGGTGGTGGCGCAGGTCGTCAGGCCTTCGAAGATGCCGGCCTCGACCCCGGCATGGTAGGCGCCCGTGACGCCGCTCGCGAGGATCGCCAGCGCCGCCAGCCACACGAACGGGCGGCCGCGGTCGGCCTGCCCGCGCAAGGCGAAGGCGGTCAGGGATAGGGCGAGCGCGGCATAATGGCCCCAGCGCTGCCAGTGGCACATTTCGCAGGGATGGAGCCCACCGATATATTGCGAGCCGAGCGCCCCCCCGAGCAGTGCAGCCGGGACCAGGAGGGCGAGCGCGCGAGCCTTGTCGAGACTGGTCAAATGCGTCCTCCCCGGCGGCGCCTAGCCTATGAGCCTGTGAAGCTGCAAATGGGATGAACGGCCGTCGCTCCGCCTTGGACAGTGCCGGCCCCACACCGCACGGCCCAATGGCTGCGCCTTTCACCGGCGGTTGCCGACAGGGGAAGGATTTCTAGCGCGTGCCGGCCTTCTTGCCGCCGGCGACGGCGACCTGCGGCGGCTTGGGGCCGAGGCGGCCAATGGTCTGGAGGGCGTAGTGGAGCTGGAAGTCCTCGACGCCCTTCTTCTTGAGCTCGTCGGCGGTCGCCATGAAGCGCGGGTCGGGCTTGCCGTCGTCCTGGATGACTTCGTCGTCGACCTTGATCTCGTTGATCAGGTGGCGGCGAAGGTCGGATTCGCGGAAGCGCGGGCGCTCCTTATAGTCGGGGTCGGAAAGCTGCGGGACGGCGATGTCTGGGGTGATCCCGCCCTCCTGCACCGACTTGCCCGAGGGCGTGAAGTAGCGCGCGGTGGTGAGGCGGAGCGCGGTCTGCTGGGTGAGCGGCAGCAGCGTCTGGACGGAGCCCTTGCCGAAGGTGCGCTCGCCCATGACCAGGGCGCGGTGATGCTCCTGGAGCGCGCCGGCGACGATCTCCGCCGCGGAGGCGCTGCCGGCGTCGACCAGCACGATCACTGGGAGGCCGTGGGCGGCGTCGCCGGGACGGGCATAATAACGCTCGATGTCGCCCTTCTTGCGGCCGCGCTGCGAGACGATCTCGCCGCGCTCGAGGAAAGCGTCGGACAGGCCGACCGCCTGGTCGAGCAGGCCGCCCGGATTGGAGCGAAGATCGAGGATGTAGCCGAGCGGGCGGCCGCCGAGCGACTTCTCGATCGAGTTCATCGCCGCCAGCGTCGCATCGGTGGTGGTCTTGTTGAACGAGTTGACGTTGATGATGCCGACCCGGTCCTTGATCTCCCACTTGACGGCGGGGACCTCGATGATCGCGCGGGTCAGGGAAACGTCGAACGGCTTGTCGCGGCCCGGGCGGACGACGGTGACCTTGATGGTGGTGCCGGGAGGGCCGCGCATCTGATCGACGGCCTCGTCGAGCGTGCCGCCGTAGATGAGCTTGCCGTTGAGGTGGGTCAGATAGTCGCCGGCCTTGATCCCGGCGCGGGCGGCCGGCGTGTCCTCGGTGGCGGCGATCACCTTGACCGCGCCGTCTTCGAGCGTGACGTTGAGCCCGAGACCGCCATATTCGCCGTCGGTGGTGGTCATCAGGCTCTTGAAGCCGCGCTCGTCGAGATAGGAGCTGTGCGGATCGAGGCTGGCGAGCATGCCGTCGATCGCGCCGCGGAGCAGCGTCTTGTCGTCGACCTGCTCGACATATTCGGAGCGGACGCGCTCGAACACGCTCATGAACTGGTCGAGCTCGCGGTAGGTGTCGACGTCGACCGCGGCGAGCGCCGCGGTGGCGGCGGGGATGATGGCGACCGCGCCGACGAGGCCGAGGGCGGGAAGAAGATTTTTGGCCATGAGCGAATCCTGCTGACGCTTCGGTCGAGTCTTACCGGCTTTTTAAACCCACGAAAAGGAACGCACGGTTAACCGACTGGCTCCTCGACCCGCGCAGGGACGACGAGGGGCTGCCGGAAAGCTTCAGCCGCCCGCGACCAGCGACGCGATCGGCACGGGTCGGCCGGCGCGGCGGAGCTCGACGGTGACCCGGGGCCGCCCGCCCGACGCGCGGCCGAGCGGCTGGCCGCGCCGGACCAGGTCGCCCGCGCGCACCGTCAGCTGGCCGAGGTTGGTGATGAGGGTGGTGAGGCCGCCGCGATGCTCGATGATGACGATGCCGTCATAGCCGCGGAACGGGCCGGCATAGGAGACCCGGCCGGCGGCGGGGGAGACGACCGGCGCGTAGGACCGGGTCTCGAAGGTGAGGCCGCGGGCGTGGACGCCGGCGTCGGAAAGCTCGCCCGTGCCGCTGACGAGGCGCCCGTCGACCGGGAGCAGATAGGCGGGGGCACGCTGCGGAGCGGCGGTCGCCGGAGCCTCGCCCGGGCGAAGCACCGGGCCCGGCAGCTCGGCCAGGCTTCGGCGGACCTGCGACTGATAGCGCAGCGTGCCCATCTGCTGGGTGAGATCGCGCGCCTCTTCGCTGAAGGCGAGCGCTCGGTCGGATTCGAACAGGGCGGCGCCGGCCAGGCTCTGCGAGCGGCGGCGCTCGCCCGCTTCAAGCCGGGCAAGGGCGAGCCGCTGCTTCTTGAGCTCCTCCTGGCCGGCGACGAGTGAAGCGACCGCGAGCTGGGCCTGCTCGCGAAGCGCGGTGCCGGCGCGGATCTCGCGGCGCAGGGTGGCGGTCCGGGCGCGGATGATGGGCAGGGTGGCGGCGAGCAGCGAGCGGACGTGGACGACCTCGTCGAGCGAGCCGGGCTGGACGAGCGCGAGCGCGGGCGGGCGGCGCGCCATCGTCTGCAGCGCGGCGGTGAGGCGGACGACCGGTTCCTGCCGCTCGGCGAGCCGGGCGCGCTGCTCGGCGCGCAGGTTCTCGATGATCCGGATGCGGGTTTCGGCGGCGGTGATCTCGGCCTCGGCGGCCTGGATGCGCGCCGCGATCACTTCGGCCTGGGCGCGGGCGCGGGCGGCCCCGCCGGTCGCCGCCGCGGCCTCGCGCTCGAGCTGCCGCGAGCGCAGCGTCGCTTCCTCGGCCTGGCGCTTGGCGAGCGCCAGCGCGGCCCGCTCGGTCTGCGCCGTCTGCGCCAGCGCCCAGCCGCCGGCAAGGCCGAGGAAAAGCAAAGCGGGCACGGCCAGGCGGAGCACCCCGCTACCCTTCACGATGATAGGGGTGGTTCGCAAGGATCGAGGTGGCGCGGAACAGCTGTTCGGCGAGCATGGCGCGGGCGAGGAGATGCGGCCAGGTCGCCTTGCCGAAGCCGAGCAGCAGATCGGCCCCGGCGCGTTCGGCCTCCTCGAAGCCGTCGGCGGCGCCGATCAGGAATCGCGCCTCGCGCTTGCCGCCGTCGCGCCAGCGCTCGAGCTTGCGGGCGAGGGCGAGCGATCCGAGCTGCTCGCCCTTTTCGTCGAGCACGACCGTGACCGCGTTGTCAGCCGGTGCGGGAGGCTTGCCGCCGCTTTCCGGAAGCTCGGTGACCCTGGTCGGCCAGGCGATCCGCTTCAGGTAGCGCTCGACAAGATCGGCCTCGGGCGAGCGCCCGATCCGTCCCCGAGCGACGATGTGGAGGAGCAATCAGGCGCCGCCGGCCGCGGCCGCGCGCTCGTCCGGCGCCCGCTCCTCGAACGCCCACATGCGCTCGAGATTGTAGAAGCTGCGCACCTCCGGTCGGAACAGGTGGACGATCACGTCCTCGGCGTCGATCAGCACCCAGTCGGCGACCGGCAGCCCCTCGATCCGGACGGTGCGGCCGAGGTCCTGCTTGATCCGCTGGGCGAGCTTCTGGGCCATCGAGGCGACCTGACGGGTCGAGCGGCCGCTGGCGATCACCATATGATCGGCGATCGCGGATTTGCCGGTGAGGGGGATGGTGACGACATCCTGAGCCTGGTCGTCGTCGAGCGAGCGGAGCACGAGATCGTGCAGGGCTTCGACCTGGTCGAACTCTCCGCCTTTATGCGGAGCGGGTGCTGGTGCGGGCAATGTGCCTCCTCATAGCAAGGGCCGCCGCGTCACTTGATCGCGGAGTGCCTGGGGGTTGAACGATTCGTCGAGACGTTGGTGCCAATCGGGGTCGGCAGCGCGAAGGCCGGTGGCGGATGTCGGGTCGGGCGGCAACTTGAGCAGCACGAGTGCCGGCGGTCTCCAGTCCGTCCAGTGGCGAGCCTGATCTGCGCGCCGGACGAAGCGGCGCAGCCATCCCATGGCACGTGCCGAATGGGCGGCGCCATCATACCCGGGCCGCGCCATAACGGCAATCGGCACCGCTGTGGCAATTTTACGCCAGTCCTTCCAATGATGGAACTGGGCGAGGTTGTCGGCGCCCATCAGCCAGACGAACCGGCGATCCGGGAAGCGCCGGCGCAGCGCGCGCAGCGTATCGACGGTGTAGCGCGTGCCGAGCCGCTGCTCGATCGCCGTCACCCGCACCGGCAGGCCTCGGGCCGCGACCCGGGCGGAGCGGAAGCGGGTGCGAAGGGGGGCCATGTCGCCGCCGGCCTTCAGCGGATTGCCGGGCGATACCAGCCACCAGATCTCGTCCAGGCCGAGCGCGGCGGCGGCGTGGAGGCTGATCTGCCGGTGGCCGCGGTGGCCGGGGTTGAAGGAGCCGCCGAGGAGGCCGGTCTTGGTCATCGCGCCGCGATAGCAGCGCCGGGCTCACTTGCGAACGCCCTCGACGCTGTGGCGGGCTTGCTGTTATCCTGCGACGCGGGGGTCCAATGGTCGACGGCATCGAAGGGGTCGGTGATGCGGTGACGGGCGGCATGGCCGCGCGCGCCGTCGAACCGCGGGCCGGGGAAGCGGCGGGACACGCCGGCGCCTGCCTCAATTGCGGCACCGGCCGGGTCGGCGATTATTGCCACCGCTGCGGCCAATCGGGGCACATCCACCGAACCCTGCACGCATTCTGGCACGACATCGCCCACAGCGTGCTCCATTTCGACGGCAAGGTGTGGCGGACGCTGCCGCTGCTGGCGTGGCGGCCGGGCGAGCTGACCCGGCGCTACATCGCCGGCGAGCGGGCGCGGTTCGTCTCGCCGATGGCATTGTTCCTGTTCTCGGTGTTCCTGATGTTCGGGGTGTTCAGCCTGATCGGCGGGCCGCTGGAGTTGAAGTCCCACACGCCCGGGCAGGATCGCGCGGAGGCGCGGCGGGACTTCAGCGAGCAGCGCGCCGAGAGCGCGGCCGAGCTGCGGCGGCTCGAAGCCGCGCTGGCGCAGGCGCGGGCGCGGCGCGGGAACACCGCCTCGATCGAAGGCGACATCCGCGCTGCCCGCTTCGAGCTGGCGGTCCAGGAGCGCGCATACAAGTTCGCGCTCAGGCTCGCCAACGAGGAGGAGCAGCGCGAGGCGAGGCAGGCCGAGGGCAAGCCCGAAGGCGCGCCGGACGCCCAGGATCTCGACATCCGCCTGAAAACCGGCTGGCAACCGTTCGATGCCGCCATCGAAAAAGCCGAGAACAACCCGTCGCTGCTGTTCTACAAGGTGCAGAACAACGCCTACAAATTCTCCTGGGCGCTGATCCCGCTGTCGCTGCCGTTCGTGTGGCTGATGTTCTTCTGGAAGCGGCGCTACAAGCTTTACGATCACACGGTGTTCGTGACCTATTCGATCGCCTTCATGAGCCTCGCCGCGGTCACGCTGGCGCTGCTGCGGCCGCTGGGTATCGGCGAGACGCCGCTCGGCCTTGCCGTCGCTTTCGTGCCGCCGATCCACATGTACCGCCAGCTGCGCGCCGCCTATCAGCTGTCGCGCCTTGGCGCGGCGGTGCGCGCCTTCCTGCTGCTCAACTTCTCGTTCGTCGCCGCCGGCCTGTTCTTCAGCCTGCTGCTGGCGCTGGGCGTGCTCGGCTAGGTTCGGGGGCAGGGATATTTCTTCGCCACGAGGCCTGCGAAGGCGGTCTTGACCGGCATGCCGCGCTGCGCCGGCGGGATCGAGCGGAAGTGGGCGAGCAGTTCTTCGGAGTTCACCGCGGCCTTCGGCGGCATGCAGGTGGCGGGCGCGCGCCCGGCCTTGCGGGCGGCCTCCTCCTCAGCGCGCAGCGCCTTGCCGGAATTCTGGACCTCGGCCTTGAGCTTGCCGATATCGCCCGAGAACAACGCCATCGCGCCCTTCTTCTGAAGCGCGTCGGCCTTGGCCAGGAAGGTCGCGACCGGCATCGATTGCGCCTGCGCCCCAGTCATCGGAATCGCCGCAAGCAGCAGCGCAACAGCAACCTTACGCATCCATTCGCCTCCTCGGCCCAAGCGGCGCCAAGTTGTTGACTTGCGGATGAATGGAAGCTGACACCCCTCCCGCGCGGGCGGGAGGGGCGCCGGTTCAGGCCCCTTGCGGCGCGGGTCCGCCGATGCCGCCGCGGGGCTTGCGGGTGGTCGGGATCGAGGAGCCCGCGGCCGGCAGGCCGGGCCGCCGGTTGTCGGGATCCTCGCGGCCGATATCCTCGCCGCGGATCGCCTTCTTCGATTCCTCCCCGTTCAGGGTCTCATATTCGAGCAGGGCGGCGGCGAGGCGGTGGAGCTCGTCGAGGTGATCGGTGAGGACCTTGCGCGCGGTCGCCTCGGCCTCCTCGATCAGCTTGCGGATCTCCTGGTCGATGAGCTGGGCGGTCTCCTCGGAGACATTCTGGGCGCGCGACACGCTGTGGCCCAGGAACACCTCTTCCTGGTTGTCCTTGTAGCGCAGCCAGCCGAGCCGTTCGGACATGCCGTATTCCATCACCATCGAGCGGGCCATGTCCGTCGCCTGCTGGATGTCGTTGGAAGCGCCGGTGTTGAGCTCGTCATGGCCGTAGATCAGCTGTTCGGCGATGCGGCCGCCGAAGCAGAGCGCGAGCCGCGCCTTCATCTGCTTCATCGTCATCGAATAGCGGTCCCGGTCCGGCAGGTTCCAGGTGACTCCGAGCGCTCGGCCGCGCGGGATGATCGTCACCTTGTGGAGCGGATCGCAGCCCGGCACGTGGAGCGAGACGAGCGCATGGCCGGCCTCGTGATAGGCGGTCGACTTCTTCTCGTCCTCGGTCATGACCATGGACTTGCGCTCGGCGCCCATCATGACCTTGTCCTTGGCGAGCTCGAACTCGTTCATGGCGACGAGGCGCTTGCCCATGCGGGCGGCGAGCAGGGCCGCCTCGTTGACGAGATTGGCCAGATCGGCGCCCGAGAAGCCGGGGGTGCCGCGGGCGATCGTGCGCGGATCGACGTCGGGCGCCAGCGGCACCTTCTTCATGTGCACGGCGAGGATCTTCTCACGGCCCTCGATGTCGGGACGCGGCACCACGACCTGGCGGTCGAAGCGGCCGGGGCGCAGCAGCGCGGGATCGAGCACGTCGGGCCGGTTGGTGGCGGCGATGATGATGATGCCTTCGTT
>DASWSP010000035.1:0-53484 GCA_036402575.1 Allosphingosinicella sp. | reverse complement strand
AAGACGCCGAGGCCGACTCCGAAGTGGAGCGCCGCCTGGCGTTCCATCCGTCCGGCCGGGATCGGCCGGTTGCGGGTCCGCTTCATCAGCGCGTCGAGATCGGCCTCGTACCACATGTTGAGCGCCGCCGCGGCGCCGGCGCCGAGCGCGATGCACAGGATCGCGGTGAAGCCGAGCACCGGGTGGAGCGGCACCGGCGCGGCCAGCAGGCCGGCCATTCCGGTGAACACGACGAGCGTCATCACCCGCGGCTTGGTCAGCGCCACGAAGTCCCGCCATTCGGCGAGGATCGGGGTAGAGGCCTCGAGCGGCATTGTCGTCATCACGATACCGTCATGCGGAACGAGTTCCAGCATCCATTTCGTTCATCGACCTGCGCCGTCAATCGATCTTCGGAAGGGTTTCGAACTGGTGGTAGGGCGGGGGGCTCGTCAGCGTCCACTCCAGCGTCGTCGCGCCTTCTCCCCACGGGTTGGGCGGGGTCTTCTTGCCGAACAGCAGCGACCAGAAGATGTTGACGAAGAAGAAGATCATCCCGACCGCCATGATCATGTAGCCGGTCGTGGCGACTTCGTTCCAGCCCTGGAAGGCGTCCGGATAGTCCGGGTAGCGCCGCGGCATGCCGTCCAGCCCGAGGAAGTGCATCGGGAAGAACAGGATGTTGACGCCGATGAAGAACACCCAGAAGTGGAGCTGGCCGAGCAGCTCGTTATAGTTGCGGCCCCACATCTTGCCGAACCAGTAATACCAGCCGGCGAACAGGCCGAACACCGCGCCCAGCGACAGCACATAGTGGAAGTGGGCGACCACGTAATAGGTGTCGTGCATGTAGTTGTCGATGCCGCCGTTGGCGAGCACGACGCCGGTGACGCCGCCGACCGTGAACATGAAGATGAAGCCCAGCGCCCACATCATCGGCGTCTGGAACGACATCGATCCGCCCCACATCGTCGCGATCCAGCTGAAGATCTTGATGCCGGTCGGCACCGCGATCACCATCGTCGCCGCGGTGAAGTACATCTTGGTGTTCACGTCCATGCCGACCGTGAACATGTGGTGCGCCCACACGATGAAGCCGACCGCGCCGATCGCGACCATGGCATAGGCCATGCCGAGATAGCCGAACACGGGCTTGCGGCTGAACGTCGCGACGATCTGGCTGACGATCCCGAAACCGGGCAGGATCATGATGTAGACTTCGGGGTGGCCGAAGAACCAGAACAGGTGCTGGTAGAGGATCGGATCGCCGCCGCCCGAGGCGTCGAAGAAGCTGGTCCCGAAATTGCGGTCGGTGAGCAGCATCGTGATCGCTCCGGCGAGCACCGGCAGCGCGAGCAGCAGCAGGAAGGCGGTGACCAGCACCGACCACACGAACAGCGGCATCTTGTGCAGCGTCATGCCCGGCGCGCGCATGTTGAAGATGGTGGTGATGAAGTTGATCGCGCCCAGGATCGAGCTGGCGCCCGCAAGGTGGAGCGCGAAGATCGCCATGTCGACGGCCGGCCCCTGCGACCCGCTGGTCGAAAGCGGCGCGTAGGCGGTCCAGCCGATGCCGGCGCCCATGCCGGTGCCGCCCGGCACGAAGGACGATCCGAGCAGGAGGATGAAGGCCGGGACGAGCAGCCAGAAGCTGATGTTGTTCATCCGCGGGAAGGCCATGTCGGGCGCGCCGATCATCAGCGGCACGAACCAGTTGCCGAAGCCGCCGATCATCGCCGGCATGACCATGAAGAACACCATGATCAGGCCGTGCGCGGTGATCAGCACGTTCCACAGGTGCAGGCCCTCGTCGAACGTCGCGCCGGCGCCCGCCCAGGCCTGCAAGTACTGGACGCCCGGTTCGGCGAGCTCGGCGCGCATCAGCCCCGAGATCGCGCCGCCGATGATCCCGGCCATGATCGCGAAGATCAGATAGAGCGTGCCGATGTCCTTGTGGTTGGTGGACATGAACCAGCGCGCGAAGAAGCCCGGCTTATGGTCGGCGTCGTGATGCGCGTCATGCGCATGGCCGGCTTCGAAATGGACTGTGTTTGCCGTCGTGTCGGTCATTTCAATTGCTTCCGCGTCTGGATTCGGTCGCACCCTGGGTCGAAACCGGCGGGGTGGCGGTGGCGTCGATTACGTTCATCGGCTCCGGGCTGGTCTCGGTGGCGCCGCCGCCGGCGGTGGTCACGAGGTCCGGATTGCTGATCGGGGAGGTGGCGGTCTCGTCGCCGGACGTCGCCTGGGCGCCGCCCATCGTGCCGCCCTTCGATGCGACCCAGGCGGCGAACTGCGCCGGCGGGACAACCTCGACCGCGATCGGCATATAGGCGTGGCGGGCGCCGCACAGCTCGTAGCACTGGCCGTAATAGAGGCCGGGGCGGTCGACCTTGAACCACTGCTCGTTAAGCCGGCCCGGGACAGCGTCCATCTTCACCCAGAAAGCCGGGACTCCGAAGGCGTGGATGACGTCGTTGGAGGTGATGATGAGCTTCACCGTGGCGCCGGCCGGCACCACCATCCGCTCGTCCACGCCCAGCATGCGCGGCTCGCCGCGGGCCTTGGCGTCGGCGTCGGAAAGGCCGTTCGACACGATCTCGAAGTCGCCGTTGTCGGGATACTGGTACGTCCAGTACCATTGGTTGCCGACCACCTTGACGGTGAGGTCCGCGCTGGGCGGCGAATATTGGTTGGCGAGCAGCTTGATCGAGGGGATCGCGATCACGACCAGGATGATCACGGGAACCAGCGTCCAGACCACTTCGAGCAGCGTGTTGTGGGTGGTCCGCGACGGCACCGGATTGGCGCTGCGGCGGTAGCGCACGACCACGTACAGCATCAGCGCGAGGACGAAGATCGAGATCGCGGTGATGACCGGCAGCAGCAGCACGTTGTGGAACCAGGCCGCCTCCTCGCCGATCGGCGTGAACTGGTCCTGCAGGTTCATGCGGCCGTCGGGCTGGCCGATGCCGACCTGCGCCGTCGCGCGCGGGCCGAGCGCCTGTGCGGTCTGCGTCGACTGGGCGACCTGCGCGTTGCTCGGCTCCTCGCCGGACGGGCTGGCGAGGGCGGGGTCGGAGACCTCCTGCGGCTGGGCCGGCGCCGCCTGCGACCGAGCGCTGATCGCGTCGGCCGGCGCCTGCTTCGGCTGCGCCGTCAGCTCCTGCTTGGGCTGGGACGACAGTGTGCCTTGGGCGACTGCCGCCGTTGGGGCGAGCCCGAGCGCGGCGGCAACGGCGAGTATCTTTATCAGCTTCTTCATCTAAACCCCTTGAGCCCGCTAGGAAGCGCGGGACGGATTCGGTCGGGCGAGGCGAGTTTGTGGGCCATATAGGCGGGTGCACCCGGCGCCTCAAGCAGCTTGATAGCGGACGGTGCGGACCGTATCAGCGGGTGACGGAGGCGCCATGACCAAAGACGAAATACTGGCGGAATTCCGCGCTGCCGGCGCGCTTCTGGAGGGGCATTTCATCCTCTCCTCGGGACTTCGCTCACCGCTATTCCTGCAGAAAATGCTCGTTTTCCAGGATCCGGTGAGGACCGAGCGGCTGTGCCGGGCGCTGGCGAAGCTGGTCTCGGATCGCTTCGGGAAGGTCGATCTGATCGTCTCGCCGGCGATGGGCGGGGTCATCCCCGGTTACGAGACGGCGCGCGCGCTCGGCTGCCGGGCGATCTTCGTCGAGCGCGAGGAGGGCGAGTTCCGGCTGCGCCGCAACTTCAGCATCGCCGCCGGCGAGCGCGTCGTGATGGTCGAGGACATGGTCACCACCGGGCTTTCCTCGCGCGAATGCATCGCGGCCATCCGCCAGCATCCGGGCGAGCTGCTCGGCGCCGCCTGCCTCATCGACCGCTCGAACGGCCGCGCCGACATCGGCGTTCCGCTGGTGTCGCTCGCGCGCATGGACATCCCGGCCTATCCCGCCGATCAGCTCCCGCCCGAGCTTGCCGCCCTTCCGCCCGAAAAGCCGGGCAGCCGCGGGCTCGCCGCTTGAGCGGACACCTGCGCCTCGGCGTCAACATCGACCACGTCGCCACCATCCGCAACGCGCGGGGGGTCGATTATCCAGACCCTACGCGCGCCGCGCTGGCCGCCGCCGAAGCCGGCGCCGACGGAATCACCGCGCACCTGCGCGAGGACCGGCGCCACATCACCGACGGTGACATCGCGCGCCTGAGCGAGGGCCTGTCGATCCCGCTCAACCTGGAGATGGCGGCGACCGAGGAGATGCTGGAGATCGCGCTCCGCCACCGGCCGTTCGCCGCCTGCATCGTTCCGGAGAAGCGCGAGGAGCGCACCACCGAGGGCGGCCTCGACGCCGCCGGCCAGCACAACCACCTTGCCTATTTCGTCGAGCGGATGAGCCGCGCCGACATCCGAGTCAGCCTGTTCATCGAGCCCGACCCGGCCCAGATCGAGGCGGCGATCCGGCTGAAGGCGCCGGTCGTCGAATTCCACACCGGCCGCTATGCCGAGCTGGAGGGCGAAGCGCGCGCCGCCGAGCTCAGGCGCATCGCCGATGCCGCCGCGCTGGCCGTCAAGAACGGCATCGAGCCCCATGCCGGCCACGGCCTCACCTTCGACAACGTCCAGCCGATCGCCGCGATTCCGCAGCTCAAGGAGCTCAACATCGGCCACTTCCTGATCGGCGAGGCGATCTTCATCGGCCTGGAGGCAAGCGTCCGCCGAATGCGCGCGCTGATCGATGAGGCGCGGGGATGATCATCGGCATCGGCTCCGACCTGTGCAACATCGAGCGCATCCGGAATTCGCTCGCCCGCTTCGGGGAGCGGTTCGAGCGGCGGGTGTTCACCGATGTGGAGCGCGCCAAGGCGGCCGGGCGGCCGCTGACCCGCGCCGGCACCTACGCCAAGCGCTTCGCGGCCAAGGAGGCCTTCTCCAAGGCGGTCGGCACGGGCTTCAAGCGCGGCGTGTTCATGAAGGATATAGGCGTGGTGAATAAAGCTTCCGGAGCGCCCACGCTCGCGCTGACCGGCGGTGCGAAACGGAGGCTTGACGAGTTGACCCCGGAAGGCCACGCCGCTCAAATCCATCTTACCATGACCGACGACCACCCATTCGCGCAAGCGTTCGTGATCATTACCGCCAGCCCCATCGAAGGAGCCAAAGGGTGAGCGCCAGCGACCCGACGATCGCCATGGACGACACGAGCACAGAAGCCAAAGCCAAGGCCAAGAGCGGCGGCACCGACTGGTGGGCGGAGATCAAGGCGATCTTCTGGCTGATCCTGGCCGTGCTCGCCTTCCACAGCTTCATTGCCAAGCCGTTCTACATCCCGTCGGAATCGATGATGCCGGTGCTGCTGAAGGGCGATCGGCTGGTGGTCAGCAAATATCCCTACGGCTGGTCGTGGGTGTCGCCCTCGTTCCATATCCTGCCCGAGGCCGACGGCCGGCTGCTGGGCTCGCTGCCCGAGCGCGGCGACATCGTCATCGTCACTCCGCCGGGGCAGAAGTCCGACTATATCAAGCGCGTGGTCGGGCTTCCCGGCGATCAGATCGAGATGATCGACGGCCAGCTGATCCTCAACGGCGTGCCGGTGAAGCGCGAGGAGCGGCCGGCCGCGATGATCCCGATCGACGACAACGTCCCGTGCCATCCGGACGAGTTCGCCGATTCCCGGGTCACCGGGCCGGACGGCAGGCGCTATTGCAGGCTGCCCATCTTCCGCGAGACTTTGCCCAACGGCCGCGCCTACGACACGATCGACATGGGCTATTCCGAAGTCGACGATTTCGCCCGGCTGACCGTGCCCGACGAGCACGTCTTCCTGATGGGCGACAATCGCGACAAGTCGGCCGACAGCCGGGTGTCGATCGAGCGCCAGGGCCTGGGCGGCGCCGTGCCCTACGAGAATATCGGCGGCCGCGCCGAATTCGTCACCTTCTCGCTCGACGGCTCCTCGCAATATCTCAACCCGATCAGCTGGTTCACCGCGCTTCGCGGCGGCCGCGCCGGCTCCTCGCTCCATCCCGATCGAGTGGTGGCCGAAGAGTGACCGACGAGTCCCGGATCCATGTCGAGAAGCCGGGACCGACCGAACTGCGCGATGCACTCGTCGTTCACGAGCTGAAGCGCGCCGGGGTCTGGCTCGGCCTCGCCGTCGCGATCGCGCTCGCCGCCTATCTCGCCCAGCCGCTGCTGCTGATCTTCGCGGGCATCGTGCTCGCCTCGATGCTCGACGGCGGCGCTCGGCTGCTCGGGCGCGTGATGCCGATCCCGCGCGGCTGGCGGCTCGCGCTGGTGACGCTCGCCGGCCTGGGCTTCATCGGCTGGACCTTCTATTTCGCGGGGACCGAGCTCGCCGGCCAGGCGGAGAGCCTGCGGACCGTCGTCACCAACCAGCTCAACCGAATCCTCGCCTGGGGCAACAGCCTCGGAATCGTCCAGGGCGGCGCTCAGATCGACCAGCTCAGCGGCCAGCTGATGGGCTCGCTCGGGCGGCTCACCACCGCCGTCGGAAGCGCGCTCGGCGCGGTCACCAGCTTCGTCCTGATCCTGGTCATCGGCATCTTCATCGCCGCCGAGCCGCGGCTTTACGAGCGCGGAGTCGCCTGGATGCTGCCGCTTCGCAAGCGCGACGGCTTCTACCGCACCGCCTCGCGCATGGGCCACACGTTGCGCCGGCTGATGTTCGGCCGGCTGATCGGAATGGCGGTCGAGGGCGTCGGCACCTGGCTGCTGCTGATGGCCGGCGGCGTGCCGATGGCGGCGCTGCTCGGCATCCTCACCGGCCTGCTCGCCTTCATCCCGAACATCGGCGCGATCATCTCGGGCGTGCTGATCGTGCTGGTCGGCTTCAGCGCCGGCACCGAAACCGGCCTGTGGGCGATCGGCGTCTATGTCGCCGTTCAGATGATCGACGGTTACCTCATCGTGCCCTACGTCGCCCGCAAGACGGTCGATCTCGCGCCGGCGCTGGTGCTCGGCGCGCAGTTGCTGTTCGGAGCGTTGTTCGGGATCATGGGGCTCGCGCTCGCCGATCCGATCGTGGCGATGATCAAGGCGGCGCTCGAGCAGAAATCCCGCGAGGACAACAATCTGGCGGCGGGAGTGCCGGAACCCTGACGTCTGCGGGCGGCTCGCGGCCGCCCGGCCGGAGTCACATCCCGGGAGGCGGCGGCGGCGGCGGGGCGCCCATTCCCGGTGCGCCCATCGCAGCCTGCGGGGCGACGTCGACCAGCGTTACGTCGAAGTCGAGCACCGCGTTGGCCGGGATCGCGCCGTCGCCGGCGCCCTGCGGCCCGTAACCCAGCTCGGGCGGGATCCACAGGCGGTACTTGCCGCCCTTCTTCATCAGCATCAGCGCTTCTGACCAGCCGGGTATCACTCCTGAGACGGGGAGCGGCGCCGGGCCGCCGTGGCGGGCGCTGGCGTCGAACACGGTGCCGTCGGCCAGGCGGCCTTCATATTCGACCAGCACCATGTCGTTCGGCCCCGGCGTGATGCCGGTGCCTTCCTTGATCACCTGATACTGGAGCCCCGAAGCGGTAGTGATGACTCCGGCGCGCTCGGCGTTGGACTCGAGGTAGCTTCCAGGATCCTTGGCGACCTGGTCGCGGGTGCCTGCCCAGGCGATTCCGGCGGCGATCAGGCAGAGCGCGCCGAGGCCCACCCACAGCTTGACGAGCGAGCCCCGCTTGATCGAGCGAATCGGAACGGCGGTGACTGACATTGCGGGACCCCGGATGTGACTTCTGCTGGTCCGGCGATGATACCGCCGGTGGGCGGCAAGGCAAGCGCGGCACGTAAAGCCGTGCCTGGCGCGGGATCAGCGGACTCCGTCGCGCTCCATACGCTTGCGCTCGAGCTTGCGCGCGCGGCGGATGGCGGCGGCGCGCTCGCGAGCGCGCTTTTCGGACGGCTTCTCATAGTGACGGCGCAGCTTCATCTCGCGATAGACGCCTTCACGCTGCAGCTTCTTCTTGAGCGCCCGCAGCGCCTGGTCGACATTGTTGTCGCGAACGATGATTTGCATACGCCTGCTGTCAGCTCCGTTTTCCGTGGGTGGCGCGCAGTAGCAGGCGCGCCGCAACAGTTTGTTAATACCATAAAAATGGGTTCGCCGCGAGACGGTACCCGCGGCGGCTGGTGCGCCCGTTAGCAGGGACGCGCTGGCGTTTCAAGCGGGGGAACCGCCCGGGCGCGCGGATCCCGTTCGCCGTCGCCCGCGCTCAGCGTCCCGCACAGCCGCGGTGCCGGGCGACGCGAAGCCGCGCCCTTTCATCCCGAATCCGCTACGGGACCTGCGGCGGCCGCCGAGTCGGGCAAATATTCCAGGATGTCGCCGGGCTGGCAGGCCAGCGCCGCGCAGATCGCCTCCAGCGTTGAAAAGCGGATCGCGCGCGCTTTGCCGGTCTTCAGAATCGAAAGGTTGACGATGGTGATACCGACGCGCTCGGCGAGCTCGGTCAGAGTCATTCGCCGCGCGTGCAGCATGTCGTCCAGCTTGACGACGATGGCCATGTCACACCGTCCCTTCCAGATCTTCGCGCATCAGCGTGCCTTCCGCGAAGACGCGCGCCAGCACGAAGGTGAGCAGCACGGCGAGCCAGCCGGTGAGCGAGAAGCCGGCGTCGAGGTCGACCGGATGCTCGGGCGACGAGATCGCCGCGCCGATCCCGGCGATCAGCATGCTGAGCAGCTGCAGCGCGAGCAGCGTCCAGGCGATCACCTGCAGGCGCGCCGCATTCCTCGCGACGAACGGGTCGCCGACGCGGACCGTGCCGATCATCGCCAGCAGGTGCCGAAGGACGATGTAGTTCAGCGGGATCGCGCTGAGCCCGAGCATCGCGACCGCGCGCAGCCCCATCACCACCCGCTCCGCCTCGGGCGACGGCGTCAGCTTGAACGCGCTCATGATCCACTGCTCGTTGGGCATCACCAGCAGCAGCGCGAGGATCGCCGCGCCGGCCAGCCAGTTGAGCAGGACCAGCATCCGCAGCAGGACGAACGCGATCGGCAGCGAGGCGGCAAGAGAACGAGGCATCGGCAATCCTCCTTTGATATTGACAATCGATAATAAGATTATCGAAAGTCGTCAAGGAGATTTATTGATATTCGTTAAAACGGGGCCTCACCGCGAGTGTGAGGGAAAGGGACGAACGGCCACGATCTGGGGCTCAGCCGCCACAACGCCGGCTTGCGGAGAAGTTCGTGTCGGGTCGCGATCAGCGCGATTCGGGGCAAGCCGCCGCGGAGCGCACAGGCTCGGCGTCTGGCGATTTTTGATGCGAGGCCGGTGATCGATAGGCGCTGATCCGCTGTGCGCGATGCACAAATCCGGCGCGCGAGCTCAAACTGGCCCGCTACCAGGAGGACCAGGACGACTAGCGGCAGCGCGGCGGCCGCGCCACGAAGCTGGGATTGGGACGCAGGCGGTCGAAATTGACGCCCCAGTAGCTGGAGGCACCCCGCCGATCCTTCACTCTGCGGGTGAAGCTGACCATGATGGGCCAGCCGTCCCGCTCGTCGATTACGCCAGCGAAACGGCATCGATCGAAAACCGCATTGGCGAGGACTTCCGGCTCAAGGATGCGGCAAAGCGCCCCAGCTGCCGAGTCTTCCGTTGCCTCCGCTTCCCGCGCGAACTCGCGGCCGTGTTGTAGGATCATCTGCTTGCGCCACCGAGAGTGCCAGGAACCGGTGTCCCCGGGCCGGCGGCGGGCCCATTCGGTCAGGTCACCCTGCGCAAAGTCCCTGACGATGGTCGACACGAGGGCCACCAGCAGGCGGGCTGCCCTCAGATCATGTTGGTTCCACTGGCTTCCGAGCGGGTCACGATTGAGCCACTGTTCCCGCTCGACTGAGTCGTCGGCGGCCGCGCTCGCCTTTCTGCTGGATTGCATCGCGGCTCGTACCGCACATCTTTCGTAGGCGGGGGACGAGCCGCTGTTGCGGAATTGCCAGGGGTGTTCACCGAGGGCGGTAAGGGTCTGCGTCGGCCGGTGATGGTCAAGATTCTCCAGCACCTCGCCATGCGCTTTCTCGCGCGCGATGTCGTCCACCGTTGAATCATCGATGTGGAAGGAACGATCAGGTTCAAGAAAGGGAACTGCGCTCCCGACCTCGAAGGCGCGCGGTATCGAGCCCCCCTTCCCGGGCAAGCCGCGGATACTGAAGCTCGGTAGGGAACCGTCGCCGTGTGAGATGACCACGGAGTCGCCGGGTGCAGCGTTGCGTCCCGAGTAAGTGAGAACGGAGTAGGCCGCCACGGCGTTCGCATCTGGCAATGCAAACTCAGCTTGGGATCGTCTCGTCCGATCGGCGGTCCATTTGCCGCTCGCCGGAGGCGGTGTCGGTCGATGGATCATCGTGTTCTGTGCACCGAGGGACAGGACGGCGGAGGCGCAGACAATGAGGCCCGCTGCGAGCTTCACTCCGTCTTCTCCACTGGCTTGTGCCTCACCAGCTTCTTCACCCGATGCCTGAAGCGCTGATCGTCGTTGCGCACTAGTCGTTGCCGCAGGTCGTCCGCAACGGTTCGAAAGCGGCCATCCGACCACAGGAACGACATCGCCATGACGGCGCTGAACGGGCTCGACCGCACGCGCGCCAATAGTGTCCTTTGTGTCTTTCCGGTCGTCGCCCGTCGCCGTAGAACCTGCCGCTATGTCGAGAATGACCGTCAACGGCCAGCCGGTGCTCTACCGAATGGACCCCGCCACGCCCCTGCTCTGGGCGCTCCGGGACGCGTCCAACCTCACCGGCACCAAATATGGCTGCGGCAACGGCGAATGCGGCGCCTGCACGGTCAATATCGATGGCCGCGCCGTGCGCAGCTGCACCGTCTCGATCGGCCAGCTCGAAGGGAGCTTCGTCACCACCATCGAGGCGCTTTCGCGCGACCGCTCGCATCCCGTGCAGCAGGCTTGGGTGGCGGATTCGGTCCCGCAATGCGGCTATTGCCAGTCGGGCATGATCATGGCCGCGGCCGCCCTGCTCGACAAGAACGCGGCCCCGAGCGACGCCGACATCGACGCGGCAATCACCAACATCTGCCGCTGCGGCACCTATCCGCGAATCCGCGAGGCGATCCGCAGGGCGGCGCGGGTCAAGGCGGGGCGCGAGCAGATCGCCGCCGCGCCGCCGCCCGGCATCTCGCCCGAAGACGCGGCGCGGCAGGTGCCGTCGCTTCGCGACATCGCCGCGCCCGCTACCGGCGAAGAGATAAAGGACTGATTTCACTCCGATCCTTTCGGGTTGCTGGCGGAAAGGTTCATCAACCGCTCATCCGCGATCGTGCACAACTCGTCCTAGAGAGAACGGCCTCTGCGTTTTCGAGTTTCAGGAGAGTGTCATGCGTAAGGCATTGATTGGACTGATTTTGGCGGCGACGGCGGCAACGCCGGTGGCGGCCCAGGTTTCGGACTCGGATCGCCAGCGCGCGATGCAGCGCTACGAGCGCCTCGAGCAGCGCAACCAGGAGCGCGGCGCGCGCCGCGCCGAGCGGCAGGCGCCGCAGGCCGAGCAGCAGCAGCAGCGCAGCGTACAGCGCGCCGAGCGTCAGGCGCAGCGCGCCGAGGGCCGCGAACAGCGCGTCGAGCGCCGGCAGGACGTGCCGGCCCAGGTCGTCCAGCAGCGCCGGTTCGAGGACCGCGGCGCGCGGCGCGGCGACCGGGCCGAAGGCCGCGGCTACCGCCGCGAGGCCGTCCGCCAGCATATCGAGGACACCCGCGACGCTTCGCGCCGAAGCGCGGAGGGCTCGCTTCCCCGCTACCAGCGGCAGGCGGAGCGCAACCAGCAGCGCTACGAGAACCGGCTGCGCGAGAACCTGCGCGAGCGCCGCGACGATCGGCAGGAGTGGCGGCGGGACCGCCGCGACGATCGCAACTGGAACAGCGGGTGGCGCAACGACCGTCGCTACGACTGGCGCGACTATCGCTACTCCAACCGCAACATCTTCCGGCCGGGCCGCTACTACGCGCCGTACCGCGACCACAGCTACAGCCGCTTCTCGATCGGCCTGACGCTGGGCTCCGGCTTCTATTCGGACCGCTACTGGATCAACGATCCGTGGCAGTACCGGCTGCCGCCCGCTTATGCCGGCACGCGCTGGGTGCGTTACTATGACGACGTGCTGCTGGTCGATCTCTACACCGGCGAAGTGATCGACGTGATCCACGACTTCTTCTGGTGATCCAACTCCCCTCCCGCATCGCGCGGGAGGGGAGCATTTCGCTTGCCAAGGCGCCGCCGCCTGAAGCATCGCGGGCTTGCGGCGGTGTCATGATGCGCAGGCGGATCGAATGACCTATCTGGCGGAAATCGGGAAGGTCGTGCGCGAGCGGCTGCTGCGGGTGCCCGGAATCTACCACGTGCCCGCCCGCGAGCTCGACATGTTCGTGGTCCGCAACTTCCTCACTCCGGAAGAGTGCGCCGGGCTGATCGAGCTGATCGACGTGGGGCGGCGGCCGTCGGGCGTGCTCGGCGCCTATCCCGACCCCGAGTTCCGCACCAGCGAGAGCTGCGACCTGTGGCTCGGCGAGCCGCTGGTGCAGAGCGTCGAGGACAAGATCACGGCGCTGATGGGGATCGATCCGCGCCACGGCGAGACCATCCAGGGCCAGCGCTACGAGGCCGGGCAGCAG
The DNA here is from genome assembly GCA_036402575.1 of Allosphingosinicella sp. Taxonomy (GTDB): domain Bacteria; phylum Pseudomonadota; class Alphaproteobacteria; order Sphingomonadales; family Sphingomonadaceae; genus Allosphingosinicella. Next base: position 40,893 of record DASWSP010000035.1, on the reverse strand, counting down.
TTCAAGCCGCACCACGACTTCTTCTACACCGACCAGCCCTACTGGCAGGAGATGCGGCGCTGCGGCGGCCAGCGCACCTGGACGGCGATGGTGTTCCTCAACGAGCCCCAGCGCGGCGGCCAGACCTATTTCGAGCGCGCCGGGGTCCGGATCACGCCGCACACCGGCAATCTGCTCACCTGGAACAACATGGACTCCAACGGCGAGCCGAACGCGGCCTCGCTCCACCAGGGCACGCCGGTCCAGGCCGGGGTCAAGTACGTCATCACCAAATGGTACCGGCAATGGCATTGGGGCCCCGAGAAGGCGGCCGAGGCCGAAGCCGACGCCGGCGCCGACGCCTGAGCGGCCCGCAGCCCGCCCCTTTCTCCACGCCGTCTTCTTGTCCGCTTGCTGCCGCGGCGGCGGCGACTTAGAGCCGCAACACAGCCTTCGAGAGACTCGCATGACCTTGAAAGCCGCCTTTTTTGCCGCCTGTGCGCTGTCGCTGGCGCCGGTCGCCGCCGCTGCCCAGGCCCCGGCCGCACCCAGTCGGCAGGCGGATGCCGGGCAGCGGCTCCAGGCGCTGTTCAAGCAGAGCGACGAGGACAGCCTTCGCCGCAACCCGATCAACGGCCTGTTCCGCGGCGACATGCGTTATGCCGGGGAGTTCGGCGACTATATCACCGACCGCTATTACGCGGCCGAGAAGGCGGCCGACGAGGCCGAGCTGCGCCAGCTTCTCGCCATCGACCGAAACGCGCTCTCGCCGACCGACCGGATCGCCTACGACGTCTTCAGGCGCTCCAAGGAGCAGGGGCTGAAGAGCTACACGCCCCAGATCATGGCGCTGACCGTGGTCCGGCCGATCGACCATTTCTCCGGCTTCCACACCGCCTTTCCGGATCTCTCCTCGGGCCAGGGCGCGGCGCCGTTCAAGACGGTCGAGGATTATGAGAACAATCTGAAGCGGATCGACGGCTTCGTGGTGCTGATGGACCGCTCGATCGGCCGCTTCCGCCAGGGCATGGCCTCGGGGGTCGTCCAGCCCAAGCTGGTCGTCGACAACGTCGTCGGCCAGCTCGACACGCTGATCGGCCAGGGGGTCGAAGGCTCGACCTTCTACCTGCCGGTCAGGAACATGCCGGCGGGCTTCGCCGCCGCCGACAAGGCGCGCCTCGCCGCCGCCTACCGCCGCTCGATCGCCGAGAAGATCATCCCGGCGCTGACCCGACTGCGCGATTTCCTCAAGTCGGAATACCGGCCGGCCGCGCGCGACAGCGTCGGGCTGTCGGGCATGAAGGGCGGTGACACGCTCTACGCCTATCTGATCGAGAGCAGCACGACACTGCCGCTCAGCGCCGATTACGTCCACGATCTCGGGCTCCGCGAGGTCAGCCGCATCCGCGGCGAGATGGATGCGATCCGGCAGGAGGTCGGCTTCAAGGGCACGCTGGCCGAATTCTTCAACCACATCCGCACCGATCCGAAGTTCAAGCCGGCCTCCAGGCAGGCACTGACCGACGGCTATTACGCGATCGGCAAGCGGGTCGATGCGGGCATCGGCCGGCTGTTCTCGACGCTTCCCAAGGCGCCGCTCGAGATCCGCCCCGTCCCCGAGTTCCTCGAGAAGAACCAGGCCGGCGCCTATTACCAGCAGGGCACGCCCGACGGCGCCCGCCCCGGCGTCTTCTACTTCAACACCTACGATCTGCCCTCGCGCACCACGCCCGGGATGGAGACTTTGTACCTGCACGAGGCGGTGCCCGGGCACCATTTCCAGATCAGCCTCGCGCAGGAGAATGCGGATCTGCCCGCTTTCATGCGCTTCGGCGGCAACACCGCGTTCGTCGAGGGCTGGGCGCTCTACGCCGAGAAGCTCGGCCCCGAGCTCGGCCTCTTCAAGGACCCCTATGCGCGCTACGGCCACCTCGACGACGAGATGCTGCGCGCGATGCGGCTCGTCGTCGACAGCGGCCTCCACGCCAAGGGCTGGAGCCGCGACAAGGCGATCAAGTACATGCTCTCGAACAGCGCGATGGGCCGCACCGACGCCACCAGCGAGGTCGAACGCTACATCGCCATCCCCGGCCAGGCGCTCGCCTACAAGGTCGGCCAGCTCAAGATCCTCGAGCTGCGCGCCAAGGCGCGGCGCGCGCTTGGCTCGCGCTTCGACATGCGCGAGTTCCACGAACAGGTGCTCGGCACCGGCGCGCTGCCGCTGACCGTGCTCGAAAATAAGATCGACGACTGGATCGCCAGCAAGAAAGCCAGACCATGACCCGCCTGCAACTGCTCCTCTGCGGCACCGCCCTCGCGCTTGCCGGCTGCGCCCGGCTCCCGCCGCCGCCACCGCTCGCCGAGGCGCCAGCGCCGTCGGCGCACAACCCGTCGCAGGCGCTGGCCGCGCTCTTCGCCGCCAGCGACGAGGCCAGCCTTCGGCGCAACCCGGTGCAGGCGCTCTACCGCGGCGACCTTCGCTACGCGGACCGCTACGGCCGCTTCCTGTTCGACGATTATCACCAGGAGGAACGGGCGGCGGCCGAGGCCGAGCTCGCCGCGCTGGCGCGGATCGACCGGGCGGCGCTGAGCGCGTCGGAACGGATCTCCTACGACGTCTTCAAATGGCAGCGCGAGCTCGACCTGCGCGGGCTCCAGCCCGACCTGCTGGCGCTGACCGCGGTCCGGCCGATCGACCATTTCAACGGCTTCCACGCCGGTTTCGCGGAGCTCAGCTCGGGCGAGAGCGTCGCTCCGTTCAAGACCGTCACGGATTACGAGAACGGCCTCGCCCGGATCGACGATTTCGTCGCTCTGCTCGACCAGTCGATCGTCCGAATGCGCCAGGGACTGGCGAGCGGCGTCGTCCAGCCGCGCCTCGTCATGGACAATGTCGTCGAGCAGCTCGATGCGATGCTCGCCGAAGGGGTCCAGGGCAGCAGCTTCATGAAGCCGCTCGCGAGCTTCCCGGCCGAGGTGCCGGAGGCGGAGCGGACGCGGCTTCGCGCCGCCTACGCCCAGTCGGTCGAAACCGAGATCCGGCCGGCGCTGACCCGGCTGCGCACCTTCATCGTCACCGACTATCTGCCGCGGGCGCGCCCCACCGTCGGCCTTCGCGACATGCCCGGCGGCGACAGGCTCTACGCCTATCTCGTCGAGGCGAGCACCACCACCAGCCTCACCCCCGACCAGATCCACCAGATCGGGCTCGACAACGTGCGCTCGATCCAGGCCGAGATGGAGAAGGTCAAGCAGCAGGTCGGCTTCAACGGCACGCTCCAGCAGTTCTTCGAGCACATCCGCACCGATCCGAAGTTCAAGCCCAAGTCGCGCGAGGCGCTGCAGCAGGGTTACGTCGCGATCGGCAAGCGGCTCGATTCCACGCTGCCCAGGCTGTTCGGCACTTTGCCCAGGGCGCCGCTGGAGATCCGCCCGGTGCCGGCGCTGACCGAGAAGGGCGCGGCGCGCGGCTCGTACAATCCGGGAACTCCGGATGGGTCGCGGCCCGGCATCTTCTACTTCAACGCCTACGATCTGCCGTCGCGAACCACGCCCGGCATGGAGACCTTGTACCTCCACGAAGGCGCTCCGGGGCACCATTTCCAGATCAGCCTGGCGCAGGAGAACGAGGCGCTGCCCAAGTTCCAGCGCTTCGGCGGCAACACCGCTTATGTCGAAGGCTGGGGCCTCTACGCCGAGACGCTGGGGCGCGAGCTCGGCGTCTACACCGACCCCTACCAATATTTCGGCTATCTCGATTCTCAGCTGTTCCGGGCGATCCGCCTCGTGGTCGACACCGGCATCCACCACAAGGGCTGGACCCGCGACCAGACCATCCAGTACATCCTCGACAACAGCTCGCGCGGCCGCAGCAACGCGGTCGCCGAGACCGAGCGCTACATCGCCATCCCCGGCCAGGCGCTCGCCTACAAGATCGGCCAGCTCAAGATCAGCGAGCTTCGCGCCCGCGCCGAACGCGCGCTTGGCCCGCGCTTCGACATCCGCGAGTTCCACGAGCAGGTGCTCGGCACCGGCGCGCTGCCGCTCGCCGTGCTCGAGCGCAAGATCGACGACTGGATCGCCGGCAAGAAAGCCTGAAATCGCTGAAGGCGCTTGGCCGCGTCGCCCTCGCGAAGCGACGCGGCCGATGCGGTGCGGTAAGCCCCGGTCATCAGTCCGAAAGGGGTGGACCGTGATGATGAACGCTCGGGCAGCCCCGTAGTTGCGCCCTCGTTCGACCTGCCTATTTGGCGAGCCGGCCGAACGGCATCAGCTTTTCCGCGAGCGCTGCGGCGGCCTTGCCGTCGCCGGCGCGAAGCGGGACGAGCAGCGCGGCCGCGTGCCGCTGCATGATCTGGTCGATCGGGGTCGGCGCGCGCGCCTTGGCGGCCGCCTCGACCAACCGCCGGGCCTCGGCCACGCCGCCGGGCTCAAGCTGGATCAGGCTCATTCCGGCATAAGCGGGAATGAGCGCCCGGCCGCCGCCTGCGGCGAGCGCCCGGTCGAGCGCCTGCCGCCCCGGCGCCTGGCGCGCGCCGAGCATGGTCCGGGCGAGCAGCGGCCCCATCTCGACGATCGCCAGCAGGTGCCATCCTGCCAGCCCGAGCTGGGCCTCGGCATCGCCCGGGTTGGAGGCGACCAGCGCCTCGAAGCCGCGGCGGGCGGCCTTGGCGTCGGCGGGGCTGCGGTTGAGCTTGGCGCGGTAGCCGAGCGCGATCGACCGCTGCAGCAGCGCCTCGCGGTTGCCGGCGTCGCGGGCGATGATCGCCTGCGCGCCCTTGATCGCCGCCTCGATCCGCGCCAGCGCGCTCGCCTTGTCGCGCGCGGCGAAGGCGGCGCTGACCAGCAGCTCGCGCGGCGTCTCGGCCGCGGCCGGGCTGCTGATCGCGGCGGCCGCCGCCAGCAGGGCCACGCTGATGGCGCGCCCGTTCCTCACGCGTCGGCGTGCGCCCCCAGCGCCTCGGCGATCAGCCGGCGGCTGTTGTCGATGCCGTAGAGGGCGATGAAGCTGCCCATGCGCGGGCCCTGGCTGGTGCCGAGCAGCGTCTCGTAGAGCGCCTTGAACCAGTCTCTCAGGTTCTCGAAGCCGCCGCTCTTGCCGACTTCGTACACCTCGGCCTGGATCGCTTCCGCGTCGGCATCGTCCGGCAGCGCCGCGAGCCGCGCGTCGAGCTCGTTCAGCGCCCGGCGCTCGTTCTCCTCGGGCGGGCGCCTGCGCAGCGAGCTGGCGATGAAGTCGCGGAAATAGACCAGCGCGTAGCCGATCAGCGCGTCCAGCTCCGGATGGGTCTCCGGCGAGGCCTCGGGCGCGTAGCGCTTCACGAAGCCCCAGATCAGATCCTTGTCGTCGGTCGAGGCGACCCCGACCAGGTTGAGCAGCAGCGCGAAGGTGAGCGGCATCCGCGCCGGCGGCACCTGGCCGGCATGGACGTGGTGGACCGGGTTGCCGAGCTTCTTGTCGAGCTCCTGCTCCGGATAGGCGGCGAGGAATTGCTGATACTCGTCGACCGCCTTGGGGATGATCGAGAAGCTGAGCTGCTTGGCCTTCCGCGGGTCGCGGTAGATGTAGAAAGCGAGGCTCTCCTGCGGCGCGTAGGTCAGCCATTCCTCGATGGTGAGGCCGTTGCCCTTGGACTTGGAGATCTTCTCGCCATTCTCGTCGAGGAACATCTCGTAGTTGAAGCCCTCGGGCGGCTTGGCGCCCAGGATGCGCGCGATCTTGCTGCTCTGGGTGACGCTGTCGATCAGATCCTTGCCCGACATCTCGTAGTCGACGCCGAGCGCGACCCAGCGCATCGCCCAGTCGACCTTCCACTGCAGCTTGGCGCCGCCGCCCAGGATCGACTGCTCGATCGTCTCGCCGGTGGCGGGGTCGGTGTAGCGGATCGTGCCCGCCTCGGCGTCCACCACCTCGACCGGCACCTGCAGCACCTTGCCGCTGACCGGGCTGATCGGAAGCACCGGCGAATAGGTCTTGCGCCTTTCCTCGCCCAGCGTCGGCAGCATCACGTCCATGATCGCGCCGTAATGGCCCAGCACCGCCCTCAGCGCCTCGTCGAACCGGCCGCCGCGATAGCAATCGCTGGAGGCGAGGAACTCATATTCGAAGCCGAACCGGTCGAGGAACTGCCTGAGGATCCCGTTATTGTGGTGCGCGTAGCTGGGGTGCCCGCAGCCGAACGGGTCCGGCACCGCCGACAAGGGCTGGTCGAGATGCGCGTGCATCATGTCCTGGTGCGGCGTGTTGGGCGGCACCTTGCGCATGCCGTCCATGTCGTCGGAAAAGCAGATCAGCCGGCTCGGCCAGTCGACCATCTCGCTGAGCGCATGCTTCACCATCAACGTCCGCGCCACCTCCTGGAAGGTGCCGAGATGCGGCAGGCCCGAGGGACCGTAGCCGGTCTCGAACACGATCGCGCGCCCCTCCGGCGGCCCGGCCGGGTAGCGCTTCAAGATCTTGCGCGCTTCCTCATACGGCCACGCCTTGGCCACTTTTGCGGCGTCTCGAAGCGCCTGTTCGACGGTCAAGAATTGCCCTTTCGTTCCGGCATCTTCATCTAGGGATCGTGGCCGCCTCTTTGCCTTATCCCGCGCTCTACGCAACCCACGGCGGCATCTGGATGGCCGCGGATGGGGAGACGCGCGGGCTTGGGCGGGGCGAGGCGATCGCCCGGGCGGCCGAGACCCCGCTGATCATGCTCAACGCGCCTTTGGTGGGGCAAAGGCTCGGCTATCCCGATCTGTCGGGGCTCGACCTGCTGGAGCTGTTCGCGTTCGTCCATCCGGCGCGCTTCGCGGTGCCGACCCCGAAGGGGCTCGCCTCCGCTTTGGGGCTGGAGGCGCCGGAGAGCGACGGCGAGGCGGCGCCATTCCTGCTCGAGGCGGCGGCGGCTCTGCTCGGCACGCTCGAAGGCGATTGGCCCGAGCGCGAGGGCGCCTGGGCTTCGGCGCAGGCGCTCTACCGGCTGCGCTGGCCGTGGGCGGCGCCCGTCGCCCAGCGGCTGCGGCGGCCCGAGCGGGACGAGCGCTGGCTCTTCTCCAGGCTGCCCGAATGGGAGGAGAGCGCGGCCCGGCCCCAGCCGCGGCCGGTCCGGCTGGACGAGCGCGAAGCGGTCGAGCGGCTGCATCGGCTGACCGGACACGGCGCCGAGACCCGCCAGGGCCAGCGCGATTATGCCGCGGCCGCCTCGCGCGCCTTCTCCCCGCGCGCGGTCGAGGGCCGTCCCAACCTGCTCCTCGCCGAAGCCGGCACCGGCATCGGCAAGACGCTCGGCTATCTCGCGCCCGCCTCGCTCTGGGCGGAGAAGGCGGAAGGGGCGGTGTGGGTATCGACCTACACCAAGGCGCTGCAGCGCCAGCTCGACCGCGAGAGCGGCCGCATCTTTCCCGACACCGCGATCCGCAAGCGCAAGGTCGTGGTCCGCAAGGGGCGCGAGAATTATCTGTGCCTGCTCAACCTGGAGGACGCGCTCCAGGGCGGCTTCGCCGGCCGCGCGGCGGTGCTGGCGCAGCTCGTCGCGCGCTGGGCGGCCTACAGCAAGGACGGCGACATGGTCGGCGGCGACATGCCGGGCTGGCTTCCGACGCTGTTCCGCCGCGCCGGCTCGACCGCGCTCACCGACCGCCGCGGCGAATGCGTCTATGCCGGCTGCCCGCATTACCGGAAGTGCTTCATCGAGCGCTCGGCCCGCGCCTCGGCCGACGCCGATCTCGTGATCGCCAACCATGCCCTGGTGATGATCAACGCCGCCCGCGGCCGCGGAGCCAATGGTAGTGGGGGCCAGCCGCCGACCCGGATCGTGTTCGACGAGGGCCATCACCTGTTCGACGCCGCCGATTCGACCTTCGCGACCGCGCTGACCGGGCAGGAGACGATCGAGCTCAGGCGCTGGATGATCGGCCCGGAGGGCAAGTCGCGCGGGCGCCGCCGCGGCCTCGCCGCCCGGCTGATGGACGTCGCCTCCTATGACGAGGCGGGCGGGCTGGCGCTCGAGGCGGCGATGCAGGCGGCCGGGCTGCTGACCGGCGACGGCTGGCTGGCGCGCATCGCCGAGGGCATGCCGTTCGGGCCGCTCGAGAAGCTGTTCGCGGCGGTGCGCGGCACCGTCTACGCCCGCGCCTCGGCGCAGGACGCCGGCTACGGCATCGAGACCGAGATGGCCGAGCTCGACCCGGCGCTCGTCGACGCCGCGGCGCCCGCCGTCCAGGCGATGGAGCAACTGCTCCGCCCGCTGGTCGCGCTCGGCAAGCGGCTCGAGGCGGTGCTCGAGGATGCGCCCGACTGGCTCGACGCCCAGTCCCGCGCCCGCGTCGAGGGCGCGCTCGGCGGCCTTGCCTGGCGGGTGCAGACGCTCGGCGGCTGGATCGCGCTCGCCGCCCGCATCGGCAGCCCCGCCGATCCCGATTTCGTCGACTGGCTCGCGGTCGACCGCGTCGACGGGCGCGAGTTCGACATCGGCCTCCACCGCCGCTGGCTCGATCCCACGCGCCCGCTCGCCGAGACGGTGCTGAAGCCCGCCCACGGCGTCGTCGTCACCTCGGCCACATTGCGCGGCGCGGAGGGCTGGAGCGCCGCCGAAGCCCGCACCGGCGCCTGCCACCTCGATCATCCGCCCCAGCATTTCGCCGCCGACAGCCCGTTCGATTATGCCGCCAACAGCGAGGTGCTGATCGTCACCGATCTGAAGCGCGGCGACGTTGCGAGCCTCGCCGGCGCCTATGCCCGTCTCGTCGAGGCCGCGGGCGGCGGCACGCTCGGCCTGTTCACCGCCATCCAGCGCCTCAAGGCGGTCCACGCCCGCATCGCCGACCGGCTCGCCCGCGCCGGCCTGCCGCTCTACGCCCAGCATGTCGACCCGATCGACACCGGCACCCTGGTCGACATCTTCCGCGACGATCCGCGCGCCTCGCTGCTCGGCACCGACGCGCTGCGCGACGGAGTCGACGTGCCCGGCCACTCGCTGCGGCTGGTGGTGATGGAGGGCGTGCCCTGGCCGCGCCCGACGGTGCTCCACGCCGCGCGCCGCGCGGTCGGCGGCGGCTCGGCCTATGACGACCGCGTCGTGCGCGCCCGCCTCGCCCAGGCGTTCGGCCGCCTCATCCGCCGCAGCGAGGACCGCGGCATGTTCGTCCTGCTCTCGTCGGCCACTCCCTCGCGCCTGCTCAACGCCTTTCCGCCCGGCGTGGCGGTGCGCCGGCTGCCGCTCGACCAGGCGATCGAGCGCGTGCGCTCCTGTCTTTCAACCGGCACCGCTTTCGGGCATCAAGCGGGCGAAGTAAGGCAGCGGAAGGGACTCGATGAAGACGCTGACGCTGCTGCGCCACGCCAAATCGACATGGGATGATCCGGTTGCCCGCGATTTCGACCGGCCGCTGAACAGGCGCGGCCGCCGCGCCGCGCAGACCGTCGGCCGCGAGATGCGCGCGCAGGGCATCGCCTTCGACCGCGTGATCGCCTCGCCGGCGGTGCGCGTGATGGAGACCCTGGAGGGGATTGCCGACGGCTACGGCAACGGCCTCGATCCCTGCTTCGACAAGCGCATCTATCTCGCTTCGCCGGCGACCCTGCTGGAGGTCGTGCACGAGGTTGCGGACGATGCCTCCGCGCTCCTGCTCGTCGGTCACAATCCGGGCCTGGAATCGCTCGCCCTGCTGCTGACGCGCGAGGACGGGGGTGCCCTCCGCGCCCAGATCGCGGTCAAATATCCGACCGCGACTTTGGCGCAGATCAGCCTGCCGGTCGAACATTGGCGCGACGTCGCCGAAGGCACCGGCACCATCGCCCGCTTCATCCGTCCGCGCGATATCGATCCCGAGCTTGGACCGGACGAGGACAGCCATCCGTGACCGCGCCGCTGCGCGCGCTGCTCCTCCTGCTCCTCCTGCTTGGCTGCGTGCCTGCCGCCGCCGCGGTCTCCGGCGACGAGGCGGCGCGCTGGCGCCGGCAGGCGGGCCGGGTGGTCATCGTCCGCGACGATTGGGGCATCGCCCACGTGCGCGGCCCGAGCGACGCCGACGCGGTGTTCGGGATGGTCTATGCGCAGGCCGAAGACGACTTCAGCCGGGTCGAGACCAACTACATCAACGCCATGGGCCGGCTCGCCGAGGCGGAGGGCGAGAAGGCAATCTGGCAGGACCTTCGGATGAAGCTGTTCATCGAGCCCGGCGACATCCAGGCGCGCTATGCCGCGAGCCCGGCCTGGCTCAAGAAGCTGATGGTCGCCTGGGCCGACGGCCTCAATTACTATCTGCACACCCATCCCGAGGTGCGGCCGCGGGTGATCCGCCGGTTCGAGCCGTGGATGGCGCTGACGTTCAGCGAGGGCAGCATCGGCGGCGACATCGAGCGCGTGTCGCTGGAGGCGCTCGAAGCCTTTTACGGTCGGAACGGAACGCCGGCTTCGCTCAGCCAGACTGGCGCTCCGGGGCTCGCGCTGCTCGAGCCGACCGGCTCCAACGGCTTCGCGATCGCCCCGGCCAACAGCGCGGACGGCAAGGCGCTGCTGCTGATCAATCCGCACACCTCCTTCTTCTTCCGCTCAGAGCTGCAGGTGACGAGCGGGGAGGGGCTCAACGCCTACGGCGCCGCCACCTGGGGCCAGTTCTTCATCTACCAGGGGTTCAACGAGCGCATCGGCTGGATGCACACGTCGAGCGGAGTCGACGTGGTCGACGAGTTCCTTGAGGCGGTGGTCGAGCGAAAGGGGCGCTTCTTCTACCGCTACGGCGGCGCGCTTCGCCCGGTGACGGCGCGCCGAATCCGGATCCCCTATCGCGGCCCCGACGGGCGGATGCTCGCGCGCGCCTTCACCGTCTACCGCACCCACCACGGGCCGATCGTTCGCGAGGAGAACGGCAAATGGGTGAGCCTCGCGCTGATGCACAAGCCGGTCGAGGCGCTCAGCCAGTCGTTCCTGCGCACCAAGGCCACGGACTACAAGTCGTTCATGACGGTGATGGAGCTCAAGGCGAATTCGTCCAACAACACGATCCTCGCCGATTCCAAGGGCAACATCGCCTATCTCCACCCGCAATTCATTCCGCGCCGCGACGACCGCTTCGATTATACCAGGCCGGTCGACGGCAGCGACCCGGCGACCGATTGGGGCGATCTGCACGCGCTCGATGAGGCGCCGCATCTGCTCAATCCGCCCAACGGCTGGATCCAGAACACCAACAACTGGCCCTACAGCGCCGCCGGCGCCCACAGCCCCCGTGCCGATCGTTTCCCGCGCTACATGGACACGTTCGGCGAGAATCCGCGCGGCGTCCACGCGCTGGCGGTGCTCGGCAGCCGCAGGGACTTCACGCTCGGATCGCTTCTCTCCGCCGCCTACGATTCCTTCCAGCCCGCCTTGGCGAGCATGATCCCGGCGCTGGTGCGCGACTATGACGCCGCGCCTCCGGGGCCGCTGAAGGCGCGGCTTGCCGGCCAGGTCGCGCTGCTGCGCGGCTGGGATTATCGCTGGGGCACCGACAGCGCCGCGACCTCGCTGGCGGTCTTCTGGGCAGAGGAGATGTGGGAGCGGCTCGGCTTCAAGGGGCCGCAGCGGGGCCTCGAGCCCTATGAAACGATCGCCGCCGCGCCGGCGGCGCAGAAGTTCGCGGCGCTGGCCGCGGCGTCCGACCGGCTCGAAAGGGATTTCGGAAGCTGGCGCACCCCCTGGGGCGAGATCAACCGATTCCAGCGGCTGACCGGCGACATCGATCATCCCTTCTCCGATTCCGCGCCGAGCATCCCGGTCGGCTTCACTTCGGGCCGCTGGGGCTCGCTCGCCTCGTTCGGCGCCGCCCGCCACGACGGCAGCAAGCGCTATTACGGTACCGGCGGCAACAGCTTCGTCGCGGTCGTCGAATTCGGAGAAAAGGTCCGCGCCCGCGCGGTCACCGCCGGCGGCGAAAGCGGCGATCCCCGCTCGCCGCACTTCAACGACCAGGCGGAGCGCTACGCCAATGGCGATTTGCGGGAGGTCTATTTCTACCAGGCGCAGCTTCGCGGCCACATCGAGCGCCGCTATCGGCCGGGCCGCTAGGCCCGCCGCTCAGTCGGAGGGGTCGTTCTTCAGGGCCTCGGCCAGGGCGTCGCGGATCGAGCGGAGCTCCTCGGCCGGGAAGTCGGATTGCTGGTTGGCCGGGGAAGGGGCGGCAGGAGCGGCCGCGGGGGCCGCTTCCTCGGCGTCGCCCGCGCCGCTGGCCAGCAGCTGCTGGACCCCGCGGATCGTATAGCCGTCCTGGTTGAGCAGGCGGTGGATGCGGTGGGCGAGCGCGACGTCGCCGGGGCGGTAATAGCGGCGGTTGCCCGCGCGCTGGAGGGGACGGAGCTGGGGGAAGCGCGTCTCCCAATAGCGCAGGATGTGCTGCGGAACGCCAAGGTCCTCCGCCAGCTCGCCGATTGTGCGGAAGGCCTGGTCGCTCTTGCGGGTGGGATCGGCCACGGCGTCAGCCGCCGTCGACGATCCGTTCGCGCATGATTTGGCTCGCCCGGAAGGTCAGCACTCGGCGCGGCGCGATCGGAACCTCCACGCCGGTCTTGGGATTCCGGCCCACCCGCTCGCCCTTGTCGCGAAGGATGAAGCTTCCGAAGCCGGAAATCTTCACGTTCTGCCCTTCCGAAAGCGCGTGGCACATATGATAGAGGATGCGTTCGACGATATTCGCCGACTCGGCGCGCGAGAGCCCGATCTCCTGATGTACCACATCGGCAAGGTCCGCCCGCGTGAGCGTACCCGCCTCAACCTTCCTCATTGTTCCCGCGTCAGCCATAAGTCTCCCCTCCCCCCACAGGATCAAAGGAAAAGATTAATCTAGCTTTGGGTTAAGTGCAATCGAACATTGCGGTAATCGGTGGCCGCCAAGCGATCGTCAGAAGCGTACGACTGCCGCCCCCCAGGTGAAGCCGCCGCCCATCGCCTCGAGCACGATCAGATCGTCCTTTTTTATCCGCCCGTCGCGCACCGCGACGTCGAGCGCGAGCGGCACCGAGGCCGCGGACGTGTTGGCATGCTGGTCGACCGTGACGATCACGCGCGCCGGATCGAGGCCGAGCTTCTTCGCGGTCGCGTCCAGGATCCGCTTGTTCGCCTGGTGCGGAACCACCCAGTCCACCTCCTCGGTGCGATGGCCGGAGGCGGCCAGCACCTCGTTCAGAACGTCGGCCAGGTTGGTCACGGCGTGGCGGAAGACCTCCTTGCCGCGCATCCTGAGCTTGCCGATCGTGCCGGTGGTCGATGCGCCTCCGTCGACGTAGAGCAGGTCGTTGTGGCGCCCGTCGGCGTGCAGCCGGGTGGCGAGGACGCCGCGGTCCTGGGCCTCCTCGGCCTTGAGCAGGATCGCTCCGGCGCCGTCCCCAAACAGGACACAGGTGGCGCGGTCCTCCCAGTCGAGGATCCGGCTGAACGTCTCCGATCCGATCACCAGCGCGTAATCCGCCATGCCGCCCTTCAGCATGTTGTCGGCCACCGAGAGGGCGTAGAGGAAGCCGGTGCAGACCGCGGCGACGTCGAAGGCGATGCAGTCGTCGATCCCGAGCGCCGTCTGGACGCGGGTGGCGCTGGCCGGGAAGGTCTGGTCGGGAGTGGCGGTGGCGAGCACGATCAGGCCGACCTTGGCGGCGGGGACGCCGGCGGCTTCGAGGGCCTTGCGGGCGGCCTCGGTCGCCAGCGTCGCCGTCGTCTCGCCGTCGCCGGCGATGTGCCGCGCTTCGATCCCGGTGCGCTCGACGATCCATTCGTGGGTGGTGTCGACCCGCTCGGCAAGCTGGGTGTTGGTCACCCGGTTCGGCGGCAGCGCCGATCCGGTGCCGACGATCACCGAACGGCGGCTCATTTGGCCGACATGCCGTTGAGGTGGTGCGCGGAGAAATTGTCGAGATCGTCGGCGATCTTGCGGTTGAGGTCCTCGCGGACCATCCGCGAGGCGACGCCGATCGCGTTGGCGATGCCCTTCGCGTCGGCATTGCCGTGGCTCTTCACGACGATCCCGTTGAGGCCGAGGAAGACCGCGCCGTTGTGGTTGTTGGGGTCGAGATGGACCTTGAGCATGTGCAGCGCGGGCCGCGACAGCAGAAATCCGGCCTTGGACCGGAAGCTGCTGGTGAAGGCGCGGCGCAGCAGGTCGGTGACGAAGCGCGCGGTGCCTTCGGCGGTCTTGAGCGCGATGTTGCCGGAGAAGCCGTCGGTCACGACCACGTCGACGTCGCCGCGCGAGATCTTGTCGCCTTCGGTGAAGCCGTCGAAGCGCATCGGCAGATAGTCGGCCTCGCGCAGGATGGCGGCGGCGTCCTTGAGCGTGTCGGTGCCCTTCAGTTCCTCGGTGCCGATGTTGAGCAGTTTGACGCGCGGCTTCTGGAGGTCGAGCACGACCCGCGCATAGGCCGCGCCCATCAGCGCGAACTGGACCAGGTTCTGGGTATCGGATTCGGTGTTGGCGCCCAGGTCGAGCATCACCAGGTCGTTCTCGCCCAGCGTCGGCAGCAGCGCGGCGAGCGCGGGCCGGTCGATGCCCGGCATCGTGCGCAGCGCGAGCTTGGCCATCGCCATCATCGCGCCGGTGTTGCCGGCGGAAAGCGCGGCCTGCGCATGGCCCGACTTCACGGCGCCGATCGCCCGGCCCATCGAGCTGGTCTTGGATCGGCGGAGGGCCTGGGTCGGCTTGTCGGTGGCGGCGATGACGTCGTCGGTGTGGACGATCTCGACCGCGCCGCCAAGCTTGGGATGCTTGTCGAGCTCGGCGCGGATGATGGTCTTGTCGCCGAACATGATGAAGGCCACGTCCGGCCGGCGGGCATGCGCCCGGGCGGCGCCGGCCAGGATCACCGCCGGGCCGACATCGCCACCCATCGCGTCGATTGCGATCCGTGGCGTTGTGCCCAACGGTCTCGCCTCCTGGTGCGGGTTAGACGTTACGCCTCGACCGGCCGGATTTCGCGGCCGTTATAATGGCCGCACCCGGCGCACAGATTGTGCGGCAGCCGAAGCTCGCCGCAATTCGGGCATTCCTGGTAGTTCACCGGCTTCAGCGCGTGATGGCTGCGCCGCATGTTGCGCTTTGAAGGCGACGTTTTTCTCTTGGGGACGGCCATCCGGGCACCTGTTCCAATCAACCTGAGTAATGAAGCGGGCGAGCCGGGCCAAGACCGAACGGCCGGTGCGGCCGCGGGCCTGGGCGGCCGGGTGCTCGCTCATGAGCGCTGCCGCCTATAGCAATTTCCGCCCGGGTTGCAAGCGCTGCCGCACAGCCGCAAAGGTGGGGAGGATAAGGGGAGATGCAAGCCATGACGTTGCCGATCACGCTCACCATCGCGGGGGCCTCGGCGCTGCTCGCCATCTGGCTCGGGCTCCGAGTCAGCCAGCTCAGGCGCCGGCACCGCGTCTCGATCGGCGACGGCGGCAATGCGGCGGTGGCGGCGCGGATGCGGGCGCACGCCAATTTCGCCGAATACACGCCGCTGTTCCTGATCCTGCTCGGCGCGGTCGAGCTTGCGGTTGGCTCCGAGACCTGGCTGTGGCTGGTCGCGATCCTGTTCGTGCTGGGCCGGGTCGCGCACCCGTTCGGGATGGACCGGCCGGCGCCGAACTGGCTTCGGATCGCCGGCATCGCCGCCACCTGGGCGGCGCTGCTGGGGCTCGCCGTCTACGCGATCTCGCTGCCCTATTTCAGCCGCCCGGGCGGGCCGGAGCTTCAGCTCTCGCCGGTGCGCGCCTCCTTGTCGGGGGGAACGAAGCTCAGCTGAGCGAGCCGCCAGCTCCGGTCCGGCGCGCCCGGCCACAGCGCCTTCAGGTCCTGCCCCCGGTCCGGCTCGGCGCCGCTGACCTCGGCGTGGAGGTAGCGGCCGGTCTCGCGCAGCCGCACCCGCCCGCCAGGATATTGCCGCTCCAGCTTGGCCATCAGCAGTTCCGCCTCCGGGTCCATCTCGGTGCCGCCAAGCTTGCGCGGCGCGCCGTCGACCAGCTCCGCCGTCGCGATCCGGAGCGCGGTCACTCCGTCGTTGAGGATGCTGAACGAGATGACCGTCGCCGCCGCCGCGTCCGCCCACCAATAGCCGAGGCCGAGGCCGATCACTCCGGCGACTCCCGCGAGCCCGGTCATCCAGTCGGCCTTCTGCATCAGCGCGTCGGTGTGCAGCACCTCGTCCTGCAGCCGCCGCGCCAGCGGAAGCTTCATCCGGCCGAGGATCACCGGCGGAACCACCGAATAGAGCAATGCCGCCACCATCAGCCAGCCCTGCCACAAATCCTGCCCGAACAGCCGGACCGGCGGCACCGTGGCGTGCTCCTGCCGGATCAGGGTCATCACCGATTCGAGCAGCAGCAGCGCGCCGACGCTGCTCAGCGCCACCGCCGAGATCAGGAAGGCGAGGCTGTGGACGCGCTGGTAGCCGAACGGGAACAGCCTGCTCGGCTCCTTGCGCTCGAACCGCACCGCCACCAGGAACACGATCGTCGGGATCAGGCTCAGCACGTCCTCGATCCACGCCGTCCGCATCGCCTGGCTCGATCCCATCACCAGGCCCATCACCGTCACGATCGAGGCCATCCAGCCGATCGTCCAATATTCGAGCCGCACCGCCCGCCTGAGGTCGGCCTCGATCTCCGCGGGGAAGGGCCGGCTCACGGCGCCGCCGCCGCCGCCCGGGCCTCGCGGTGGAGCAGTGCGATCCAGCCATTCTCGCCGTTGCGCGCGGCGGCGGCGATCACGACAGGACCGCCGCGGCCGGCCTGCTCGCCGAGCGGCGGCAGCAGCGTCACCTGCCGCGCCCACGGGCTCTTCGGCGCGAACGCCCCCACCACCAGGTCGAGCTCGCCCCGCTCGAGCCGCGCCAGCAGCGGCTCGGCGGCCCCTTCCTCGATCGCCGGCCGCGCCCCCGTCGCCTCGGCGACTCGCCGGACGAAGGCGTGCCGCCGGTCGGCCACGGCCGGCCCGCCCGCCGCGATCAGCCCGACGCTGAAGGTTCGGCTCGCTTGCACCCGCTCGAGCGTCCGCTCCGGGTCCTTCGGCATCCCGCCGCAGCCCGCCAGGAGCGCGGCGCACAGGATCGGCGTCCATTTCATTACGGGGGCTTAACGCTCCTCCCGCCGCCGCCGTTCCGTCAGGCGCGGGCGAGCACCTGGTCGGCGACGAACGGGTTGGTCCGCCGTTCGTGCGCGAAATTGCTCATCGGGCCGTGGCCGGGGATGAACGCCGTGTCGTCGCCCAGCGGCCACAGCTTGGTGGTGATCGCGTCGATCAGCGCCTGGTGGTCGCCGAGCGGGAAGTCGGTCCGCCCGATCGAGCCCTGGAACAGCACGTCGCCGACAATCGCCAGCTTGGACGGCGGGTGGTGGAAGACGATGTGGCCCGGCGTGTGGCCGGGGCAGTGGTAGACGTCGAGTGTCAGCGTGCCGACCGTCACCTGGTCGCCGTCGCCGAGCCAGCGGTCGGATTCGAACGGCTTGCCCACGATCCCGTAGGCGCGGCCGTCATCCTCCAGCCGGGCGATCCAGAAGCGGTCGGCTTCGTGCGGCCCCTCGATCTTCACGTCCAGCTCCTCAGCCAGGATCTTGGCGGCGCCGGCATGGTCGATATGGCCGTGGGTGAGCAGGATCTTCTCGATCGCCACCCCCTGGCCCCGAGCCGCCGCCTTCACCCGGTCGAGGTCGCCGCCCGGATCGATGAACGCGCCCTTCATCGTCGCCGTGCACCAGATCAGCGTGCAGTTCTGCTGGAGCGGCGTGACCGGGATGATCGCGGCCTTGAGCGGTGGGTTGGTCATCGGCCGCAGATGGGGCGAAGGCGGCGCTCAGGCAAGGGAGATCGCCGGCCGCCGGTCTTTCGCCAGCGGGCAGAACGGAGGCGGCGGAACGGTCGTCCGCCGCCTCAGTCGCGGGTTTCCGCCACGCTTACTTGGCGCTGAGGGTGAGCGCGCCGACGTCGCCGAGCGCGAGCTGTTGGCCGCTCTCGAACGCGGCGATCACCGCCTCGACCTGCGGCTTGGCGCTGGCGAGCACGCTGTCCTGGCATTCGCTGATGATCATCCGCGTATTGTATTCCTGCGGCGCGTGCAGCGTTCCGCACAGCTTGCGCGCCGCGAAGCCGATCCGGCGGTCGAGCCGGGTGCGGCCCTCGGCGGAGGCGAGGTTGAGGTCGGCGTAGCGGATCGTCGCGCTCGGCGCGTCGCTGGCGCGGCCGGTCACGACCACGTCGGCTTCGGCGGCGTGGGCGGGGGCGGTGGCGAGGCCGATCGAGAGCGCGCTGGCGCCCATCGCCGCGGCCGCGAACAGGATGGAGTGCATCTTCATTTCATTCTCCCTTTGGTCGTCCGGTGGCCCAAGAGGCCCCTGGCGGGAGAAAGTCCGTTCGGATCGAACCGCCCCTCCCGCTGTCCGAACAATGGCTTAGGGCGGCGGCCGAATCGCGCCCGCTTCGACCAAGCGGAGCAATGTTCGACCGGGGGCGGGCGCGGCTTACGAAGCGTCGGCGCGGTTCGACGAAACGCAGGCCGCCGCGGCGAAGCGCCGCTCGCGGCGAGCGGCGACTCGTCCCGGCGCGGGACCGGCGGGCGCAAAAAAAGCGCCGCCCTTTCGAGGCGGCGCCCGGGGGCGGGATCGAACCCGCTGGTGGGTCTTAGAAGGCGAAGGTGGGCTGGCGGATCTCGACCGCCTGGAAGCGCTTGATCTTGCGCTTGTCGCACCACAGCTCGAGCGGCTGCGGGCCGACGCGCTCGCTGGCGATCCGCACCGCCTCGACGTCGTCGCGCGCGGCGATCTCTTCGGCGCCGATCACCGGGCCTTCCGGAGACTTCATGAAGAGCAGACGATAATAAGACATTCCGGCATTCCCCAGCCTGGGCGGAATCGACTCAGACGACTCCGCATCCGACCAAAGTTTACAGAAAAAACACCAAAAGTGGAGTCGCTCCGGCCGCGCCCGGCGCGGGTTCGCCGCCGCGGCCATGCCGCGGCGCGATCCGTTCCGGGCTCTCCGGCTCCGCCGATCGGCGCCCCGTCAGCGCGATTGGCCGGCCGGAGCCGCCTGCGCGGCGGCGGCGGGCGCCTCGCCGATCAGATGCTGCTGCCAGAACATCAGGCTGGTCCAGAACTGGTAATCCTGGTTGGCCTTCTTGGAAAAGCCGTGGCCTTCGTCCTTGGCGAGCAGGTGCCAGGCCGCCTGGCCGTTGGCCCTAACCGCCTTCACCATCTGGTCGGCCTCCGAAGCCGGGACGCGCGGATCGTTGCCGCCCGTCACCACCAGCAGCGGGATCCGGAGCTCGCGGGCGCGCGTCAGCGGCGAGATGGCGGCGAGCTGCGCGCGCTGCGCCGGATCGCGTTCGTCGCCATATTCCACCCGGCGCAGGTCGCGACGATAGGCCTGGGTGTTCTCGAGGAAGGTGTTGAAGTCCGAGATCGCGACGATGCAGTTGGCGGCGCGCAGCCGGCTGCCGAAGCGGATCGCCGAGGCGTAGCACATGTAGCCGCCGTACGAACCCCCCGTCACTCCGAACCGGCCGGGATCGAGCCGCGGATCGTCGTCCAGCCGGTCGAGGAAGGCGCCGATGTCCTGGACGCTATGCTCCCGCCTCGACGGGCCGTTGTCGAGCGCGACGAAGCGCTTGCCGTAGCCGGTCGAGCCGCGGACGTTGGGGTAGAAGATGGCGACGCCGAGCTCGTTCAGATAATGATTGTCGCGGCCGCGGAAGGCGGGGCGGGACTGGCCCTCGGGGCCGCCGTGGATGGCGACGATCAGCGGCCGCTTGCCCGGAAAGCGCGCCGCGTCGGGGCGGTAGAGGAAGCCGGAGACCGGCTCGCCGTCGAAGCTTGGGACCTCTACCAGCTCGGGCTCGGCATTGGCGGCGGGGTCGAGCCCGCCGGTCTCGCTTTCGGTCCAGCGGGTCACCGCCAGCGACTTCGGGTCGACCGCATAGGTGTCGGCGGTGGCCCTGGCCGAGGTGACGAACAGGCCGATCGTCCCCCACGGCGCGATCTCGAGTCCGCCGGCGACTCCGGCCGGCAGCCGGGTCACGGTTCGGACGGCGCGGCTGCGCGTGTCGAGCAGCTTGAGGCGGCTGACGCCGGCCTCGTTGACGAGGTAGGCGATGAAGCTTCCGTCCGGCGCGATGTCGAAGCTCTCGATGTCCCATCTGGGCTCGCTCGATACGGGCGTGAAGCGGCCCGTCGCCGGGTCGAGCGTGCCGAGCCGCTGGAAGTCGCTGCCTTCGTCGGTCGTGACCCACAGCCTGCCGTCGGGAGCGAAGCGCGCGCGGCCATAGGCGATCTGTTTCGAATGATCGCCGATCGTCCGCATCCGCCCGCTGGCCAGGTCCATCAGGAACAGGTCGCTGTCGTTGACCGAGATGTTGCGCGCGACCAGCGCCTCGCGTCCGTCGGGCGAGAAGTCCGTCACCTCCCAGCCGCCGCCCTGCACCTGGGCGACCAGGCGGTCGGTGCGCGGATCGCGCGGATCGATGACGTAGATGTCGCTGTCCTGGCCGTTGCGCCGCGTCGAGGTGTAGGCGAGCCAGCGTCCGTCATGGCTCCAGGCGTTGGCCGAGTTGCGGCTCTTGCCGTCGGTGAGGAGGTGGAGCCGGCCGTTGTCCAGCCGGTAGAGCTGCCAGAATTCGGAGCCGCCGACGTCCTTCTGGAGCACGGTGACGTCGCCGCTGCGCCGGGCGATCGTCACGCCGTCGATGCCGTCATCCTCGAAGGTGATCTGGCGCCGCATGGCCAGCGGCTGCGCGACCTCGTGCACCTGCGCCGTGTTGCCGAAGCGGGTCAGGATCAGCGCCGATCGCCGCGTCGGATGCCATCCCTGCAGCACGCCGGTCCGGAACTCCATGTACGGCCGCGTCCGCTCGGCAAGGTCTTCCGGCACGGCGGGAACGCCGTCCGAAACCAGCGCAGCCGGCTTCTCGACCTGCGCCGAAGCGGGGGCGGCAACAGCGGCGGCGGCGAACAGGCAGGCAGCAAGGCGCATCACGTCTCCTTCTCGCGAACGGGAAAAGCTAGCATTCGACCACGTTGACGGCGAGGCCGCCCAGCGACGTCTCCTTGTAGCGCTCGTTCATGTCGAGACCGGTCTTGCGCATCGTCTCGATCACCTGGTCTAGGCTGACCCGGTGGGTGCCGTCGCCGACGAGGGCGAGGCGGGAGGCCTCCAGCGCCTTGATCGCGCCGACCGCGTTGCGCTCGATGCACGGCACCTGGACGAGGCCGCCGACCGGGTCGCAGGTCAGGCCGAGATTGTGCTCCATGCCGATCTCGGCGGCGTTCTCGATCTGGGTGGGGGTGCCGCCGAGCGCCGCGGTCAGGCCCGCCGCCGCCATCGAGCAGGCGACGCCCACCTCGCCCTGGCAGCCGACCTCGGCGCCGGAGATCGAGGCATTCTCCTTGAACAGCGATCCGACCGCCGCGGCGGTGAGCAGGAACACCTGCACGCCCTCGTCGCTCGCGCGCGGCGTGAAGCGCTGGTAATAGCGCAGCACCGCCGGCACGATCCCGGCCGCGCCGTTGGTGGGCGCGGTGACGACGCGGCCGCCGGCGGCATTCTCCTCGTTGACCGCCAGCGCCCACAGATTGACCCAGTCGAGCACGGTGAGCGGGTCCTGGAGCGTGCGCTCGGCGCGTTCCATCAGCAGCCGGTGGAGCGCCGGGGCGCGGCGCTTGACCTTGAGCCCGCCGGGCAGGACCCCGTCGATCTGGATGCCGCGATCGATGCAGGCCGCCATCGCGTCGACGATGGCCTGGAGCCGGCGGTCGATCTCCTCGTCGGGCAGGCTGGCGCGCTCGTTGGCGCGGGCGATGTCGGCGATGGTCAGCCGCTCGCGCTCGGCGATGGCGAGCAGCTCGTCGGCGCTGTGATAATTGTAGGGGACGTCCCAGCTCCCCTCGGGCGGGGCGTTGCGCGCGACGGTGGCCTCGTCGACGATCGCGCCGCCGCCGACCGAATAATAGACCTTGCTGTCGAGGCTGTGGCCGTCGGCGCCGCGGGCGGTGAAGCGCATTCCGTTCGAATGGTGCGGCAGCCGCTCGCGCTGCAGGAACCTGAGGTCGCGCGCCTCGACGAAGCCGATCTCGCGTTCGCCGCCCAGCCGGAGGCGCTCGGTGGCGCGGATTCGCTCGACGATCGTCACGGCCTCGTCGGGGCACGAGCTGTGCGGCCGCTGGCCCGACAGGCCGAGCAGGACCGCCCGGTCGGTGGCGTGGCCCTTGCCGGTCAGCGCCAGCGATCCGTAAAGCTCGCACTCGATCCGGTGGGTGGTGCCGAGCAGCGCTTTTTCGTCCAGCATCTCGACAAAGTCGCAGGCGGCCGTCATCGGCCCCATGGTGTGCGAGCTTGATGGACCCACCCCGATCTTGAAGAGATCGAAGACGCTGGAAACCACGAACATTCTCCCTGGAATTGGTTTTCATGGGCTCCGCGCGCCGGCTTGGCAAGCGCGGCGCCGATGATCGACGCGGCGGCGCCCTTCGTGCTGCTCGACAACGCCCGCGCCGGCGCCGGCGCCCCCGCGCTGCTCTACCAGCGCCCGGTCGAGATATTGGAGACCTCCGCTCCGGACGAGGTTCGGCCGGTGCTCGCGACGCTTCGCGAGGCGCAGCGGCGCGGCCTCCACGCCGCCGGCTTCATCGCCTACGAAGCCGGCCACGCGCTCGAGCCCAGGCTTGCGCGGCTGGCGCGGGCGACCGCGCCCGGCGAGCCGCCGCTGCTCTGGTTCGGACTGTTCGAGACGGTCGAGGAGGTGGCCAGGGTCGATCGCCTGCTGCCCGATCCGGCTTCCGCCTGGGCGTCGGCGCCCGAACCGCTGATCGAGCGCTCCGACTATGAGGCCGCGGTGGCGCGGGTGAAGGAGCATATCCTCGCCGGCGACGTCTACCAGGCGAACCTCACCTTCCAGGCCACGGTGCGCACGGCGGGGAACATGCTGGCGCTTTATGCGGGTTTGCGCAGCCGTGGCGGTGCAGGACACTGCGGCATTGTACATAGCGGAGCGCACTGGCTGCTGTCCTTCTCGCCCGAGCTGTTCTTCAGCCTGCGCGGCCGGACGCTGACCGCGCGGCCGATGAAGGGCACCGCCGAGCGGCGGCGCGATCCGGCCGCGGACGCCGCCGCCGCGGCTTCGCTGCCCGAGGATCCCAAGCAGCGCGCCGAGAACCTGATGATCGTCGATCTGCTCCGCAACGATCTGTCGCGCGTGTCGAGGCCGGGCACGGTCAAGGTGCCGTCGCTGTTCGCGGTCGAGACCTATCCGACCGTCCATCAGATGGTCTCCACCGTCACCGCCGAGCTCGCCGACGGGCTCGACGCGGTCGACGTGATCGGGGCGATCTTCCCGTGCGGCTCGATCACCGGCGCTCCCAAGATCCGCGCGATGGAGCTGATCGCGGAGGTGGAAGCGGGGCCGCGCGGGGTCTACACCGGCGCGGTCGGCAGCGTGTCGCCGGACGGCGGGGCCTCGTTCAACGTCGCCATCCGGACGCTGGCGATGCGCGGCGGCGAGGGCCGGCTCGGGCTCGGCTCGGGGATCGTCGCCGACAGCCAGGCCGGCGACGAGTGGCGCGAGTGCCTGGCCAAGGGAGCGTTTGTGGCGGCGGCGGGCGGGTTCGACCTCATCGAGACGATGCGCTTCGACGCCCGCGACGGCATCCTCGAGTTGGAGCGGCACCTGCAGCGGCTCAAGGCGAGCGCGGACACTTTCGGGTTCCCGTTCAACCGCCACGACGTGCGCAACGAGCTGCAGGCCGCGACTTTCCGGCTGGCGGGCGAGCGGAAGCTCCGCCTGCTGCTCTCCAAGAGCGGTGCGACGGCGATCGAGAGCAGGCCGCTGCCCGCGCCGCCCGCCGAGCCGGTGCCGGTCGCGGTCGTGCCGCTGCCGGTCGCGCCCGACGATTTCCGACTCCGCCACAAGATCAGCGCGCGCGCCTTCTATGAAGAGGCGCGGCTGGCTTCCGGCGCCTTCGAAGTGCTGTTCTGCGATCCCGCCGGCTTCCTCACCGAAGGCAGCTTCACCAGCCTGTTCGTCGAGCGCGGCGGCCGCCTGCTGACGCCGCCGCTGGCCCGCGGCCTGCTCCCCGGAATCCTGCGCGAGCGGCTGATCGCCGAAGGGCGGGCCGCCGAGGCCGATCTCACCGCCGCCGATCTTTCCGACGGCTTCTACCTGGGCAATAGCGTTCGCGGCCTGATCCGCGCGGGCGTGCGGGTGTAACGGTCAGACCGGGTTCAGCGAACAAGGTGCAATCGCACCGATCGGAGAACCATCCATGCACTTCAGCAGACGCACCCTGCTCGGCGCCGGCGGCGCGGGCCTCCTGGGCGGCCTCTTCCTGTTCGGCGGCCGCGGCAGCCACGCCCGCGAAGGCAGGTTCGAAATCGCGCTCAGCGACGAGCAGTGGAAGAAGCGGCTCGATCCGCAGCAATATGCGGTGCTGCGCCGCGAGAGCACCGAACGCGCCGGCTCCTCGCCGCTCAACAAGGAGAAGCGCAAGGGCACCTACGTCTGCGCCGGCTGCAACCTCCCGCTCTTCGCCTCCGCGACCAAGTTCGAGAGCGGCACCGGCTGGCCGAGCTTCTGGCAGCCGATCGCCAACGCGGTCGGCACCAGGGAGGACAACACGCTCTTCTTCAAGCGCACCGAGGTCCATTGCCGCCGCTGCGGCGGCCATCTCGGCCACGTCTTCGACGATGGGCCCAGGCCGACCGGCCTGCGCTACTGCATGAACGGCGCGGCGATGAAATTCCGACCGGCATGAGGCGGCTCCTCGTCCTGGCGGGCGCGCTCGCCGCCGCCCCGGCGGCGGCCGCGCAGACCGAGACGGCGGTGCTCGCCGGCGGCTGCTTCTGGGGCGTCGAGGCGGTGTTCGAGCATGTCAGGGGCGTGACCGAGGTCGTCTCGGGCTATGCCGGCGGCCGCGCCGAGGACGCCGACTACGGGAAGGTGGCGCGCGATCAGACCGGGCATGCGGAGGCGGTGCGGATCAGCTTCGATCCGGCCCAGGTCAGCTACGGGGAGCTGCTGCGCATCTATTTCTCGGTCGCGCACGATCCGACCCAGCTCAACCGTCAGGGCCCCGACGTCGGCCGAAGCTACCGCTCGGCGATCTTCCCGCAGGATGTGGCGCAGCGGAACGTGGCCCAGGCCATGATCGCGCGGCTGGCAGGCGCGTACCGGCGTCCGATCGTGACCCGGCTGGAAAGCGGCGCCTTCTACCCTGCCGAAGCCTATCACCAGGACTTCATGAGGAAGAACCCGCGCCACCCCTACATCCTCGCCCACGACGTGCCCAAGGTGGCGGCGTTGAAGCGGATGTTTCCGGTTCGGTTCAAGGGCTGAGGCGTCCCGTCACCCCGGCATGACGGCTCGGGCTGCTAGGCCGCGATCGGGAACTTGAGCAGTCGGTCCGCCACCGGGACCAGCGCCTGAGCGTCGCGGCCGACGGCGCGGACGATCTCGGGATGCCAGGCGTCGAGCCCGCCGGTCAGCGATCCGAACGCGGGCAGGATCAGCTTGCTCGCCGTCGCCACGAAGCAGCGGCGCGACACGCGCCGGCCGCGATGGGTGATCCGAAGCTTGGGATGGAAGTGCCCGGACAGCTCGGGCCGGGTCTCGGCCGGATCGGCTTCGTGCCGCAGGATCAGCCCGTCCACTTCCGACTCGTCGGCGATCTCTCCGCCGCAATGATCCGCAAATCCGGCATCGTGGTTGCCCGTGATCCAGGTCCATCGGACGCTCGCGGTGAGCTGGTTCAGCATCTCGCGCGCCCGCGCCGGGAGCCGCTCGCAGCCATGGCGGTCGTGGAAGCTGTCGCCCAGGCACCAGATCTCCTGCGCTCCGGTCGTGGCGGCGATCGCGGTCAGGTCGGCAAGCGTCGCGATCGAATCATAAGGCGGCAGCATCTGCCCGAAGCGGGCGAACCAGCTCGCTTTCTCGAGATGGAGGTCGGCGACCAGCAAGGCCTGCCGCGCGGGCCAGAACAGCGCGCCCTGGGGCAGCGCCATCAGCTCGTGGCCAGAGAACGAAAGGCGAACCATGGCGCCAGCTATACCGCGGCGCCCTCAGCTTTCAAGCGGCGCCGTCAGGTTTCGGAACCCTGGAAGCCGTGGAAGCGGGCGAAGCTTTCGATCGGCTCGCGCTCGGTCCGGAAGCCGTTGATCGGATGATCGGGATCGGCATAGCCCAGGGCAAGCCCGCAATAGAGGATTCGGTCCTCCGGCAGCGCCAGGAAGGCCGCGACCGTCCCGTGCAGCGCGGCCCAGGCTTCCTGCGCGCAGGTGGCGAGGCCGCGTTCCTCGGCGAGCAGCATGATCGTCTGAACGAACATGCCCAGGTGCGACCATTGCGGGCGGTCGAAGCTCCGGTCGAGCGAGAAGAACAGGCCGCAGGGCGCGCCGAACAGCGCATAATTGTTCATGAACTGTGCCCAGCGCGCCGGCTTGTCGGCCCGCTCGATGCCAAGCGAAGCGTAAAGGTCCTCGCCGCAGCGCCGGCGCCGGTGCGCGTGCCGCTCGCTGATGTCGGGCGGATAGACGTTGAACTCGGTCGACTCGAGGCCCGAAGCGAGCCGTTCCTGCGCCCGCGCCTTCAGCTCCGCCAGCGCGTCGCCGGCGACCGCATCGACGTGCCAGGGCTGGAGGTTGCCGCCGGACGGCGCCCAGGACGCGATCTCGAGGATCTCGGCGATCGTCGAGGGTTTGACCGGCTGCGGCAGGAAGGCACGGACGGAGCGGCGCTGGCGGACGGCCTGGGTGACGGTGAGCATCGCCCCCGCCTAGAGGATTTGGCGCCGGCGCGGCACTGGCTTATTGCAGCCGCCATGTGGCTGTTGAGCAAGATGCTGCGGCGCATCGTCAGGAACGGCGAGCTGCTGGTGATCGACCCTGACGGGCGCGAGCATCGCTTCGGCGCGCCCGATCCGGAGCGGCCGCGGGTCGCGATCCGCCTTACCGACCGCCGCGCCGCCCTCGACATCGCGCGCGATCCTCGGCTCGGCGCCGGCGAGGCCTATATGAACGGCCGGCTGGTGATGGTGGAGGGGGAGATCGTCGACCTCGTCGATCTGATCCGCTCCAACGCGCCGTGGGACCGGCGCGGCGGCAGGAAGGGGCTCGGCAAGAGCGGCATCAAGCTCGCCGCCCGGCTCGACCGGATCAACTGGCAGCGCCGCTCGCGGCGCAACGTTGCCCACCATTACGACCTGTCGGACCGGCTCTACGACCTCTTCCTCGACGCCGACCGCCAGTACAGCTGCGCCTATTTCACCGACCCCGCCAACAGCCTGGAGCAGGCGCAGGCGGACAAGAAGGCGCATATCGCCGCCAAGCTCCACCTGCAGCCCGGCCAGCAGGTGCTCGACATCGGCTGCGGCTGGGGCGGGATGGCCCTCTATCTCAACCGGGCCGCGGACGTGGACGTGCTCGGAATCACCCTCTCCGAGGAGCAGCTGAGGGTGGCGCGGCGCCGGGCCGAGGAGGCCGGCGTCGCCCACCGAGTCAAGTTCGAGCTGATCGACTATCGCGAGGTCACGGGGCGGTTCGACCGGATCGTGTCGGTCGGCATGTTCGAGCATGTCGGGCCGCCGCATTACCGCACCTTCTTCGCCAAGTGCCGCGAGCTGCTCGCCGAGGACGGGGTGATGCTGCTGCACACGATCGGTCGGATGGGCGGGCCCGGCACGACCGACGCCTGGACGGCCAGATACATATTCCCGGGCGGCTACAACCCGGCCTTGTCGGAGATCGTCAAGGCGAGCGAGCAGGTGCGGCTGATCGCCGCCGACGTGGAGACTCTTCGGCTCCACTATGCCTACACGATCGACCATTGGTACCGGCGCGTGACGGAGAAGAAGGCGGAGATCGTCGCGCTCTACGACGAACGCTTCTTCCGGATGTGGCAATTCTACCTGGCCGGAGCGATGGCCGCGTTCCGCCACGGCGGCATGGCCAATTACCAGATCCAGTATATCCGCACCCGCCGCGCGCTGCCGATCACGCGCGACTATATGCACGAGGCCGAGGCGCGGCTGCGCGAAGGGTAGATCTTCTCCGCATCACGCTTCGTAACGTGCTTGAACCTTCGTGAAAGCCTGTGGCAAGGCGCGCGGCCATGACCAAAGATGTAAAGCGCGTAGTGCTCGCTTATTCGGGTGGGCTCGACACTTCCGTTATCCTGAAGTGGCTTCAGGATCAGTATCGTTGCGAGGTGGTGACCTTCACCGCCGATCTCGGCCAGGGCGAGGAGCTGGAGCCGGCGCGCCACAAGGCGCAGCTGCTCGGCGTGCGTCCCGAGCACATCTTCATCGACGACCTCAAGGAGGAGTTCGTCCGCGACTACGTCTACCCGATGATGCGGGCGAACGCGCTCTATGAGGGGCTGTACCTGCTCGGCACGTCGATCGCCCGGCCGCTGATCGCCAAGCGCCAGATCGAGATCGCCAGGGAAGTGGGAGCGGACGCGGTCTGCCACGGCGCGACCGGCAAGGGCAACGACCAGGTGCGGTTCGAGCTCGGCTATTACGCGCTCAACCCGGACATCAAGGTGATCGCGCCGTGGCGCGAATGGGACCTCACCAGCCGCCAGAAGCTGATCGAATATGCCGAGGCGCACCAGATCCCGATCCCCAAGGACAAGAGGGGCGAGGCGCCGTTCTCGACCGACGCCAACCTGCTCCACACCTCCTCGGAGGGGAAGGTGCTGGAGGATCCGTGGGAGGAGACGCCGGATTACGTCTATTCGCGCACCGTCGATCCTGAGCAGGCGCCGGACACGCCCGAATATATCACCGTCGACTTCCGGCAGGGCGACGCGGTCGCGCTCAACGGCGAGGCGCTTTCGCCCGCCTCGATGCTGACCCAGCTCAACGAGCTGGGGCGAACGCACGGCATCGGCCGGCTCGACCTGGTCGAGAACCGCTTCGTCGGCATGAAGAGCCGCGGCATGTACGAGACTCCGGGCGGCACCATCCTCCACCTCGCCCATCGCGGCATCGAGCAGCTGACGCTCGACAAGGGGGCGATGCATCTCAAGGACGAGCTGATGCCGCGCTACGCGGAGCTCATCTACAACGGCTTCTGGTTCGCGCCCGAGCGCCGCATGCTGCAGGCGGCGATCGACCTCAGCCAGGAAGGGGTCACCGGCACCGTCCGGCTCAAGCTGTACAAGGGCGCCGCCCACATCGTCGGCCGCAAGGCGGACGTGGCGCACAGCCTCTACTCGGCCGACATCGTCACCTTCGAGGACGACGCCGGCGCCTACGACCAGAAGGACGCCGAGGGCTTCATCAAACTGAACGCCCTGCGGCTGCGCCTGCTGCGCCGCCGCGAGGGCTGAAAATCACGATCTCTTAACCATCCTTTAGCACCTGCCGGGGCAATTCTCGGGTCGACACGGGGCTAGGGGAGCAAAAGAGATCATGCAGCGGGCGGATCAGGCGGTCGACGTCGCCATCATCGGGGCGGGACCGGCGGGGCTCACGGCCGCTTACCTGCTGACCAAGAAGGGCTATTCGGTGACCGTGATCGAGAAGGATCCGGTCTATGTCGGCGGCATCAGCCGGACCGTCGAGCATGACGGCTTCCGCTTCGACATCGGCGGCCACCGCTTCTTCTCCAAGTCGCGCGAGGTGGTCGATCTCTGGAACGAGATCCTGCCCGACGACTTCATCGAGCGGCCGCGGATGAGCCGCATCTATTACGAAGGCAAATTCTACTCCTATCCGCTGCGCGCCTTCGAGGCGCTGTGGAACCTCGGCATCCTGCGCTCAACGGCCTGCATGGCGAGCTATGCGCGCTGGAAGGTGAGGCCGCACAAGGACCCGAAGAGCTTCGAGCAGTGGGTGGTCAACCAGTTCGGGCACAAGCTGTTCTCGATCTTCTTCAAGACCTACACCGAGAAGGTGTGGGGGATGCCGTGCGACGAGATGTCGGCGGACTGGGCGGCGCAGCGGATCAAGGGGCTGAGCCTCGGCGCCGCAGTGCTCGACGGCTTCAAGCGTTCGCTGGGCCTCAACAGGCGCAAGAACGACGGCATGGCGGTCAAGACCTTGCTCGAGACCTTCCGCTATCCGCGCCAGGGGCCCGGAATGATGTGGAACGCGGCGCGCGATTTCGTCGTCGCCGGCGGCAACCGGGTGCTGATGGGGCATTCGCTCCAGCAGCTCTCGCAGGACCGCGGCACCGGCCGCTGGCGCGTCGCCGCGACCGACCTCAAGGGCGAGACGGTGGTGATCAACGCCGCCCATGTCATCTCCTCGGCGCCGATGCGCGAGCTGGCGGGGCGAATCCATCCGTTGCCGCGCACGCTTCCGGCGGCGCTCGACCTCAAATATCGCGATTTCCTGACGGTCGCGCTGATGATCCGGTCGGAGGACCTGTTCCCCGACAACTGGATCTACATCCACGATGCTCGGGTGAAGGTGGGCCGGGTGCAGAATTTCCGTTCCTGGTCGCCCGAGATGGTGCCCGATCCGGAGCTCGCCTGCGTCGGCCTCGAATATTTCTGCTTTGAAGGCGACGGCCTCTGGTCGGCGCAGGACGACGAGCTGGTCGCGCTCGCCACCCGCGAGCTGGCGACGCTCGGCCTCGCCGATCCGCGCACGGTGGTGGGCGGCCGCGTGGTGCGCCAGGAAAAGGCCTATCCGGTCTACGACGACAGCTACCGCGACAATGTCGAGGCGATGCGCCGGGAGCTGGAGGCGGAATATCCGACGCTGCACATGGTCGGCCGCAACGGCATGCACCGCTACAACAACCAGGACCATGCGATGATGACGGCGATGCTGACCGTCCGCAACATCGAGGCGGGCGAGCGGGTCTACGACATCTGGGCGGTCAACGAGGACGCCGAATATCACGAGGCCGGCGGCGAGGGCGCGCAGGAAGCCCTTCGCTCCGAGCGGCTGGTGCCGTCGCGGCTTCACAAGGCGGCGTGAGTCCCGCCATGCCCGGCCCCACCTACCTGCGCTACGTCGTCGCCAGCGGCGGCGCGCTGGGGCTCGACATGGGACTGTTCATGGCCGCGCTCGCGCTGGGGGTGCCGCCCGTGGTCGCCGCGGCCCTGGGCTATTGCGCGGGGATAGTCGCTCACTGGCTGCTCTCCAGCCGAGCCGTCTTCATCGGCTACCTCGCCGCCAAAGGCACGCCGCGCCGGCAGCAGCAGGCGCTGTTCTTCGGCTCGGCGCTGGTCGGCCTGGCGATCACCATGGCCATCGTCGGGCTGGGGCAGAAGCTCCTGATCGATCCGCGCCTCGCCAAGCTCGCCGCGATCGGGATCAGCTTCCAGGTCACCTATCTCCTCCGGCGCAAGCTGGTCTTCGCATGATCCAGGGCAAGGTCGCGGCGGCCGGGCGCGAGAGCATCCGGCCCTACATGCTCGCCTGGCTCATCGCCTGCGCCATCCTGGTCGTCGCCAACCTCTCCGCCATCTCCAACTTCGTCATCCGCGACCCGGACGACATGCTGCGCCTGCTTCAGGTCCGCGACTGGCTCGCCGGACAAAGCTGGTTCGACGTTTCCCAGCACCGGATGAACCCGCCCGAGGGAGCGGGCACCCATTGGTCGCGGCTGGTCGACCTGCCGATCGCCGGTTTGATCCTGCTGACGCGGCCGCTGCTCGGCGCGGCGAATGCCGAGCTGGCGGCGCTGGTCGCCGTGCCGCTGCTCACGCTCGGCGTGGTGATGGCGCTGGTGGCCGCGATCACCCGCCGGCTGCTCGACCGTGAGCAGGCGATCTTCGCCAGCTTCGTGGTCCCCGTCACATTGATCGTCACCCACCAGCTCCGGCCGCTGCGGATCGATCACCACGGCTGGCAGATGGCGCTGGCGCTCGCGGCTCTGCTCGCCGCGCTCGATACCGACCGCAGGCGCTCCGGCCTGGTCGGCGGCGCGGCGCTGGCTTTGTGGCTGAGCATCTCGCTGGAAGGCCTGCCCTATGCCGCCGCCTTCGCGGCGGTGGCGGCGGTACGCTGGCTGATCGACCCGCGCGAAAGCCAACGGCTCGTCTGGACGCTCGCCTCGCTGGCCGGCCTCGCCGCCGCGCTGTTCGCGATCACCCGCGGATTGGCCTGGTCGCTCGACCATTGCGACGCCGTCTCGCCGGTGCATCTCGCCGGCCTTGGGATAGCGGCCGTGGGCTGCGCGCTCCTCACGCGCTGGCGGTCTGCCGCGCTTCACTGGCGGATCGCCGGCCTGGGCCTGGCCGGGGCGGGGGCGCTGGCTGCGATGGCCGTCCTCGCCCCCCATTGCGCCGCGGGCCCCTTCGAGAAGCTCGATCCGCTGGTCCGCGACTTCTGGTACCTCAATATCGCCGAGGGGCTGCCGCTCTGGACGCAGGAGCCGGTCATCGTCGCACTCGTCATCGCCCTACCGCTGATCGGGCTGGCCGGCAGCGCGGTCCAGTTCCAGAACGCCTCGGGCGAACGGCGGCCGGCCTGGGCGGTCATGCTGTTCATGCTGGCCGCGGCGACGATCGTCGCCGTCTTCGTCCAGCGCGCCGGCGCGGTCGCCAATCTCTTCGCGATCCCGGGCGCGGTGGCGCTGTTCAGGCTGGCGCGGCAGCGCATCGACGGCTGGCGCTCCGCGCCGATGCGCCTGCTGGGGACGCTGGCGTCGCTGCTGCTGGTGGCGCCGAGCATCGCCGCGGCGCTCGTCAACAGCGCCGTCGAAGGCGAGGCGGCGGCCGCCTCCCGGCGGCCCTCGTCCTGCCTCGACCGCCGGCAGATCCAGGCGCTGAACCGGCTTCCCGCCGGAGACGTGGCCGCACCGCTCGATCTCGGCCTCGGCATCCTGATCCACACCGATCATCGCATCGTCGCCAGCGGCCACCATCGCAACGCCGCGGCGATGCGCGACCTGTTCCTTATCTTCCTCTCCCCACCGCAAGAGGCGCGGGCGCTGCTGGAGCGCCGATCGATCGACTGGCTCATATTCTGCCCGGCGATGCCCGAGGGCGGGCACTATAAGCGCGCTGCTCCGGACGGCCTTTGGGCGCAGCTGGATCGCGGCCGAATCCCAGCCTGGCTCCAGCCGGTCGAGCTGGGCGGGAAGCCCGGGCTGCGCGTGTACCGGGTGACTCGCTGACTAGCGGCCTTGCAGCGCAACAGGCTCCGGCATAAGCGCCCGCCGTGGCGGCGCTGCACCCAGCCGAGCAGGATCAAAGCCGACAGTGGTGGCAGAGCCGACCGCTGCTCGCCCTGCTGCTCGTCGCCTCGGCGATCCCGCTGCTCGCTCCGGAGACGCCGCCGCTGATCGACCTGCCCGGCCATCTCGGCCGCTACCGGGTCCAGGTCGGGATCGACAGCTCGCCCTTCCTCGACCGCTATTACGGGTTCGAATGGGCGCTGATCGGCAATTTGGGCATCGACGTCCTGATCTTCCCGCTCGCCAGGCTGTTCGGGATCGAGACCGGCGTCAAGCTGATCGTGATGGCGATCCCGGTGCTGACGGTGGCCGGCTTCCTGGGCATCGCCCGCGAGATACACGGGCGGCTGCCGCCGACCGCCTTCTTCGCGCTTCCGCTCGCTTATTCCTACCCGTTCCAGTTCGGCTTCGTGAACTTCGCGCTGTCGATGGCGCTGGCGCTGATCGCGTTCGCGCTCTGGCTTCGGCTCGGAAGGCTGGGCCGCCGCCGGCTCCGAGCCGCGGTTTTCGTGCCGCTGTCGACGGTCATCTGGATCAGCCACACGTTCGGCTGGGGGCTGCTCGGAGTGCTCGCCTTTGCCGGCGAGGCGGCGGCGGAGCGCGACCGCGGCGCCACGCGCTGGCAGGCGCTGTGGCGGGGCGCGATCGGCTGCATCCCGCTCGGGCTGCCGTTCCTGCTGATGCTGCTCTGGCGCAGCGGCGCGGTGGCCGGATCGACCGGCGACTGGTTCAACTGGAACGTCAAGGGCCGCTGGCTGATCAGCGTGCTGCGCGAGCAGTGGGAGCTTTGGGACAAGGCCGGGGCGGTGCTGGTGATGGCGCTTCCGGTGCTGGCGCTGCTGCGGCTGGGCTTGCGCTTCCGCCACGCGCTCGGTCTGGCGGCGGTGCTGCTGATCCTGGTCTACGTCCTGCTGCCGCGGGTGCTGTTCGGCTCGGCCTATGCCGACATGCGGCTGGCGCCTTACCTCGTCGCGGTGGCGGTGCTCGGCATCTATCCGGACGCGCGCGTCGAGCGCCGCTTCGGCGCCGCCATCGCGATCGCCGGCCTGGCCTTCTTCGCGGCTCGGCTGACGGTGAGCACGGTGACTTTGGCGCAGATCGAACGCGCCTGGCAGCAGCAGCTCGGCGCGATCGCGCACATGGCCCCCGGAAGCCGGGTGCTGGTGCAGGCCAACGTGCCGTGCACTGGGACCTGGTACACCCGGCGCATGGAGCATATCGGCAGCCTTGCCATCGTCCGCCGTGACGCCTTCACCAACGATCAGTGGGCGATGCCCGGCGCGCAGCTGGTGACGGTCAAGTACAGGGAGGGCAGGCCGTTCGTCGCCGATCCCTCGCAGATCATGCGGCCGCGGCGCTGCCGATCGCCGAACGAGGCGAAGCTCGAGCGGACGCTCGAGATCCTGCCGCGCCACGCATTCGACTATCTGTGGCTGATCGATCTGCCGCCGAGCCGCTGGCCGGACGACCCCGGCCTGGTGCCGGTCTGGCAGGGCGAGACGGGGATTCTCTACCGGCTGGCTGGCTCGGCGACCAAGGCCAGCGAGACCCCGAACGGGAGCCGCGCCCGGCCGAGCAGGTGACGCTCGGAGGCGAACAGGCTCTTGAGCAGGGCGTTGACCGGCCCGGGCGGCATCGCATCGTCTCCGCCTTCGCGGCGAAGCAGCTTGCCGGCGGCGCGGGCGGCCACGATCATCGGGAACAGGATGGTGTTGAAGTGGCTTCGGTAGCGGATCCGGAAGCCCGCCGCCTTGAACACCTTCGAAAGCGTGCGCGCGGTATAGCGGCGGTGGTGGTGATGGGCGGAATCATGCGCGCTCCACAGCCAGGGCATCGCCGGCACGGTGACGAGCAGCCGCCCGCCTGGCGCGAGCTTGCCGCGCAGCGCCGCGAGCGTGCCGAGGTCGTCGGGGATATGCTCCAGCACGTCGAGCAGGACGATCAGGTCGTAGGCGCCCTCGTCCAGCGTCACTCCGTCCGGCAGCAGGCCGCCCTGCACCGCAATTCCGCTCCGTGCGCTGGCAAGCTCGCGCGCCGGGGCGTCGGGCTCGATCGCGTCGACGCTGCCGTAGCGCTGCAGCATGGCAAGGTTGGATCCGGTGCCGCAGCCCACCTCCAGGATCCGCGCCGGGCGGCGGAGCTCGACCTGGCGCTCGATCAGCGACGCGACGATCGCTCGGCGGCCGCCGAACCACCAATGGTCGGCGTCGATCTCGGCCATCCGGTCGTAGATCGCACGCTCCATCAATCGTCCTCCCCGGCGATTCCGACGGTGCGGCGGACGACGTAGATCGGCCGCTGCTTGGCCTCGATCAGGATCCGGCCGATATATTCGCCGAGCACTCCGAGCGAGATCAGCTGGAGCCCGCCGAAGAACAGGATCGCGACCATCAGCGACGGGTATCCCGGCACGTCGATCCCGAACAGGGTGGTGCGAAGGATCACGTAGACCGCATAGACCAGCGAGAAGAAGGCGATGACGACGCCGATATAGCTCCAGATGCGGAGCGGCATCGTCGAGGTCGAGGTTATCCCGTCGAGCGCCAGCGTCCACAGCCGCCAATAGTTGAACTTGGTTCGGCCGACGCTTCGCCGGCCCCGGTCATATTCGACCGAGGCCTGCTTGAAGCCGCCCCAGGCGAACATGCCCTTCATGAAGCGGTTGCGTTCCGGCATTCGCTTGATGACGTCGACGACGCGCCGGTCGAGCAGTCGGAAATCGCCGGCATGCTCGGGGATCTTGTCGTGCGCGATCCAGTTGTGGGCGCGGTAGTAGAGGTCGGCGGTGAGCCGCTTGGGGAAGCTGTCGAGGCGGCGGTTGCGGCGCACGCCATAGACGACCTCATATCCTTCGCGCCATTTGGCGAGCATCTCGCCGATCACTTCGGGCGGGTCCTGGAGGTCGACGTCCATCGGCACCACCGCCTGGCCGCGCGCATAATCGAGCCCGGCGGAAAGCGCGGCCTCCTTGCCGAAGTTGCGCGACAGCGAAAGCCCGCGCACGCGCGGCTCGCGCTCGTGGGCGACGCGGATGGCGGCGAGGGTCGAATCTTCGCTGCCATCGTCGATGAACAGGATTTCCCAGGCCTCTTCCGCGCCGGCGTGGGGGAACAGCCCGTCGAGCAGCGGCGCCACGTGCGCGACGAAGGCAAGGATCGCCTCCTCCTCGTCCTTGACCGGAACGATCACCGACAGCACCAGCCCGTTGGCGGGCAAAGCGGCCGCGGTCCCGCCCTGAGGCGCCGGGGCGAGCACGCCCATCAGCCGAAGACCCAGCGGCGGTTGAGCGCGAACACCACCAGCGGGGTCACCGCCAGCACGAGCGGATAGGGCGACCAGAGCGGCAGATCGAGCCGCTGGACGAGCAGCCATACCCAGAATTGGTTGAGACCGAAGCTGACCATCGCCACGACCACGAACCGGCCGCCGGTCCGGGCGAGATTGTCCCGCCGGCCATGGCCTCGGAAGCTCCAGCGGCTGTGCGCCACGTAGCCGACGACGACGGCTGCGGCGAAGCCGATCCCCCAGGCGAGGTTCGGGTCCATCCCGCGCGCCGCCAGCACCCAGTAGACGCCGATGTTGACGATGCTCGCCAGCCCGCCGGTCAAGGCGTAGCGAACGAGTTGCCCGAGCAGCACCGAGGAGCCGCCGCTGTTCGTCATGCCCGTGCTGATAACCTCTCCGATCACGGCTTGCCCTCTGCAGTCCAGCGACTAATGCCGCCCCACCATATTTAAAAGGGTTAACAGCACGGATGGCGGCGGCGGTCGGCGGCAGGTTTGCGGCGCATTGGCGGCTGCTGGTGCTGCTTTTCTGGGCTGTCGCGGCGGGGCTGCTGCTCTACAGCAAGTGGCGCTATATCGGCTGGTTCGCGCTGGGCGACACCGACGACAATCTGCGCATGAGCCAGGTGCGGGCGCTGCTCGCGGGCCAGGGCTGGTTCGATCTAAGACAATACCGGCTGGATCCGCCTTACGGCGCCAGCGTCCACTGGTCGCGGCTGGTCGATCTTCCGATCGCCGGGATCAAGCTCGCGCTGACGCCGCTGCTGGGAGGCGCTTCGGCGGAAAGGGTGGCGGTGGCGGCGGCGCCGATGCTGCCGATGGGCGTGGCGATGGCGGCGATGGCGGTCACGGTCCGGCGGCTGGTGGCGCCTGGCGCGTTCGCGCTCGCCGTCGCGTTGCTGCTGTGCGCGCATTCGGCGCGCGGCATGTGGGTGCCGCTGCGGATCGATCACCACGGCTGGCAGCTGGCGATGCTGAGCCTGGCGATGGTGGCGCTCACCGATCCGAAGCGGGCGCGGGGCGGCGCGCTGCTCGGCGGCGCGAGCGCGCTGTCGCTGACGATCGGGCTCGAGCTGATGATCTACCTTGCCGCGGCGGGCGCGGCGTCGGCGCTGATGTGGGTGCGCGATCCGGGGCAGGGGCGGCGGCTGCTCGCTCACGGCGCGAGCCTCGCCGGCGGTTGCGCGCTCGGCTATCTGCTGTTCGCCTCCGCCGACAACCGCGCTGCCCTGTGCGACGCGCTGACTCCGGTCTGGCTGTCGGTGATGGCCGCCTCCGGCGGGCTTGCGGCGCTGCTTGCGCTCCTGCCGCTGAAGAGCTGGCCGGCGCGGCTCGGCGCGGGGGCGGTCGCGGCCGCCGTCATGGCGCTGGGCTTCGCGCTCGCCTGGCCGCATTGCCTGGGCCGGCTCGAGGGCGTCTCGCCGGAGCTGCAGCGGATGTGGCTCGACAATGTCCGCGAAGCACGCCCGGTCTACACCCATAGCTGGCGGACCGGCCTGTCGGTGCTGTCGCTGCCGGTGGCGGGACTGATCGGCTACGCGCTGACCTTGTGGCGGGTGCGGCGGGACGAGGCGGCGCTGGTCCGCTGGGCCGCGCTGGCCGCGCTGGCGCTGCTCCCGGCGGCCCTGCTGTTCTGGCAGACCCGCGCCGGTCCGGCCGCGCAGCTGCTCTCGATCCCGGGCGCGACGGCGCTCGCCTGGTGGCTGATCGGCAAGGCTGGGGCGCTGCCGCATGTGCTTCTGAAGGCGGCGGGCACGGTCGCGGCCTTCCTCATCGTCTCGGGCGTGGCGGTCCAGTCGATCGCCGATCAGGTCCCCGACGCTCCCCGCAAGCGCAATCAGGCGGTGACGCAGGCCAACGCCAAATGCCCGACGCTGGCGGCGCTGCGGCCGGTCGCGCGCCAGCCGCGTGGCTACGTGCTGACCTTCGTCGATCTCGGGCCGCGGCTGATCACGGTCACGCACCACGATGCCGTCGCCGGGCCCTATCACCGCAACCAGCAGGCCATACTCGACGTGATGAAGAGCTTCCGCGGCCCGCCGGAATATGCGCGCCGGGTGATCGCCCGGCGCGGCATCGATTATGTGCTGATCTGCCCGAACATGTCGGAATCGACGATCTATCGCTCGGTCGCCCCGAACGGCTTCTATTCCCAGCTGGCCCGGGGGACGGCGCCGGCGTGGCTGGAGCCGGTCGCGCTGCCGGCGGGATCGCCCTATCGCATGTGGCGCGTGAGGCGCTGATCGTCAGACGTTGATCTGGAAGCTGACCGCGATCCCGTCGATCACGAACTGAGCGGCCAGCGCGGCCAGGATGACTCCGAGGATGCGGGTGATCATCGCTTCGACGCGGTGGCCGAGCAGTCGCAGCAGCGGCCCGGCCGCCAGCAGGGCGAGCAGGGTCAGCGCCAGGATCGCCGCCAGCGCGCCCAACACCACGAGCGACTGATCGAGGCCCTCGCTGCGCGCCATCAGCAGCATGACCGACGCGATCGAGCCGGGGCCGGCGATCATCGGGATCGCCATCGGGAACACCGATATGTCCTCGACCTCGGGACGCGCGTTGACCTCCTGCGCCCGGCTCTCGCGGCGCTGGGTGCGCTTCTCGAACACCATCTCGAGCGCGATCAGGAACAGCATGATGCCGCCGGCGATTCGGAACGCGGCGAGGCTCACTCCGAGCGCGTCGAGCAGGTCCTCGCCGAACAGTCCGAAGAAGAGCAGGATGCCCGCAGCGATCGCCACCGACCGCACCGCCATCGCCCGCCGGTGCGCCGCGCTCGCCTCGCCGGTAAGGCTGGCGAAGATCGGCGCGCAGCCGGGCGGGTCGATCACCACGAAGAAGGTCACGAAGGCGGAGACGAACAGCTCCGTCATCGCGCCGGCGCCCTCGTCGCGAGGATCATAGCCCCTCCGGCGGCGGCAGTCCGGCGCGGGCGTGGGCGGCCGCCAGCGTGTTGCGCAGCAGCACCGCGATGGTGATCGGGCCGACTCCGCCGGGGACGGGGGTGATCGCGCCCGCGACCTTCTGCGCGCTTTCGAACTCGACGTCGCCGACCAGCCGGGTCTTGCCTTCGCCGACGACGATTCGGTTGATGCCGACGTCGATCACGGTCGCGCCGGGCTTCAGCCAGTCGCCGCGGATCATCTGCGGCTGTCCGGCCGCGGCGACGACGATGTCGCCCCGCCGAACCACCGCGGGCAGGTCGCGGGTGCGGCTGTGGGCGACCGTGACGGTGCAGTTCTGCTGGAGCAGGAGCTGCGCCATCGGCTTGCCGACGATGTTGGAGCGGCCGACCACCACCGCCTCGAGCCCGGACAGGTCGCCAAGCCGGTGCTTGAGCAGCATCAGGCAGCCGAGCGGCGTGCAGGGGACCAGCGATTCACCGCCCACCGCCAGCCGCCCCGCATTGGCGACGGTGAAGCCGTCGACATCCTTGGCCGGATCGATGGCGGCGATCACCGCCTTGTCGTCGATGCCGGCGGGGAGCGGGAGCTGGACGAGGATGCCGTCCACCGCCTCGTCGCGGTTGAGCGCCTCGACCAGCGCGATCAGCTCGGCTTGCGGGGTGTCGGCGGCAAGGCGATGCTCGAAGCTCGCCATGCCCGCCTCGCGCGTCGCCGCGCCCTTCGATCGGACGTAGACCTGGCTGGCGGGATCCTCGCCGACCAGCACGACGGCGAGGCCGGGGCTGCGCCCCGCCGCTGCGACGAAGCCGGGGACGGCTTGGGCGACTTGCGCGCGCAATTCCGCGGCGAAAGCCTTGCCGTCGATGATGGTGGCGCTCACCGGCGCCTCAATAAGCGAGGTCGGCGGCGAGCCCGCTGAGCAGGATCCGGGCGACGTAGACGAGCAGCAGCACCACCAGCGGCGAGAAGTCGATGCCGCCGAAATCGGGCAGGATGCGCCGGATCGGCCGGTAGAGCGGCTCGGTCAGTCGGTCGAGCGCGCTCAGCAGCGAGCGGACGAAGTCGCTGTGGGTGTTGATCACGTTGAACGCGACCAGCCAGGAAAGCACGGCCTGGAGGATGATGATCCAGGTCAGCACCTGCAGCAGAAGATCGAGAACCTGAAAGACCGAAAACAGCATAGACACTCCCCGCGGGCGACGGCTTGCCATGTAGGGGAGCGCGTCGACGGGAGCAATGGCGCGGGCCCCGGCGACAGGCTGCCGGCAACGCGGTCTGGTGTTGACTCCCCCCATCAGCGACGTCGCGAACCATGCCCTCGAACTCTTGAAGAGGGTTCACGCCGATTTGACGGACGTGAAGCGCGAACAATCGAGTAAGGGCCTCCGGCTTGCCTCCATGGAGCAGCACCTTGCCGCCAACCAGCTGGAGATTGCCCGCTTGAGCGGCGATATGCAGCAGGTGAAGAGCGACATCTCGCTGATCAAGCGCCGTCCGGACCTGGTCGACGCCTGACCGCTCGGGCCGCCCCGCATTCCCGAATTAGCCGCCGCGCCTCGCCACTTGGGCCGTTGACCCATGCGGGAGTCGCCGCTATAGGCCGCCTCGCCTGCGGGACCGCA
>DASWSP010000034.1:0-40780 GCA_036402575.1 Allosphingosinicella sp. | reverse complement strand
TGATCGTCCGTACCCCCATTTGGTGG
The DNA here is from genome assembly GCA_036402575.1 of Allosphingosinicella sp. GTDB lineage: Bacteria > Pseudomonadota > Alphaproteobacteria > Sphingomonadales > Sphingomonadaceae > Allosphingosinicella. Next base: position 40,754 of record DASWSP010000034.1, on the reverse strand, counting down.
AGAGCGGATCGCCCCATGCTCGATACGCTGTTCTTTCGAAAAGCGGACTCGGCTGGTCAGTCGATCTGTGCCTGGTTGAATACGACTGGGAGCAGGCCGCGCGCGATGCGGAAATCAACGGCCGTCTGGACTGGTCTCGAGCCCTACGGACAGGTCGGGTCTGATCCAGTCGGCTTTGGGTTGACTGCGTCACGAGCGGGCAGGGGCGCTTCGGCTGCTCTGGTTTGAAGCCAAATGTCTTCGTTGCGCCGATTGTGATGAAAAAGGCCGCTTCTGATAGAAGCTGACGTTCGGCCGTGGTCAGGACGAGCAAGGGTAATCGCCCGCTCAGGCGATCGCCGGCTGCGGCATCGGGATCAGCTTGGCGAGCTTGCGCAGGTTCTGGGCAGTGGCGGCGAGGAGAAACTCGTCTTTCGCTCCGTTCGGGCCTCTGAGGCGCAAGCGATCGAGCTTCAGGATGCGCTTCAGGTGCGCAAACAGCATCTCGACCTTCTTCCGCTCGCGCCGTGATGTGAGATAGGCGTCGGTCAGCGACAGATCGCGCGCGAGATCGCGTGCGCCTTCGTGGATTGAGCGCAGCAGCTTCCTCCCTGCATCACCTGGCCGGCAGCGTGATCTGAGATCGCACGCGTCGCAATCGGTCTTGCGGGCCCGGTATTTATCGATGCCGTCGCTGGGAGGCTTGGCCTTGGCCGCACGACTCTCCTGCCAATATCGGCGAAGCTGCTTGCCACCCGGACAGGTGTAGCTGTCGTCAGCGTGATCATAGATGAAATCGGGACGGCCAAAGCTGCCGTCGTTGCGGTCTCTCTCAAACACCGGGATGTGCGGCTCGATACCTTTCTGATGCACCAGCCAGGCGAGGTTTGCCGCGTCACCATAGCCGGTGTCGGCCGCGAGCCGCTCGGGCCAGATGCCGAAGCGCTGCTCGGTGCGATCGAGCATCCTGCGCTGCGCGGTGACCTCCGCCTGGCGCACTGCCGTCGTCGCCTCGACATCCATGATCACGGCGTGCTTCAGGTCGATCAGGTAGTTGGTGCAATAAGCAAAGAAGGCGAGCCCGCCATTGGCGCCGGTCCAGCGTGAAGCAGGATCAGCGGCCGAGATGAACTTGGGCACGACCGGCGTCGCGCCGCCGAACGCTGCCTCGTCGAGCACCTCCAGATACTCGCGGACGGCATGGCCAGGATCGTCGGGCGGCTCCCACTCATCGCCTGGCGTCGAGTGCTGGCGATTGGCGTCGGCCTTGATCATCGAGGCATCGACGGCAAAGCCCTCGCCGCCGACCAGACCCTCGGCGATGCACCGCGCGACGGTCTCCTCGAACAGCTTGCGCAAGAGATCGCTGTCGCGGAAGCGGCCATGCCGGTTTTTGAAAAAGGTCGAGTGATCCGGCACCGCACCGTCCAGGCCGAGCCGGCAAAACCACCGATACGCGAGGTTGAGATGCACCTCATCGCAGAGCCGGCGCTCCGAGCGGATGCCCAGGCAATAGCCGATGATCAGCATCCGGATCATCAGCTCCGGGTCGATCGAGGGCCGGCCGGTGTCGCTGTAAAAGGGACGGAGCTGGGCCCGAATGCCGCCGAGATCGACGAACCGATCGATCGACCTGAGCAGGTGATCTGCAGGCACATGCCGCTCGAGATTGAACCCGTAAAACAACTCCGGCTGATCGCTCTGGCGCTCGCCCATCATCGCCCGGCTCCCGCTACCAGCTGCAGTGAATCAGAGCGTCAACGCCGACGCAAGCGGGAGTTTTTCAACAGAATCCGCCCATTGCCGTCGTAAAGGTCGGCCCGCGCCGCGTCCGCTTCGCGCCTTCATACCGGTCGTTCAGCCGGCCCACGGCTTGTTGGCGGGCGGAATTTCGTGGGGCACGTGAAGGGGAAGCGCCTTCAGCGCAGATCGAAGATGGCAAAAGGCGATTGGCCACTGATGGCCGTGGCAACGTCCCTTTTGCGGTCGCCGCGATGTTCGCCTCTGGGCGCGACTATTCTTTAGACGCGAGAAGCGGCGCAAAAAGGTTGCGCAGGTCTTCATCAGTGAACCAATCGATCTCGAAGGTGCCGTCGCCGCGTACCGACAGCTCCGGACCAGCAGGTATAAGCCGCCCCCGTCGGCATGCCGACCGGGCTTAGCGTTCTTCACCTGCAATGCTGTCAGACCAGCCATGAAGCGCTCCAGATCCGTCCCTCATTTCGTCCCTCATTTCAATTCGGCTTGTGTGGGACGGGACAGGACAGCCGGAAACGCTCCTTGAGCATGTTATTTGGCGAAACAAAGAGTTAGAGACGTCGCGGGCTGTCCTGAGACGCCCATTTTACGGGCCTCGGCTCCACCATTTTTCCGACGAAGGTGCTACGCAAGAGCAACCCAGTGCGCTGCACATGGGTTAGCAAATCGGTGTCCATCAAGGCCGCCAGCTTGTCTCAATAGTCATCAACGGCCGCGGCGGCCGTCCCGAGACAGTCACGCGAGACTTTCCTCTAACGCGCGGGCGTCTTGTTGCCGGTCGCATGCACGGCGATGCGCTCAACCTGCCACGGTTCGGGACCCCCCCCAGCACCTCTGATACGATCGTGTGCCGCATGCTGGAGCGGTTGACGCATCGCCGCTCACGCCCGACCCTGCGACAACCTTCTCGAACAAGGCGTCGAGCGACTTAGCCACGGCGCGCGGAAGATGCCGGCGGCGGCGGATGCGTCATCGCTGCAGGCTGCCCTAGAAGCTAACCTGAAAACGCCCCGCGACGAGATTGCCCTCGCGATCCGGCTGCCCGCCGACATCCTGGGCTTCGCTGCGGACGTAATTGGCCATGAGGCGGACATTCTCGTTGACGTACCAGTTGGCGCCCAAGGTGATGGAACGGCCATGGCCGCGGGCGAAGCCGTCATCGTCGAGATCGAGCGTGCTGTAGCGCGCTGCCAGCTCGAAGGCGCCCTTGCCGCGCCGGAGATCGGCCCCGGTGACGACGCCCGAGCGGCGCGAATAACCGTAGCGTCCCCCGGTCACCAGCCAGGCGGCCTGCACATACCAGCCGTCGAAATTGAGTGTCGGGTTGGCCGTCCGAGTCAGCTCGGTGGCGATATACTGGCCCTGGAGCAGAACCGGACCGCGAGACAGCGCCACTTCTCCGCCCAGGTTGGTGAGGTCTTCCGGGTCGGCGATTCCGCCGGTCCCGAGCAGCGTCGGGGCGAGCGCGGAGCCCGGATTGGTCTGGAAGCGCGCGATGTCGCCATCCCCGAACGATCGCCGCTCGATTGCCGCGCCGATATGGACCAGCTTTCCGCTGCGGTTTATCGGCGCCAACGTGGCGCGCCCGGCAAAGCCTTGGCCGCGCTCGTCGGACTGGTCGTCCTCATTGTCGAGCGGATCGCTGAAATAGCCCGCCGCAAGCGTCCAATGGCGCCGCGAATATTCGAAGCCGGCACCCAGGCTGAAGCCCGGCGCCAAGGCATTGGTGAGCGACCGTTCCATCAGCGGAATGCGGTTCGAGCTCTGCATGTCCTCCATTGCGAAGGGAACCGTGAAATTCCCGGCCGTGATCTCCAGCTCGTCGATCGGGCGAACCGACGCCCAAACATTGCGCCAGCCGTCGTTCCCGGCGAACTCGCGGTCGATACGGAAACGGATGATGTCGGCGATCTTACCCGACAATTCGATGCGAGCGCGGCGCACGTCGGCATCCTGGAAATCGGAGGCATCGCCGTCATAGGCGAGCGCGTCCAGGTGGAGGCGCCCCCCAAGCGTCAGTTCAAAGGCTCCGTCGGCCGCCGTCAGCGTCAGTCCATCACCGCCGGTCTTAACCCCATCCCGCGCGTGGGCAGGGGCGCAGAGGGCGACAAGGGCGGTGCCGCCGACCAGGAGGCGAAGCGCCGACTTGAACTTCTTATTGATCATTCGATGGTCTTTCAGTCAGGAGGAAGGAGGCCGAAGCTGCGAAAAACGGTTTCTGCAAGGCGGTGCCGTTCCGCGGCTTCCGTGAAATTATGGCCGGCGCCGGGAAGCAGCGTCAGACTCGCGGGCGTGGAGCGGACGCCGCGCTCCTCGGACACCCGCTCCATCGCGCCGAACCAGCTATGCGCCCGAGCGAGCCGGGTCCTGCCCTGCAGGCGGTCGAGCGTTCGATTTTTCCGCAGGGACGCGTCGCGCGACACATCGCTCTCCCCGATCAGCACATGGCGGGGCACGGTGAGAAACCGGTCGGGATCGAAGCGGCGGCGCGAAACCGGGCTGGAGCCGGTCCCGAGCGGGTAGCGAAGCTCGGGATCGGGCAAGGTGTACCACCCGGCCGCGGCTACCGAGATCGCCGCTACGCGCTCCGGGTGGAGCATCGCCAGCCGATGCGCGAACTGCGCCCCGCCCGAAAAGCCGAACAGGTAGAAAGGATCGGCCCGCGCGCCGGTCTCGGCGCCGACCGCTGCCAGCATGTCGAACAGCGCCAGGTCGGCGCGGACGCCGCTGCGGGGATCGACGACTTGCTGATACTGGCCGTAGGCATCGGCGAGGAATAAAGGCGCGACCAGGATTGCGGCCGCCTTGTCGGCTTCGGGGCGGAAGCGAAAGGCATGTTCCGCAGCGTTGCGCGCGATGCCGTGGACGAGGACGACGACGGGCGAGGCCGCATCGGCCTGGTGCGGAACGTAGAGGAAGAAGTCACGCGGCGGCATGCCGGCGAGCGACCGGAACACGATCTTGCCACGGTGGCAAGCCGCTGCCGCCGGGGTGCGCGACTGCTCCTCCATGGGCCGGACGCAAGCGTTCATCTATATTCCTTCGTGGCGGGTTGCCGGGCTTCCGCCTGCGGCAAAGCGATGATCCTGGCGCCGTCGGGAGCGGGTGTTTTGTCTACGGCTGCGCCCCCCTCGAGCCGCCAGACGCGGGTCGCGCACGCGGTCAGCTCGGGCCGTGAGGCCGCCATCAGAACGATGCCCGGGTAAGCGCGGAGCTTCCCGGCGAGCCAAGCCACCACTTCCAGGCCGACATGAGTGTCGACGGAATCGATCAGGAGCAGCGGCGGCGAGCCAAGCAGCGCGCGCGCCAGCAGCAGCGACTGGCGTTCGCCCGTCGACAGGTTCGAGCCATCATCGCTCAGTCGCGTGTCGAGCCCATTGGGCAGCCGCGACACCAGCTGACCGAGGCCGCATGCGGCGAGGAGGTCGGCAATTTCCTGTTCGTCCGCGCCGGGGCAGCGGTATTTCAAATTCATGCCCATGCTGCCGCGCAGCAGCGGCAGCGCAGGGCTCGCGAACCCGATCGTCCGCCGCAGCGCACCCGGGCGGAGGCTGCGCAGCGCACGGCCCCGATAAAGAACAATCCCTGAGTCGGGCTCGATCAGCTGCGCGATGCAGCCCAGCAGCGAGGACTTGCCGCAGCCGGGCGGCCCCTCGATCAACACCACCTCCCCGGCGGAGGCCGTCGCCGATAGCCCCGACAGCGCCGGGGCAAGGGTGAGCGCCTCGATATCAAGACCGCCCTGAGACGGCTGCTCCTTGACGTGGCGGGCAGTCCCGCGAAGCGGCTGCCGGAGCGCCGCCGAAATGCGCTCGCGCGAGGTTCGGGCCGGGTACCACATCTCCAGACCGCGGCCGAAATCGTGCATCGCCGCCGCGAGCAGGCCGACCAGGCTGAGCGCCGCCACGACCTCGCCTGGCGTCAGCCGGCTCGCCGCAATCTCGCGCATGCCGGCGAGCAAGGTTGCGAGGATCAGCAGCGCACCCGTCAATTGGGCGATCCCCCGCATGCCGCCGCTCAGCCAGGCGCGACGCTTGCTGGCGCGGTTGAGCGCCTCCGTCCGGCCGGCGACCTTCTTGCGCTCACCCCGCGCCCTCGCCATCAGCCGGATCGACGTCACCCCGGCGAGGCGGCTGGAGACGAAGCCTGCCAGCGCGCCGCGCCTTCTCCTGAGTTCGCGCACCGCCGCATCGAGTGGACGGCCGACGAGAAGAAGGACCGCTCCGCCGGCAGCCATGGTCAGGGCCAGAGCGGCGCCCAAGAAAGGGTTGCGAACCGTGAGGATCGACAGCAAGGCCGCGACCGTGATCGCCGCCGCCGCGATCCGCGCAAGGCCGTCGCCGACCCATTGCTTCAGCGCCGTCAGATCGCCCACGAAGGGAAGGAGCATCGCGCCGTGGCTCGGCTCCTGCAGCCGTTTGGCGGGCGTCTTCAGATGGCGATCGAACAAGGCGAAACGCAGCTCGGCGGTGTAATCGAGCGCGAGACCTTCGCCGAGGCGCCGCTGCGCGACTTCGAGCAGGAACCCCATCATTGCCGCGGCGGCGAAGCCGGCCGCCAGCAGCGGCCGCGTATATCCGCCGGCAGCGGGGCCGCCGGTCAATTCATCGAACAGATGCTGGACGCACCAGGCCGCGGCGGCGGCGGCGATCGCCTGTGCCAGCGCCGCGGCAAGCAGGGCGGTGAAAATCGTCCGCCGTTTGTCCTTCCAGAGCCGGATCATCCGTCCGCACGGCAAACCGCGTAGGCGGCGGCTGGAACGGCGAGACAGAATTTGGGCGCGAACAGCGGATCGACGAGAGCCGGTATGCCGACGACGGGAAGGCCCGTGACGGCCTCGGTTTCGCGAACCCCCAGGGGCGAGGTGGTGACGAGCCCCGACACCGCCAGCATCGGCAAGCCACGCTCCTGGAGCCAATTCACGCCGGCCGCGGCGCCCATCGCGTCGCCGGCTGCGAAAATCAACCCATCGAGACGCGACCTGAACCGACCCGATGAAAGCAGATGCGCGGTCTCCCGCTGCAGCAAGCCGTCCGCGACTTCCAGCACCGCAATATCGACCGCTTCGTGCGCGAGCCGGTCGATGATGGCCAGTGCGACCCGCTCCACCTCCAGCGGATCGAGATCGGCGGTGGAGGCGTGGCCGAGATCCGTGAAGTCGAGCACGCAGCGGGCGCCGGCGTCGACGAGTGACCACAGGTCGCCGCCGGATCCGGTCCCCGTCACCTTGGCGGCACCGACCTTCAAGCCCGAGCGCGCCAGCCCCTGCACCAGCGACGCCGCCGTCGTGGTCTTGCCGGAATTCATCGACGTGCCGGCCACGGCGATCACCGTGGGGTGGTGGCTGGGGCGCGCCGGATCCTCGATCGCGAAGCGGCGCAGGTTGAGTATCCGTCCGCTGCCGTCGCCAAGCAGGCCGATCGGCGCGATCCGGGTCGGCCTGGAAACATTGTCGTGGCGCTGGGTCACCCGCGCCGCAATGCCGCCCCCGGCCGCGAGGTCACAGGGGCCAAGGTCGTCGGGCAGGACTGCCTCGAACTGATCGGGCGCATAGCGCGCGCCATAGGCGACGATGATCTCGTCCCCCACATAGAGCCGGCACCGGCGCCCTTCGGGAGATTCCAGCCGCCCGTGCAGGCCGATGCTCTCCACCCGCGCAAGCACCAGATCGCCGGCCAGCGGGGCGCATTTCGTGGCGAGCTGCCGGGCCAGCGCCAGATCGACCCGCCGGGTGGTGAATGCCCGCTTCGCGGCAGCCGCGCGGGCCGGGTGGAGCTCGGCACGGGCGCCGCCCCTGCGGTCGGATAATTGCGTAGTAAATCTATCGGCCGCGGCGGCCGAAACCCTTTGCAGAAGCATCCTGCCCCTCTCGCGTACAAACCTTGCGGCAGCGCTTCATTATGAAGCGCCGCCCTATGGAGCGAGCGGCTATCGGCGCAAGGAGTTAAAATGTCGCTGAACAGCGCGTGGCTCTCGCATCTGTGGCAGACATGCCACAGCTTCTCGTCGCTGCCGCCGCCAGCCATGGCTGGACCGGCGTTTTACGCCATCGAAATAGCCTGTGCCCGCGGGACGAGGCCGGCGCGAAGTGATGGTGCTGGGAGGGATCGTCGGAGCGCTGCAGCCGACACAATTCTGGTACGAAAACATGACCGGCCTGGGCTCCACCATTTCTCCGGGTTTCAGCCCTCCGGCGTTTCCCGGCCGGCCACGGTCCAGGTGGCCAGCGTCTTGCCCGTCGCCGGATTCTCGATGGCTACTTCGTCGATCACGACGCTGACGAGGCAGATCGGGCGCTGCTCGGGGCCGCCGGGCTGACGGCACAGCACCGGGCCGGCGTTGCGGGTCCGGGCGATCCGGCCGCTGATCCGCAGGCGGAAGCCGGCCGACGCGTCGAGCTCGTCCTCGGGGATGCGAACCACCGTCTCATAGGGCCTGCCGTCGCGCCTGCCGCCGCGCGCGCCTTCGGTGAAGAAGATCTGCCCGACCGCCAGCGTCTGGCCGGGAAGAGTCACCGGCTCGGCGCCGGCCGCCGCCGACCGGTCGTCTCCGGCGGGGCAGGCCTCGCTCGACGTCCAGGGGCGCGCGATCCAGAAGCCCTCCACCGCCTCGACTCCGGCCGCCGCGTCGGGACCCCACCAATCCTGCGCGGTCCAGGTGACCGGGGCGGCGTGGATCCTCAGCGCCTGGTCCTCGGGATCGTGGCGCCAGCGCAGCGCGGCGCTGCTGTCCTCCCCGGACGGACCGCTGCAGCCGAACGGCAGCCGAAGCTCGAACCGCCGTCCGTCGGCCGCCGCGACCTGGGGTACCGGCTCGCGCCCGTCGGCCGCGGCGTCGGCGGCCTTGGCGGCGAGCGCGATCAGGTCGGCGCGGCCGAGCACGCCTTTCGGCACCGCCGGCTCGGGCGCCGGCTTGGGCGCCGGCGCGGCGACCGGCTGCGCGATCACCGCCGGCGTCCGCTCGGTGGTTGCGCGCCCCAGCAGGAAACCGGCTCCTCCCACCACCAACGCGGCGCCGAGGGCGCCCGCCAGCGCGATACGGCTGCCATGCAGGCTTGGCTCTTCCATACGCACTTGATAGCGAAACTATTCGCAGGCTCCAGACCTTAAGGTCGCTAGTCGACAACCGCAGGAGGTTGCATGTCCGATCATCGACCCAACGGACCCCCGAACAGTCGATGAGCATCGACCAGATCCTGACCCTGCTGGTGCTGGCCGCGGTGGTGGCGGCCCTGATCTGGGACAAGGTGCGATCGGACGTGGTCGCGCTGACCGGCGCGGCGGTATTGCTGATGAGCGGCGTGGTGCGCCCGATCGAAGTGCAGGGGGCCTTCGCCAGCCCGGCGATCATTGCCCTCGCCTCGCTGTTCGTGATCGCCTACGCGCTCGAGCTTTCGGGGTTGCTCGACCGCGCGATCCAGGCCGCGGTGGCGATGTGCAAGCGCGCCGGAAAGGCCGGAGTCTGGCTCCTGCTCGCGATCATCGGCCTGTTCTCGCCCTTCCTCAACAACACGCCGATCGTGGTGCTCGGCGCTCCTGTCGTTCGCGATGTCGCGATAGCGCTTGGACAATCCCCCAAGCGCTACCTGATGCCGCTCTCGTACATCACGGTCCTGACCGGCTGCTGCACCTTGATCGGCACCTCGACCAATCTTCTGGTCGACGACATGGCGCGGATTGCGGGCCAGCCTCGGTTCGGACTGTTCGAGATCGCGCCGGTGGGTCTTGCGGCCGCCGTCGCCGGCAGCATTTTCCTGTTCCTGTTCAGCGGCCGGCTGATGAGCCGAACGATCGACGAGCCCACTCCGGCGGGCGACGCGGCCCCCATCGAGCCGATCGAAATGGGCGCCGCCCAGGTCGGCGATGCCGAGCTGTTCAACGTGCCGCGCCCGTTCCAGCCGGCCAAGGCCGCGATCGCGCTCGCGGTGTTCGTCGGCGCGATCGCGATCGCTACTTTGAACATCGCCCCGATCGCCGCTTCCGCCTTCGCCGGCGCCGTGCTGCTGATCCTCCTGAAGGTGATCACCGCGGACGAGGCCTATGGCGGGCTCAAGCCGGACATATTGATCCTCATCGCCGGCATGGTGGTGATCGGGGTCGCGATGGAGGAAAGCGGGCTTGCCGACGCGGCGACGGGCGTTCTGATCGGGTCGATGAACGAGATCAGCCCGCTGGTCGCGCTCATCGTCCTCTACGGCGCCACCCTGGTCCTGACCGAATTGCTGTCCAACGCCACCGTCGCGGTGCTGGTGACTCCGATCGCGGTGGCGCTCGCCGAGAGCCTGGGCGTCAGCCCGCGCCCCTTCCTGGTCGCCGTGATGATGGCCGGCAGCCTCGCCTTCGCGACCCCGTTCGGTTACCAGACCAACGTCATCGTCTACCAGATGGGCGGCTATCGCTACATGGACTTCGTGCGGGTCGGCCTGCCGCTGAACCTGATCACCTACGCCGTGGCGGTCGTCGCGATCAGCATCTTCTTCCCCTTCTGACGCTTTGCCGCCGGCCGCCACATATGCCGCGGTTTCGTCCCTGCCCGGGACAGGCGCGCGTTAACCTCGTTGCCGGCTTGATCCGATAGTTAAGAACCTCTTAACGATGGGGCATGAACCGCCTTTCGCCGCTGATCGTCCGCCGGGTGGGTGGCTCCGCGCCGCCGCTCCCGCTCGACTGGAGCTTCGGGACGGAGGCGCAGCAGTCCGCGTTGCTCGACGACATCAAGCTGTTCGCGACCGGATGGCTCGGCGGCGTCGTCTTCTTCGGGACCTTCCTGGCGTAAATCGTCATTGCGGGCGAAGCGATCCGGCGCCGTGTCTGGATGGCTCGTCGCTGCGCTCTTCGCAATGACGGCGTCAGTCGCAGGCGAGGTGGAGCTTCCAGGCGATCCAGGCGGCGCCGATGCTCGCCACCGATACCATCAGCAAGGTCTCCTCGACCGAGACCCCGGCCTGGACCAGCACGGTGAGGATGAGCGCGGAGAGCACCATCGCGCCTGAATTGACGATGTTGTTGGCGGCGACGGTGCGGGCGGTCTCGGACTTGGGGACGGTGGTGGTGAGGAAGGCGTAGAGCGGCACCACGAACATGCCGCCCGACACGGCGACGCCGAACAGGTCGAACATCACCCACTCGGCCTGGCCGATGAGAACGAAGGTCTTGAGGTCGAGCAGCGGCCCGCTGTTCACCGGCCAGTCGAGCACGTTCCAGTAGAGGTGGAGCACGAACAGGCCCATCGCGATCGCCGAGGCAGGCGAGAATTTGGCGAGCACTCGGCCCGCGAGCAGGCGGTTGATCAGGATCGATCCGACCGCGACTCCGACCGAGAAGATGGCGAGGAACAAAGTCGCCACTCCCTCGTCGGCGTAGAGCACGTTCTTGACCAGCGGCGGGAACTGCGCGGCAAGGATCGCGCCCATCGCCCAGAAGAAGCTGATCGACACGATCGCCAGGAACAGCCGGGGGATGTGAAGGGTGGCGTTGACCAGCGTGATCGAGGCGCGGATGATGTGCCAGTCCATCTTGAGCGGCGGCGCGTCGGTCTCGGGCGGGGCGGGGGGGACGAGGGCGCCGGTGGCGCGGCCGATCGCCGCCATCAGCAGCACTCCGGCCGCCGCGACGTTGCTGGGCACGATGCCGCCGGCGATCGTTCCGAGCAGGATCGCGCCGTAGGTGCCGGCCTCGACCAGGCCGGTGCCGCCGAGCACTTCGTCCTTGCGCAGATGCTGCGGCAGCACCGCATATTTGATCGGCCCGAAGAAGCTCGAATGAATCCCCATCGCGAACAGCGCGGCGAGCATCAGCGGCACGTTCTGGAGCAGCAGGCCGGCCGCGCCGCCGACCATGATGAAGATCTCGGCGGTCTTGACGAAGCGGATGATCCGCGCCTTGTCCATCGAATCCGCGAGCTGCCCCGCGAGCGCCGAGAACAGGAAGAAAGGGAGGATGAAGACGGCGCCGGCGATGGCGTTGAAGGTCGCTTCCTTGGTCGGGTCGTTGTAGACGTGATAGGTGACCAGGATCACCATCGCCGTCTTGTAGAGATTGTCGTTGAAGGCGCCGAGGAACTGGGTTGCGAACAGCGGCAGGAAGCGCCGCGTGCGCAGCAGGTGAAGCGTGTCCTGCATCTTCAGCCGGTCGTGGTCGGGCAGGGGCCGCGCATCACGGCGGGTCATAGCGGGTCTGCCGCCAAGGTCCAGCGCGATCGGCCCTCCACAGGCTGGCTCTTACGCGCTAAGGCTTGGTCCGCCGATGCTGACTCTGCCCAACCTCCTCACCCTGTCGCGCATCCTGGCGGTGCCGATCCTGGTGTTCCTGCTGTGGAAGCCGAGCTGGTTCGACTACGCGATCACCTTCGTGCTCTACTGCATCGTCGGCATCACCGATTATTTCGACGGCTACCTCGCCCGAGCGCAGGGGGCGGTGTCGCGGCTCGGCGTGTTTCTCGATCCGATCGCCGACAAGATCATGGTCGCGGCGGTGATCATCATGCTGGTATCGACCCGCAACTCGAGCGGCGAGCCGATCATCCACAGCTTCCACATCATCCCGGCGCTGGTCATCCTGCTGCGCGAGATCATCGTCTCGGGCCTCCGCGAATTCCTCGCCAGCCTGCAGATTTCGGTGCCGGTCAGCCAATTGGCCAAGTGGAAGACGACGCTTCAGCTGGTCGCGCTCGGCGCGCTGATCCTCGGCGGCGCGACTCCGCAATGGCCGTGGGTGCAGCAGGTCGGCCTCGTCAGCCTGTGGGCGGCGGCGGCGCTGACCCTCATCACCGGCTGGGATTATCTGCGCGTCGGCGCGAAGCACATGGACTGACGCCGGCGTGACCGAGCTCGACCTTCTCTATTTCGGAGCGCTGCGCGAGGCGATCGGCCGCGACGGCGAGCGGATCGATCCGCCCAGCCACGTCCTCACCATCGAGGATCTGATCCGCTGGCTGGCGGCGCGCGGCGCGCCCTACAGCCTCGCCCTGGCCGATCCGGCGCAAGTCCGAGCCGCGGTCGACCGCGAGCATGCCGGCCCTGCCGACAGCTTCTTCGGCGCGCAGGAAGTGGCGCTGTTCCCGCCGATGAGCGGTGAAGGAGCTGGGCTGCCGGGCCAGCGCGCCGCGAGCCCCGTCATGCTCGACATCCGGGTCCAGTCGGGCGACTTCGACGCGGGCCACCAGCTGGCGCGGCTCGGCGAGCTCAACGCGGCGGCCGTCGCCGGAGTCACCCTCCATGCCGAGTCCGGGGACGACGTGGCGGCGATCGTGCTCGAACATTATGCGGCGATGGCGAAGGCCGAGCTGGCCCGGGTCGCCGAGGACGCCGGCGCGCGCTGGCCGCTGGCGGGCGTGATCCTGATCCACCGCCACGGCCGCTTCGCGCCGGGCGAGCGGCTGCTGTTCGCCGGCGCGGCCGCGGCCGGCGGCGCGGGCGCGCTCGACGCGTGCCGGTTCATCATCGAGGGCGCGAGCCGCCGGGCGCCGTTCTGGCGACGCGAGCTGCTCAGCGGCGGCGGCAGCCGCTGGGCGCGCGGCGGGAGCTGACCGCCCGCCTCGTTCAGCCCATCGTCGGAAGCAGCACCGCGTCGACCACGTGGATCACTCCGTTCGACTGCATCACGTCGGCCTGGGCGATGATGCTCTTGCCGTTGTTGGCGTCCCACACGACGAGGTTGCCGCCCTCCATTCCGACGCGGATCGTGCCGCCGGCCGCGGTCGTGTAGGTCGCGGTTCCGCCGCCCGCCTGGATGTTCGTTGCACGGCCGAACGCCAATGAGACTCTCGCCGCCGCTCTGCAAGCCGCGCCGCCGGCGAGGCTAGGCGACGCGCCGCGCCGGAACACGCGCCAGCGCAGCGCTTTTGAGCGCTTCGCCGAGCAGCTGGAACTCCTTGTCGCGCGGGCTGCCCTTGCGCCAGACCAGCGCAATTCGGCGGGCGGGATGATCGGCATCGAGCGGCCGCGCGATCACCGAGGTGCCGTTGAGGATGCCGGCGTCGAGCGCCATTTGCGGCACCAAGGTCACGCCAAGCCCGTTGGCGACCATCTGCACCAGGGTGTGAAGCGAGGTGCCGAGCATCGCCGCCTCGGCGCGCAGCTCGGGGCGGTTGCAGGCGGCGAGCGCATGGTCCTTGAGGCAGTGGCCGTCCTCGAGCAGCAGCAACTTGTCCTCGTCGATCGCGGCGGCCGTGATCGTCGTCGGCGGCTCCTCGCGCGGGTTGGCGGGGAAGGCGACGAACAGCCGGTCCTCGAACAATTCGAACGCCTCGACGTCGCCGCAGGAATAAGGGAGGGCGAGCAGCACGCAGTCGACTCCGCCGCGGTGGAGCGACTCGCAGGCGGCGTGGCTGGTCTCCTCGCGCAGGTAGAGCTTGAGGTCCGGCCACTCGCTGCGCAGCGTCGGCAGCAGGCTGGGCAGCAGGAACGGCGCGATGGTGGGGATGACGCCCATGCGCAGCTCCCCCGACAAAGGCTTGCCGCCGGCGCGGGCCATGTCGGCCAGCTCCTCCGCCTCGCGCAGCAGGCGCTGCGCCTTGGCGGCGATCCTGAGCCCGAGCGGGGTGAAGCGCACGACGCGCTTGGTGCGCTCGACCAGGGTGATGCCGAGCAGGGATTCCAGCTCGCGCAGGCCCGCCGACAGGGTTGACTGGGTGACGAAGCATGCCTCCGCGGCGCGGCTGAAATGGCCGTGGTCGCGCAAGGCTACCAGATACTGGAGCTGCTTCAGCGTGGGTAAGTAAGTGCTCATCCCGCAATCGGCTCAGTCGATCAATGAGTTCGGTTTAATCCAGTTGATCACTCGCCGCCACCCACCATATGGCGGCGACGGATTCTCAACCGAACCAATCGACATGGAGAAAAAGACGATGCTCACCGTTGGTGACAAGCTTCCCGAACTCGTGCTTCCGGTCCAGCAAGGCGGCGCCCTGCCGGCCGGCGAGACGATCGACCTCGGCGACACCGGCGGCAAGTGGAAGATCCTGTTCTACTGGCCCAAGGATTTCACCTTCGTCTGCCCGACCGAGATCATCGGCTACGGCGATCTCCGGCCGGACTTCGAGGACCGCGACGCGGTCCTGATCGGCGCCTCGACCGACACCGATTTCGTCCACCACGCCTGGCGCAAGGCCGACGAGCGGCTGGCCGCCTGCGATTTTCCCTGGATCGCCGACCACAGGCGCGAGCTTGCCACGGCGCTCGGGATTCTCGACCCCAAGGAAGGCGTCGCCTTCCGCGCGACCTTCGTGGTCGATCCCGACAACATCATCCAGCACGTCACGGTCAACGGCCTCAATGTCGGCCGCAACCCCGCCGAGACGCTTCGGGTCCTCGACGCGCTTCAGACCGACGAGCTGTGCCCGTGCAACTGGAACGAGGGCGACGAGGTGCTGAAGGTCGCCTGACCGGGCGGTTCTCCAAATTGTTCTAGGGGGGCGCGGGGAACGGGGTTTCCCGCGCCCCTTTCTCTTCTCACGAAAGGAAATTCCATGTCCCTGAAGGACTTCGCTGCCGCTTTGCCCGATTACGCCAAGGACCTGCGGCTCAACATCGGCTCGCTGCTCTCCGACCAGATATTGGGCGACCAGCGCAAATACGGCCTGCTGCTCGCCTGCGCCCACGGCACCGGCTACAAGCCGATCGTGGAGGCGGCCGAGGCGGAGACGGCCGGCAAGCTTTCGCCTGAAGCCGCCAACGCGGCGCGGGCGGCCGCTGCGGTGATGGCGATGAACAACGTCTATTATCGCTTCGTCCATCTCGCCTCGAACCCGGAATACGGCACGCTTCCGGCGAAGCTGCGGATGAATGCGCTCGGCGCGCCCGGCATCGACAAGGCGGACTTCGAGCTGTTCAGCCTTGCCGTCAGCGCGATCAACGGCTGCGGCATGTGCATCGATAGCCACGAAAAAGTGTTGAAGCAGCATGGCGTTAATGCCGAGACAATCCAGGCCGCGGCGCGTATTAGCGCGGTCATCAAGGCCGTCGCCACCGTCCACGCCACGCTCTGAAGAAGGGAGCCCAACAATGTCGGATCGTGCAACAACGGAGTTACCGCGCCCCACCCTGTCGCCTGAAGACGGCGGCGGCACCGGGCTCGCCACTCGCGCCTACGCCGTCGATTCGCCGACCGACCGCTTCCATCCTTTCAGCTTCGAGCGGCGCGAGCCCCGGCCCAACGACGTGGTCATCGCCATCCGCTATTGCGGGGTGTGCCATTCCGACCTCCATACCGCCCGCGGCGAATGGGGCGGGACGCTCTACCCCTGCGTGCCCGGCCACGAGATCGTCGGCGACGTGACGGCGGTCGGCGATCAGGTGACCAAGTTCGCCGTCGGCGACGCGGTCGGCGTCGGCTGCATGGTCGATTCGTGCCTGAGCTGCGATTCGTGCCGCGAAGGACTCGAGCAATATTGCGAGGGGGGCTTCACCGGCACCTATAACGGCCCGACCCAGGAAAACCGCGGCAACACGTATGGCGGCTATGCCGACACCATCGTCGTTCGCGAGGAGTTCGTGCTGAACGTTCGCCACGCGCCGGCCGACCTGGCCGCGGTCGCGCCCTTGCTGTGCGCCGGCATCACCACCTGGTCGCCGCTTCGGCATTGGAAGGTCGGGCCGGGCCAGAAGGTCGGCGTCGTCGGCATCGGCGGCCTCGGCCACATGGGCATCAAGCTCGCCAAGGCGCTGGGCGCGCACGTGGTCGCCTTCACCACGTCGGAGAGCAAGATCGAGGACGCCAGGAAACTCGGCGCCGACGAGGTCGTGGTCTCGAAGAACGACGACGAGATGAAGGCGCATACCGGCAGCTTCAACTTCATCCTCAACACGGTCGCGGCGCCGCACAATCTCGATGCGTTCACGGCCTTGCTGAAGCGCGACGGGACGATGACGCTGGTCGGCGCGCCGGCCGAGCCGCACCCCTCGCCGTCGGTCGGCAACCTCATCTTCAGGCGCCGAAGCATCGCCGGATCGCTGATCGGCGGCATCGCCGAGACTCAGGAGATGCTCGATTTCTGCGCCGAGCACGGCATCGTCTCCGACATCGAGATGATCCCGATGCAGGACATCGATCAGGCTTTCGAGCGGATGCTGAGGAGCGACGTCAAGTATCGCTTCGTCATCGACATGGCGACGCTCTAGGGCGCGCCGGTCAGCTCATCGCGCGCCAAAGCCCGTAGAGGCTGGTCAGCGTCAGCACGCTTCCGACGATGGTGATCAGCAGGTCGGCGTTGATCCGCTTGGCCATCAGCGCTCCGAGCGGCGCGGCGAGCACGCCTCCCACCAGCAGGCCGATCGTCGCGATCGTGAACGCCTCCCAGCCCAGAGCGGCGATGAAGGTGGCGGAGATGGTCACCGTCACGAAGAATTCGGCGGTGTTGACCGTTCCGATCACCTTGCGCGGGCTGCCGCCCTGGACGAGCAGGTTGCTGGTCACCACCGGTCCCCAGCCGCCGCCGCCGGCCGCGTCGAGGAAGCCGCCGATCAGGCCGAGCGGCGCCACCACCTTGGGCTCCTTTTCGGTGTGGCGGTGGCGGGCGCCACGGTAGAGGAGGTAAAGGCCGATCCCGGTCAGATAGGTGAGGACGAAAGGGCGGGCGGCCTCGGCGCTGATGCTGGCGAGGAGATAGGCGCCGATGATGCCGCCGATCACCCCCGGGATGACGATCCGCCCGAACAGCTTCCAATCGACGTTGCGGTGCGCGACGTGGCTGATGCCGGAGACGCCGGTGGTGAAGGTCTCCACCGTGTGCACCCCCGCAGACGCCGTCGCGGGCGGCACGCCCAGGCCGATCAGCAGCGTGCTCGAGATCACGCCGAACGCCATTCCGAGCGCGCCGTCGACGATCTGGGCAAGGAAACCGATCGCAATGAAGGGAAAGAGGTCGGCCCAGGGAACGGCAGAGAAGTCCATGTTTTCCTTTCAGGACCGGCAGCGGAGCGCTGTCTGCTTGGCAGCCGCCGCGCGGGCAAGAGAAATCCGTCGTCGCCGGATTCTTCGGCCTCGCTGGCATTTTGGCGCATGAGCGCCTATCTTGGCGCCGAGCGAACAAGAAGGGTGCCAATGCTGTCGGGGCTGATTGCCTATCTGGATTCTGTCAAGGCGCGCGACCCGGCTCCCCGTTCCAGGTGGGAAATCCTGCTTTATCCGGGGGTTCTGGCGCTTGGGCTGCACCGGATCGCGCACTGGCTGTTCCGCGGCGAGCTGTTCTTCCTGGCCCGCTTCGTCAACCATTTCTCGCGCTTCCTGACCGCGATCGACATCCATCCGGGCGCGGTCATCGGCCGCAATTTCTTCATCGATCACGGCTTCACGGTGATCGGCGAAAGCGCCGAGATCGGCGACGGGGTCACCATTTACCAGAATGTCACGCTGGGCGGGACCAATCCGGCCGGCGGCGAGCCGGGCAAGCGCCATCCCACCCTTTGCGACGGCGTGATCATCGGATCGGGCGCGCAGGTGCTTGGGCCGATCACGGTCGGGCCGAGGGCGAGGATCGGCGCGAACGCGGTGGTAACCAGGGACGTGCCAGAAGGGGCGACGATGATCGGCATCCCCGCCCGTCCGACGCTCGTCGACGCCGAGCAATATGGCAGGGCCTTCATGCCCTACGGCACGCCCTGCGCCGGCCTGTTCGACCCGGAGACTCAGAAGCTCGAGATCCTCAAGTGCGAGGTCGAGCAGCTGCGCAAGCGGCTCGCCGAGCTGCTCGAGGAGCGCGACCGCGAGGATGCGATTGGACAGCGGGGTATGGAAGGGCGGGACCGCGCCTGATGGGGACGGTCCACCCTTTTCCGGCAACGTCAGCGGGGCCCCGCCAGGTGGCCTTCGATCGGGCTGAGCTCAGCCGCATCGTCGACCTTTACGGACGCATGGTCGCGGCCGGCCTGTGGAAAGACTATGCGATCGAGTTCGGGCGCGAGGCGGCCGCCTTCAACGCCTTCCGCCGCACCGCCGAACGTCCCGAATACCGGATCGAGAAGCGCCCGGCGCTGCACGGCCGGCAGGGGATGTGGGCGCTGATCGGCGAGCATGGCGCGGTGCTTCGCCGCGGCCACGAGCTCGGCCCCATCCTCGCGCCCGTGGAGCGCCGGCTTATGAAGCTGGTCGGGGGCTAGGCGCCCGGTCAAGCGCCGGCAGCTTCGACTTGAGCGTCGCCGGCAGCGGCTCCACCACCCGGCGCCGCGCCGTGTGCCAGAAGGCGGAGAGCAGCAGCAGCGCCGAGCCGATCACGAAGGCGGTAAGCGCAAAGCTCAGCTCGACCGCGCCTACGCTCCTGAACAGGCTGGTCAGCGCGAAGAGCACGTAGGCCAAAGCGGAGACGAGCAGCGCACGGCGATCGATCGCCAGTGCCGTGAGGCCCAGCGCGACATAGACCAGCAGCACCACCGCGGCTTCGATCGGGGTCCCCGAGCCGTCGGTGAGGCCGAGCAGCGAAAAGACCGGGTGGACGATCAACGGCGCCGCGAGCAGGTGCAGCCAGAAGGCGACATCGGAGCGGCCGGTCTGGCGGGCGGGATCGGAGGCGTCCCAGCGCATCGCCAGCAGGAACACGGCCACCCCCGAGATCAGCGCGGGGATCAGCAGGGCCTCCCGCTCGCCTCCGTCGCCGATCAGATAGCCGATGAAACCCAACGCCATCGCCACGAGGGCAGCGGCGCCGGCCGCGACCGTGATCGGCACTCGGAAGCGGCGCCAGTGCAGCCAGGCGGCGGCCGCCGCGAGCGCGGCGCAGCCGCTCGTCGTCAGCGCCGTGGCGGCGTCGTTGCGCTGAAACGCTTCGGCCGGGAAGATGGTCGAGACCGCAGCGAGGGCGGCGGTAAACACGCCGCCCACAAAGGCGAGCAGCAGGATGATGCTCGGCAGCGCCATGCGCCGCTCGCGCGTGAAGAATTCGGCCAGTGCCCAGGCGGCGAGCGCGACCAGGCTGCCGGCAAGCGGCGTGGCGGCTCCGGGGGGGAGGCCGAACCGGATCGAATTGCCGATGCCGGCCAGGGCGATCAGCAGGATCACCGCGGCGATCGCGACGAAGATGTCGTTGAATCCGGTGAGGAGCCGGAAATGCTCCTCGTCGACGGCCGGAGTCGCGCGGCTTGCGGCGACATGATTCCTGAAGGCGTCCGCCGCCTGCGGCGTCAGGACGCCCGCCGCCACCGCCCCTTCCAGATCGCTGTCGGTGTACATGCTCATCCTTCCGATGCGGGGGAGACTATAGCAAAAGTGTCATAGCAGAGCCCTAGCGCCCGAGCGTCTGGAGGATCGACATGGCCTGCTCGGCGCCGGATTGAGGAACGATCTCGCCGCTGCGATCGACGATCCTGTCCCAGTTGGCGGCCACTTCCTCAACCGTGCGCTTGCCCTCCGGCAGCGCCACGCCCTGCGTCAAAGTGACGAAGGCGGCCTGGTAGACGCCCGCGCCGGCGCCGACGATGGCGTTGGTGGGGGCGTTCTGGGAAACCAGGAAGAGCGCGGCCGGAACCACGTTCTCAGGGTTGAACGCGGCAAGCATCTCGGGCGGGAAGATGTCCTGCGTCATCCGCGTCGCCGCGGTCGGCGCGAGGCTGTTGACGCGGATGTCGTACTTGGCGCCTTCGAGATAAAGGGTCTTGGCGAAGCCGGCGAGACCGAGCTTGGCCGCGCCGTAATTGGCCTGGCCGAAATTGCCGAACAGCCCTGTTGAGGAGGTGGTCATCAGGATCCGGCCATAGGCCTGCTCGCGCATCGTCTCCCATACCGCCCTGGTGCAGACGGCGGCGCCGATCAGGTGGACCTCGACGACCACCCGGAAATCGTCGAGCGTCATCTTCGAGAAGCTGCGGTCGCGCAGGATCCCGGCATTGTTGATCAGGATGTGGACGCCGCCCCAGGCTTCGCGCGCGCGGGCGACCATCGCCTCGACCTGCTCGGCGTCGGTGACGCTGGCGCCGTTCGCCATCGCGGCGCCGCCGGCCCGCTCGATCTCCTCGACCACCGCCGCCGCCGCATCGGAGCTGCCCGAGCCGTCGCGCGCGCCGCCGAGATCGTTGACGACCACTCGGGCGCCGCGGCGGGCGAGCTCGAGCGCATAGGCACGGCCGAGACCGCCGCCGGCGCCGGTGACGATGGCGACGCGGTCGTCGAAGCGGATGGTCATTCCTGGGGTTCCTCCTGCCCGTGCGCCGAGGCCGATCGCTCGCCCGTCAACCGCCGCCATGGCAGAAGCGCGTCGGCTTGCACAGGATGGGGCGCCGGCGGTGGTCGCGCAGGCGTTTCCGACAGGCAGTCCGCAGGGGCCGGCAAAGGACGAGGGCGGAGGCATCGCCTCCGCCCTCTCAGGCGCCTAGGGGCGTGGTGAGCGCCTTAGCGGCGGGGACGGCCGGCGCCGCGCTCATAGGCCTGGACGCAGCCGTCGGTAACGGTGCGGGAGCAGACCGGATATTCCTTGGTCGACGGCTGGGTGGCGAACACCGCGCCCTGATTGTCGCTCGCGACGATGCGCGCGCCGGGAGGGGCGCTGATCGGCTGGTTGGCGCCGGAAGGAGCCATCGCCGGATCGGACACGACCGGAATGCCGCGGGCGTCGCGCTCCGGCGCGGCGTTGCCCGGCGCGACGGTCGCGCCGCCTTGCGCGGACGTGGTCGTCTGCATCGTGCCGGCGGTTCCGGTGGTGTCGGTCTGGGTGGTCGTTTCCGTCTGCGTCGACACGTCGGTCTCGGCGGTCGTGTCCTGCGCGGCGTCCTGCGCCATCGCGGCGGTACCGAGCATCAGCGCAGCGGCAAATACAAGCTTCTTCATCGGAGTCTCCTCTTCCTCGGCTGTCCCGCCCTTGTGCCGAGCACAGCCCCGAACATGGCGGGCAAGAAACC
The DNA here is from genome assembly GCA_036402575.1 of Allosphingosinicella sp. Classification (GTDB taxonomy): domain Bacteria; phylum Pseudomonadota; class Alphaproteobacteria; order Sphingomonadales; family Sphingomonadaceae; genus Allosphingosinicella. The sequence goes on along the minus strand of DASWSP010000034.1, from coordinate 19,195 downwards.
CGCACCGCACGGTAAACGAGGAGGCGCGGATTTCTTTCCCTACCGAAATGAAAAATCGGCGGCGGCCGGCTGTCGGCGAGCCTTGAGGCGGCCGCGCGGGCGCTCCCGAACCCGGCTTTCAGGCCGCTTTACTGTCCCTTAGCGGGATGGCCGCAAATCCGCGGCTGCTCGCCAGGCCGGGGGTTTACCCTTATGAAAGAACACCACTATACCCGGGACCGGACATGAGCGAACCAATCGAACCTCAGGCGGGCGCCGAGGCTCCCCGGCCGAACCGCCGGGTCGTGCTCGCGCTGGGCGCGGCGGCGGCTTCGACCGTCGTCACGATCCGGCCGGCGCTGGCGCAAACCGCCGGGTCCGTGCTGAACTGCGAGATCCCGGTGCCGGCGCCGCAGGCGGCCGGCCAGTATATCGCCGCCGACGGCAGCCTTGTCCCCCCCGGCACCGCGGGCGCGTTCCCGCCGGCGCCGCGGCCGATCACCGGCGAGGAGGCCAAGCTGCTGCTTCGCGGCGGCCCGAGCCCGGCCGGAATCGATTCAGAATCCGCCCAGGCCTATGCCAATTACATACGCCGTCTGCAGGCGGGGATGAGCGGCTTCACCTGCTACGCCTCGCTGCAGATGCCGCGCTGAGCTAGGCTGGGCCGGCATGGCCGGTCCACGCTACATCGCCGATCCGCCCGCCCTCGTCCGCCGCGTCGAGCTGGACGGACTCACCGCCCTGTTCCACGCGCCTTCGGGCATCAGCCACATCCTCGCGCCGCCGGCGCCGCAGATCCTGGAAGCGCTCGCCGGCGAAGCGGCGGACGCGGACGCGCTGCTGGCGCGGATCGGCGCCCGATTTGAAGTGGAGGGCGGAGCGGAGGCGCTTCGGGCGCGGCTCGCCGAGCTCGAAGCGGCGGGCCTCGTCAGCCGGGCATGAAGCACCGGTTCCAGCTCCAGGTGGGCCCGGTCGCGTTCCGCATCGGCTCTGAATGGCCGCAGCCGATCGAGCAGCTGAAGGCGCTTTACGCCGGATATCCGGCGCCCGCGCATGGCCTGTGCGACTTCACGGTGCGGCTGGAGGCGGAGCGGCCGTGGCGGCGCTGGCTGCGGCCCTCGGTCGCGATCCGCGGCGATTACACGCTGCCGGACGCGGTGCCGATGGCGCTGGCGCACGGCCTGCTCGCCGCCGAGATGGGCATGAACCTGCAGATGGCGCTCGGGCAGAAACGCTTCCTGCTGCTCCACGCGGCGAGCGTCGAGCGCGACGGCAGGGCGCTGCTGATGACCGGGGATTCGGGCTCGGGGAAGTCGACCTTGGCGGCGCTGCTCGGCGAGCGCGGCTGGCGGCTGATGGGCGATGAATTCGCGCTGGTCGACCTCGCCGACGGAAGGCTCCATCCCTTTCCGCGCGCGGTCAGCCTCAAGAACCAGGCGATCTGCGTGGTCGAGCAGATCGTCGGGCCGCAGCGGCTCGGGCCGACGCTGGCGGATACGCCCAAGGGCACGATCCGGCACCTGCGCCCGGCCGAGGGCGCGGTCGCCCGGATGGGCGAGCCGGCGGCGCCGGCGCTGATCCTGTTCCCCCGCTTCGGCCATGCCCGCGCGGTTCGGCCGGTCGGCGCGGCCGAGGTGTTCGTTCGGCTGACCCAGGCTTCGACCAACTATGTGGCGCTCGGCGAACCGGGCTTCGACGCGCTTACCCGGCTCGTCACCGGCTGCCCCGCCGCCGCGATCGACTATCCCGACACCGCGAGCGCGCTGGCGCTGGTCGAGGAGCTGGCGTGAGGAACGCCCGCCTCCTGGCACGCGCGCTGGCCGAGCCCGGATCGGTGACGGGGCTGAGCCCCGGCGAATGGACGGAGTTGATCGCCGTCGCCCGCGCGGAATCGCTGGCCGGCAGCCTCGCTCATCGTCTGCAGGCGATCGAGCTGCCGCCGAAGGTGGCGGCGCTCCTCGCCGATGCGCGCCGCGATTCGGAGCAGGCGCGCACGCAGGCGCTATGGGAGGCGGAGATGGCGCGCCGCGCGCTCGCTCCCACCGGCGTTCCGGTGATCCTTCTCAAGGGCACCGCCTATGCCGCCGCGGGCCTGGAGGCCGCGATCGGCCGCTCGATCGGCGACCTCGACATCCTCGTGCCGCGCGGCACGCTCGATGAGGTGCAGCAGGCGCTGCTCGCGGCCGGCTGGGAATGGGTCAAGCCCGATCCCTATGACGACCTCTATTACCGCCGCTGGATGCACGAGCTGCCGCCGCTGATCCACCGCGAGCGCGACCGGATGATCGACGTCCACCACACCATCCTGCCGTTGACCGCCCGGCCCAAGCCCCTGCCGCTTGACCTGATCGACAAGAGCCGGCCGCTGCACGGCGGGCTTCGGGTGCTGTCGCCGGAGCATATGATCTTGCATGCGGCCGCCCATTTGATCGCCGACGGGGACCTGGCGGGAGGATTGCGCAACCTCTGGGACATCGATCGAATGTGCCGGGAGTTCTCCCGGGATCAAGCGGACTTCTGTCCCGGCGCGGTCGAGGAAGCGCACGCGCATGGCCTCGGGCGGCAGGTCATGACGGCGCTTCGTCTGGCGGCGCAGATATTCGGGACCCCGCTCACGGCCTATGACGGCCCGGCCCCCATCGATTTTAGTCCGCGGCGCTCCGACCGCTATTTCCGCGCCCGCCTCCTCGCCCGCGACGGCTGGGGCCGCGAAACCCGCAAGGGCCTGCGCTTCGCCTTTTACGTCCGCTCCCACTGGCTGCGCATGCCGCCGCTGATGCTGGCCCGCCACCTTTGGCTGAAAGCTCGGCGGTGAACATCCGGCTTCCGCCATGCTATGGAAATAGCAAGGTTTCCGTGCGAAAGCGCAGCTAGATGAAACGTACCCGCCCCTTCGCCGCCGTGATCCTTGCCGCCGGCAAGGGTACCCGCATGAAATCGGACGTCCACAAGGTGCTCCACCCGATCGCCGGGCGGGCGATGCTCGATCATCTGCTCGGCGTGCTCGAAGGCCTTGGCCCGGCGCGGAAAATCGTCGTTCTGGGGAGCGGGCGAGAGCAGGTCGAGGGGCTGGTCCAGGCCCGCGGCGGCGAGGTCGTGCTGCAGGTCGAGCAGCTCGGCACCGGTCACGCGGTCCAGCAGTCCGAAGCCGTGCTGGGCGCCTTCGAGGGCGACGTCCTGATCCTCTACGGCGACACGCCTCTGGTCGAGGCCGAGACGATGGCGCACATGCTCGACCGGCTGAACGGCGCCGACCGGCCGGCCGCGGTCGTGGTCGGATTCCGCCCCGACGATCCCGCCGCCTACGGCCGGATCCTTGCCCGCGACGACGGCACCATCGACAAGATGGTCGAATACAAGGACGCGACGCCTGAAGAGCGCGCCGTGAACCTGTGCAATTCAGGCCTGATGGCGGTGCGCGCCCGCGACCTTTTCGCGCTGCTCGCCAAGGTCGGCAACGACAATGCCGCCGGCGAATATTACCTCCCCGACATCGTCATGCAGGCCGCCGCCGAGGGGATGAGGTCGGTCGTGATCGAGGCGGCGCCCTGGGAGATGGCGGGCGTCAACAGCCGCGCCGAGCTGGCGCTGGTCGAGGCCGAGTGGCAGCGCCGCCGCCGCCTCAAGGCGATGGCCGACGGAGTCACGCTGGTCGCCCCCGACACGGTCTGGTTCGCGCACGACACCGAGGTCGGCCGGGACTGCGTGATCGAGCCCAACGTCGTGTTCGGCCCGGGCGTGCGCATCGCCGACGGAGTCTGCATCCGCGCCTTCAGCCATATCGAGGGCGCCGTGATCGCCACCGGCGCCGAGATCGGTCCCTACGCCCGGCTCCGCCCCGGCGCCGAGATCGGCGAGAAGGCCAAGGTCGGCAATTTCGTCGAGGTCAAGAAGGCCCGGCTCGGAAGGGGCGCGAAGGCGAACCACCTCAGCTATATCGGCGATGCCGATGTCGGCGCCGCGGCCAATATCGGGGCCGGAACGATCACCTGCAATTACGACGGCTTCTTCAAATATGCGACGAAGATCGGGGAGGGCGCCTTCATCGGATCGAACACCTCCCTGGTGGCGCCGGTCAATGTCGGCGCGGGCGCGATCGTCGGCGCCGGTTCGGTCGTGACCCGCGACGTCGCCGCCGACGCTCTGGCGGTGGCGCGCGGCAAGCAGGAGGAGCGGCCCGGCTGGGCGGCCCGGTTCAGGGACCGGATGCTGACGAGGAAGAAAGCAGGCTGACCGGCGCGGATTGCGCCGCTCCGGCGAAAGCCGAATCCAGGCGGCGCTCGCGCGGGTTCAGGAACGGTAGGGAATTCCGCTGTCGCGGGAATGACGGGTGAGAGTTCATGTGTGGAATTATCGGGATTGTCGGGCGTGAGGAGGTTGCCGGGCGGCTGATCGAAGGCCTCCGGCGCCTCGAATATCGCGGCTACGATTCAGCGGGCCTTTGCACGATCGTCGACGGCCAGCTCGTGCGCCGCCGCGCCGAAGGCAAGCTCGACAATCTCGTGCGCGAGATCGCCGCCGATCCGCTGCCGGGCCAGGTCGGCATCGCCCATACCCGATGGGCGACGCACGGCGCTCCGACCCGCGACAACGCCCATCCCCACGCCACCAGCGAAGTCGCCCTGGTCCACAACGGGATCATCGAGAATTTCCGGCCGCTGCGCGAGGAGCTGATCGCGGACGGCCGCCAGTTCACCAGCCAGACCGACACCGAGGTCGTCGCCCACCTCATCAGCCGCGAGATCGAGCGCGGCGCCAGCCCCAAGGACGCGGTGTCCAAGACGCTGAAGCGGCTGCACGGCGCCTTCAGCCTCGCCATCCTGATCCGCGGCTATCCCGACATGCTGATCGGCGCCCGGCTCGGCTCGCCGCTGGTGATCGGCTATGGCGAGGACGAGACCTATCTCGGCTCCGACGCGCTCGCGCTCGCCCCGCTCACCCAGCGGATATCCTATCTGGAGGAGGGCGACTGGGCGATCATCACCCGCGACGCCACGCAGATCTACGACAGGGACGACCGGCCCGTGCAGCGGCCGGTGACGACCTCGGGAGCGAGCGCGGTGGCGATCGAGAAGGGCAACCACCGCCACTACATGCAGAAGGAGATTTTCGAGCAGCCGATCGTGGTCGCCCAGACGCTTCAGAGCTATCTGCGGCCGCTCGAGCAGAAGGTCGCGCTGCCCGACATGGAGTTCAGCTTCGCGGACGTGCCGCGGATCACCATCGTCGCCTGCGGCACCAGCTTCTATGCCGGAATGGTCGCCAAATACTGGCTGGAACGGTTCGCTCGGGTCCCGGTCGAGCTCGATATCGCCTCCGAGTTCCGCTACCGCGAGCCGGTGCTGGAGAAGGGCGGGATGGCGCTGTTCATCTCGCAATCGGGCGAGACCGCGGACACGCTGGCGGCGCTCCGGCATGCGCGCGAGCAGGGCCAGAAGATCGCGGTCGTCGTCAACGTGCCCACCAGCTCGATGGCGCGCGAGGCGGACCTGCTGCTGCCCACCCATGCCGGTCCCGAGATCGGGGTCGCCTCGACCAAGGCCTTCACCTGCCAGCTTGCCGTCCTGGCCGCGCTCGCCGCCAAGATCGCGCGCGACAAGGGCCGGATGAGCGCGGAAGAGGAGCGCGACATCGTCGCCCACCTGACCGAAGCGCCCGCCGCGATGAACGCGGCGCTGAACCACGACGAGGAGATCGAGGCGATAGCACCGCTCATCGCCCGCGCCCGCGACGTCCTCTACCTCGGCCGTGGCCCGGACTATCCGATGGCGATGGAAGGCGCGCTGAAGCTGAAGGAGATCAGCTACATCCACGCCGAAGGCTATGCCGCGGGCGAGATGAAGCACGGCCCGATCGCCCTCATCGACGACAACGTCCCCGTCATCGTCATCGCCCCGTCGGGGCCCTTGTTCGAGAAGACGGTGTCGAACATGCAGGAGGTCCAGGCCCGCGGCGGCAAGGTCGTCCTCATCTCCGATGCCGAAGGACTCGCCCAGGCGAGCGAAGGCACGATCGCGACGATCGAGATGCCCAAGGTCCACCCGCTGATCGCGCCGCTCGTCTACGCCATCCCGGTCCAGCTCCTCGCCTATCACGTCGCCGTGGCCAAGGGCACCGACGTGGATCAGCCGAGGAACCTGGCGAAGTCCGTCACGGTGGAATGACGGGACGGTCGTAACCGGGCTTCAAATGTAGGATTTCGTCCGGCCGCGCCGCCCCCGAGGACGGGCACGCGCATTCCCTATTGGGCGTTTTCCAGCCGCTCTTCCGCCGCGTCCAGGCGTTCGCGCTCGCGGGCACGCGAGACGGTGATCGCCTCCGCCTTGGTCGCCTGCTCGTTCGCCTCGAGCTGCTTGAGCGTCTTCTCGACTGCCCCGGGGGCCGGCTCGGGCGGCTCGGCCGCGCCGCAGCCGGCAAGGAGGAAGAGCGGGAGGAGGAGCGCGCGGCGCGTCATTAGCTGACCTTGTCGGGAGCGGGAACCGGTTAGATGGGCGGCTCGCGCCGCGGATCAATCCTTGGAAGCCGATTGACGGCAGCGACGGCGTATTTTGCTGGCGCCACGGTGCCGCCTCGGCGATTGAGGGGCGGATGACGCACAGGCTTTCCGACCCCGGCGCAGCGCCCGCCGATCCGATTGGCTTCGACCAGTTCCTCGCCGTCGACATAAGGGTCGGCACGGTGGTGGGCGTCGATCCGTTTCCGGAGGCGCGCAAGCCTTCGTGGAAGCTGCGCATCGACTTCGGCCCCGGCGTCGGCGTGCGCAAGTCGAGCGCCCAGATCACCGAACATTACGGGGCCGAGGATCTGATCGGGCGGCAGGTGGCGGCCGTCGTCAATTTCCCGCCGCGGCAGATCGGCCCGTTCATGTCGGAAGTGCTCACCGTCGGCTTCCCGGACGAGAACGGCGCCGTGGTGCTGATCCGGCCGGACCTTCCGGTCCCCAACGGCGCGCGCCTCTTCTAGAACGGCGCGCCTTCGAGCGCCGATCGGTGTCCGGGCGCCTCGCCATCTGAGCCGCTTGCCCGCCGCCGCCCGTCCGGCTTAGGCTCCGCCGAAACGGAGGGGGATGCGGATGGCGACGGTGGCGGCCGGCAATCATGTGGTGGACGCGAAGCGGGACCGGCTGGTGATCGTCGGCTCGACGCTCGGCACGATCTTCGAATGGTACGATTTCTTCGTCTACGGCACGCTCGCCGGGCTGCTCGCGGGCAAGTTCTTCCCGTCGGACAATCCGGCGGTCAGCTTCCTCATCTTCCTCGCCAGCTTCGGCGTCGGCTTCGGAATGCGGCCGCTGGGCGCGGTGCTGTTCGGCTATCTCGGCGACAGGCTCGGCCGCAAATACACCTTCCTCGTCACGATCACCCTGATGGGGCTCGCCACCGCCGCGGTCGGCGTGCTGCCGACCTACGCCCAGATCGGCGTGGCGGCGCCGATCCTGCTGGTCTTCCTGCGCATCCTCCAGGGGCTGGCGCTCGGCGGCGAATATGGCGGGGCCGCGATCTACGTCGCCGAACATGCGCCGAGCAACCGCCGCGGCTTCTATACCAGCTTCATCCAGGCCGGCGTGATCGGCGGCTTCCTGCTCAGCGTCGTCGTCGTGCTGGTCGCCAACACCCTGGTCGATCCGGCGGCCTGGGACGCCTGGGGGTGGCGCGTGCCGTTCCTGTTCTCGCTGCTGCTGCTGGCGGTGTCGCTGTGGGTGCGCCTCAAGCTCAAGGAGAGCCCGGTCTTCCAGGAGATGAAGGAGGCCGGCACCTGCGCGCGCAATCCGATCAAGGAAAGCTTCGACACCTGGCCGAAGGTGAAGCTGGTGCTGGTGGCGCTGTTCGGAATCGCCGCCGGCCTCACCGTCATCTGGTACACCGCGCAGTTCCAGGCGCTCTACTTCCTCCAGAATGCGCTGCGCATCGAGGACAATGCCGCGCGGCTGATGATCGGCGTCGGGGCGGTGTTCAGCCTGTTCTGGTTCATCCTGTTCGGCTGGCTCAGCGACAAGGTCGGGCGCAAGAAGCCGATCGTGATCGGCTACGCGCTCACCATCCTGCTCATGTTCCCCCTGTTCCATTGGATGGCCGCGGCGGCCAATCCGGAGCTTTCCGCCGCGATGGCGCGCAACCCTGTGGTGGTGACGGGCAGCGACTGCCGCTTCGATCCCTTCGCCACCAAGGGCCAGGCGACGCCGTGCGGGCGGGTGCTCGACACGCTGTCGAAGCGCGGCATCGCTTATTCGACCGCGGCCGGCCCGATCGGGTCCGAGCCGCGGGTGACGATCGGCGGCGCCCCCGTCGACGCCGCCGATCCCGCGGCGCTTGACTCGGCGCTGGAAGCCGCGGGCTACAAGACCGAAAAGACCAGCCCGTCCTTCGCGCAGGCCGCGCAGGTCGTGCTCGCCATCGTCGTGATCGGCCTCCTGTCGGGGATGACCTTCGGCCCGGTGGCGGCTTTGCTGGTCGAGCTGTTCCCGGCGCGGGTGCGCTACACCTCGATGTCGGTGCCCTATCATATCGGCACCGGCTATTTCGGCGGCTTCCTGCCCTTCATCAGCCAGTATATCGTCGCCCGCACCGGCGATCCCTTCGCCGGCATCTGGTACACCGTCGGGGTGGTGACGATGGCGCTGATCGTCACCCTGCTCTGGCTCCCCGAGACGGCGGGCAAGGAGTTGGACTAGGGCAGGAAGGAACGCTATCGGCGCTCCAGTGATCCTGCCGCATTCACCCCTCCGCCTGAAGATCGACGCCGACGCCCTCGTCTCCAACTGGCGCTGGCTCTCGGCAAAGGGCGGCGGCGCGGCGTGCGGCGCGGCGGTGAAGGCGAACGGCTACGGCATCGGCGCGCGCGAGGCGGTGGCGCACCTCGGCAATGCCGGCTGCCGCGACTTCTTCGTCGCCACCTGGGCCGAGGCCGAGGCGCTGCTCCCCGTGCTCGGCGATGCCGGTTTGTCGGTGCTTCACGGAGTCGGCCCGGACGACCTCGAGATGGCGCTGACCTCGCCCGCGCGGCCGGTGCTCAACTCGCCGCAGCAGGTCGCGCGCTGGCGGGAGAGCGGGCAGGGGCGGCCCTGCGACGTCATGATCGACACCGGCATGAACCGCCTCGGCCTCACCCCCGAGCAGGCGCGCTCGGGCCTGCTCGACGGGCTTCGCGTCGATACGCTGATGAGCCACCTGGCCTGCGCCGACGAGCCCGAGCACCCGCTCAACGAGCGCCAGCTGTTCGCCTTCCGCCGGCTTGGGCAGGACATCCCCGCCGTCCGCTACAGCCTGGCCAATTCGGCCGGCATCTGCCTCGGCGAGAAATATGCCTTCGGCCTGACCCGTCCGGGCCTCGCCCTCTACGGTGGCATCCCGGTGCCGGGGGATGCGGGGCAGGCAGCGGGCATCCGCCCGGTCGCGACGATCGAGGCGCAGATCGTCCAGCTGCGCGACGTGCCGGAGGGGGCGACGATCGGCTACGGCGCAACCTATTCCGCGCGCGCGCCGATGCGGATCGGCATCCTCAACATCGGCTATGCGGACGGCTACCTGCGCGCGCTCGGGCCGGCGGGGCGGGTGCGGGCCGAGGACCGCTCCTTTCCGGTGGTCGGGCGCGTGTCGATGGACCTGATCGCGGTCGACCTTACCCAGGAGACCGGGCGCGAGCTGGTCCGCATCGGCCGCGGCGGCGTGGTCAGCAGCGAGCGCCAGGAATTCTCGCCGATCCAATTCTCCGAAGGCGACTGGCTGACGGTCGATCGCCCTCTGCCGGACCTCTCAGCCGCTTCCGGCCTCTCCCAATATGAGCTGCTGACGACGCTCGGCGCACGGCTTCGGCGGGTGTGGCCGTCGTGACCGGCGGAGCGGCGCAGGCGTTGCTCGGCCCGTTCACGACGATCGGAGCGCTCGTGATCCGGCTGTTCGTCATGGTCGGCCGGGTCACGCTGTTCGCCTGGACGACGCTGCTGCGCGCGCTCCAGCCGCCTTATTACCCGCTGCGACTGCTCGACCAGTTGCTCCACATCGGCTGGTACTCGCTGCCGGTCGTCGGAATGACCGCGGTCTTCACCGGCGCCGCGCTCGCGCAGCAGATCTATGTCGGCGGCTCGCGCTTCAACGCCCAGTCGACGGTGCCGGCGATCGTCGTCATCGGCATCGTGCGCGAGCTCGGGCCGGTGCTGGTCGGGCTGATGATGGCGGGCCGCGTCTCCTCGGCGATGGCGGCGGAGATCGGCACGATGCGCGTCACCGAGCAGCTCGACGCGCTGGCGACGCTGCGCACCGATCCCTACCGTTTCCTGATCGCGCCGCGGCTGTTCGCCTCGGTGATCGCGCTGCCCTTGCTCGTGCTCGTCGCCAACGCGATCGGCGTGTTCGGCGGCTATCTGCTCGCGGTCTACAAGCTCGGCTTCAACTATGTCGGCTATCTCGACACGTCCCGGCGCTACCTGGAGGCCGACGATCTGTTCATGTCGATGGTCAAGGCGGCGGTGTTCGGCTTCTTCATCGCGCTGATGGGCTGCTATCACGGCTTCCGTTCGGCCGGCGGCGCCGCCGGCGTCGGCAAGGCCACCACCAACGCGGTCGTGTCGGCGTTCGTGCTGATCCTGCTCTCCAACCTGCTGATCACGATCGTGGCCTTCCAGTGAGCAACGCCGGCCCCAAGATCGTGCTGCGCGACGTCGCCAAGAGCTTCAACGGCATGGTCGTGCTCGATGGCGTCAGCCTCGCCGTCGACGCCGCGGAGTCGGTGGCGGTGATCGGCCAGTCCGGCACCGGCAAATCGGTGATGATGAAATGCATCCTCGGCCTGATGCAGCCCGACCGCGGTTCGATCCTGATCGACGGCGAGGAGATGGTAGGCGCCTCCGAGCGTGACTCCGAAAAGATCCGCCGCAAGTTCGGCATGCTGTTCCAGGGCGGCGCGCTGTTCGATTCGCTGCCGGTGTGGCGCAACGTCACGTTCGGCCTGACCCAGGGCCGCCTCATCAACCCGGCCGGGATGCGCGCCGTCGCCGAGGAGAATCTGGAGCGCGTCGGCCTCAGCCGCGAGATCCTGTATCTGCGGCCCTCCGAGCTGTCCGGCGGGATGCAGAAGCGCGTCGCGCTGGCCCGGGCGATCGCGCCGCGGCCCGAGATCCTGTTCTTCGACGAGCCGACCACCGGCCTCGATCCGATCCGCGCCGACGTCATCAACGACCTCATCGTCAGCCTGGTCGAGGATCTCGGCATCACCGCGCTCACCATCACCCACGACATGGCGAGCGCGCGCAAGATCGCGCATCGGGTGGCGATGCTCTACAATGGCCGCATCATCTGGCACGGGCCGCGCGACCGGCTCTACGACACCGGCAACCCTTATGTGGACCAGTTCGTTCAGGGCCGAGCCGAGGGTCCGATCCAGTAGAGCCGCGCCTCGGAACGGCCGAGGAGTTCCGATTGTCCAGCATCGCCCATCTTTCCGACGTCCATTTCGGGCACCACGATCCCGAGGTCGTCAGTGCGGTGGAAGCGTTCCTGTTCAAGCGGCGGCCGGACCTGGTGGTGATCAGCGGCGACTTCACCCAACGGGCGCGGGTCAGGCAGTATGAACAGGCCTGCGAGTTCGTCGAGCGGATCGAGCAGGGAGGACTTCCGGTGCTCGCCGTTCCCGGCAACCACGACGTGCCGCTCTATGACGTCGTCCGGCGGTTCGTGCGGCCGCTGCACCGCTACAAGCGCTTCATCGACGACGATCTGTGCCCCTTCTGGGAGAATGAAGAGCTGGCGGTGCTGGGCATCAACACCGCCCGCTCGCTCACCATCAAGGACGGCAGCGTCTCCTACGAGCAGATGCACGTCATCCGGCAGAGCTTCAACGCCGTCGCGGAAGGCAAGCTCCACGTGCTCGTCACCCATCACCCGCTCTACGCGATGCCGCTGGGGGAGGAGGGGGGACTGACCAAGGTCGCCAAGCGCAACCAGGATGCGCTCGCCGCGGCAGCCGACGCCGGCGTCGACATCCTGCTTGCCGGCCACTTCCATCGCTCCTTCCACAAATCGGCGCGCGAGATGGTCGAGACCGCCGGCCCGGCCTTGGTCGTCCAGGCTGGAACCGCGACCTCCACTCGGCTGCGGGGCGGCGAGCGGCAGAGCTTCAACTGGATCGAAGCCAGGAAGGACGAGGTCGTGCTGCAGGTGTTCGACTGGGAAGTCGCCGACTTCGCGGGCGGCAAGCCGGTCCGCTTCACCTATGACGGCGAGAACTGGCACACCGCAGCGCACCAGCCGGCATGAGAAAGGGCGGCCCAAGCCGCCCTTCCTGTCCTGCGCTCGGAAAGTCCCTCAATAGTTGACGCCATAGTGGCCGTAGACGCGCTCGCCGAACGCGCGGTCGTAGGTCGGCTCCTGCCCGCGCTCGAACGAGGGCGCGCCCTGCAGGCGATCCTTGTCGAGGTCGACGACATAGCCGCCCTTGTCGGTGTCGTAGGTGAGCACGTCCCACGGCAGCGGGTAGAATTTCTCGCCCATGCCGAACAGGCCGCCGAAGCTCAGGACCGCATATTCGACGCGGCCATTGCGCTTGCCGACCATGAAGTTGGTGATCGTGCCGAGCCGATCGCCCTGGCGGTTGAAGACGGTGGTTCCTTCGACCTTGTCGGAGGAGATCAGATCCTGCGTCTCGTCGCGCGCGATCGTGTTGCCGTCATTGCCGAATGCCATCGAAGCATCTCCTGTGCGGTGAGGGGATGCCGATTCAACGGTTCGCCGGATCGCACCGTTCCGCAGCGGCGGGCGCCGCGGGACGGTGCGGGGTTCAACTCAGGTCAGTCGCGCTCGACGCACAGCGCGATGCCCATGCCGCCGCCGATGCAGAGCGTGGCGAGCCCTTTCTTGGCGTCGCGGCGCTGCATCTCGTACAGCAAGGTGGTGAGCACTCGGGCGCCCGACGCGCCGATCGGATGGCCGATCGAGATCGCGCCGCCGTTGACGTTGACGCGGTCGGGATCCCAGCCGAGCTCCTTGCCGACGGCGAGGGCCTGCGAGGCGAAGGCCTCGTTGGCTTCGATGAGGTCGAGGTCGCCGATCGTCCAGCCGGCTTTCTCGAGCGCCTTCTGGCTCGCCGGGACAGGGCCGATGCCCATGATCGAGGGATCGACGCCGGCCGAGGCGAAGCTCTTGATCTTGGCGAGGATCGGCGCGCCGCGGCGCTCGGCTTCCTCGCGGCTCATCAGGACGAGCGCCGCGGCGCCGTCGTTGAGGCCCGAGGCGTTGCCGGCGGTGACGGTGCCCTCCGTCTTGAAGGCGGCGCGAAGGCCCGCGAGGCTCGCCACCTCGACGCCCTCGCGGATGAACTCGTCCTGGTCGACCACGGTGTCGCCCTTGCGGCCCTTGACCGTCACCGGCGCGATCTCGTCCTTGAAGCGCCCTTCGCGGCGCGCGCGCTCGGCCTTGTTCTGCGAGGCGCAGGCGAACTCGTCCTGGTCGCTGCGCGTGATCTGGTACTGCTCGGCCAGATTCTCGGCAGTGATGCCCATGTGGTAGCCGTTGAAGACGTCGGTGAGGCCGTCCTTGATCATCGTGTCGACGAGCTCGAGATTGCCCATCTTGGTGCCGCCGCGCACGTTCTGGGCGTGGCTCGACAGGCTCATGCTCTCCTGCCCGCCGGCGACGACCACCGTCGCATCGCCGGCGATGATCGACTGGGCGGCGACCGCGACCGCGCGCAGCCCCGATCCGCACACCTGGTTGAGGCCCCAGGCGGGCACTTCCTTGGGCACCCCGGCCGCCATCGACGCCTGCCGGGCCGGGTTCTGCCCCTGCGCCGCGGTCAGCACCTGGCCGAGGATCACCTCCGACACGTCTTCCGGCGCGACGCCCGCCTGCCGGAGCGCGGCTTCGATCGCGACGCGGCCGAGCTCGTGGGCGGGCGTTCCGGCGAAGGCGCCGAGGAAGGCGCCGACGGGCGTGCGCTTGGCGGCGGTGATGACGACTTCGGTCATGGGCGAGGTCTCCGATGCGGGTTTGGAGCTGCCCCTATCAGCGATCCGGCGTGCGCGAAAGCCATGCGGCCAGCGGTTCCCAGAGCGCCGACCGGGCGCGGCTGCCGACGATCATCCCGACATGGCCCTGCGCGAGCTCGATCCGCTCCCCCGCCCGGATCGCCGTCTCGCGGGGAACGATCCGGTCGGTGGTGGAGACGATGTTGAGCAGCGGGCAGGGGAGGGCTGCCGGATCGATCCTCTGCCCGGCCACGTGCCAGTTCCCCGATCCGGTCGCGTCCCGATCGAAGAAAGCCTCGAACATCTCGCGCGCCGCCGCTTCGGGCACGGGCGGGCCGTCATTCGCCCAGTCCTCCAGCGTGACGAAGATGGCGGCCTGGGCGCTGTCCGGGTCGAGCATCGCGAACTCCTCGAACTTGGCGACGGTGCGCGCGGGATCGAGGCTCCAGAAGGCGCTCTGAAGCACCTCCATCGGCAGCACGCCCAGCGCGGCCGCCGCCGCGGCGCTGCGCCGCCAGAGGCCGCCGAGATTGTCCCGAGCCTCGTTCGGAAAGCCCGCAAAGTGCCACGGCGCGGCGATGGCGGCGAGCCCGCGCACCGGCGCCAGCGCGGCCGCGGCCGCGGCCATCGTCCCGCCCAGGCAGTAGCCGACCAGCGCCGGCGGCTCGTCCAGAGTCTCGATCAGCGGCAGCAGGATCTGCTCGACATGCCCCGCCACCGACAGGCCGCGCCGGGCGGCGACGTCCCAGCCCCAGTCGAGCAGCAGCGTGCGGCGTCCCTGCCCCGCGAGCCAGCGCAGCAGCGAGCGTTCGGGGCTGAGATCGAGGATGTTGGGCGGGTTGATCAGCGACGGCACGAACAGCACCGGCGCGCCGGACCCGCCATAGGCCCGCAAGGTCGCCCCGCAGCGCTCGGCCAGCGCCGGCATCGGCGCCGCCGCCTGCCCCCGCGGCGCCTCCTGGTAGCGCCTCAGGCCTTCGAGCGCGCGAGCCATCCGCTCCGGTTTTGCTGCAGTCTCGCTGCGCAGCATCTCAAGGAAGAGGGTTAAAGGCCGGGGCCTGTGTTGCGGTGCGGCAAGCTTTGGTGCTAGGGCGGATTTCTGGGCTTGCAGGGGATCGGCCATGGCTTCGGCGCCGGGTGATGACGTGGTCATCATCAAGAAATACGCCAATCGGCGGCTCTACAACACCGAAAGCTCGACCTACATCACGCTCGAGCATCTGGCGGACATGGTGCGCAAGAAGCGCGAGTTCAAAGTCGTCGACGCCAAGACCGGCGAGGACATCACCCACAGCGTGCTCACCCAGATCATCATGGATGAGGAGGCGCGGGGCGGCACCATGCTGCCGGTCAATTTCCTGCGCCAGCTGATCGGCATGTACGGCGATTCGATGCAGTCGATGGTGCCGCAATATCTGGAGGCTTCGCTGGAGGCGTTCCAGCGCAACCAGTCGCAGTTCCGCGACGCCATGGCGGGCGCCTTAACCGCCGGCCCGTTCGCCGAGATCGCCAAGCGCAATATGGAGCTGTTCACGGCCGCGGCCGGCGGCAAGCCGCGCGGCGACGCCGCGCCCGAGACCGCTCCCCCCGAAGACGAGCTCGCCCGCCTCAAGAAGCAGCTCGCAGACCTCCAGGCGCAGGTCGAGAAGCTCGGCAAGTGAGGCGCCTCGCCGCGCTTCTCGCCACCCTCGCCGCGCTGCTTCCGGCCGCCGCCGCCGCCCAGCCGGCGCCCGCCGGAACGACCTACATCCATGCCGGCCAGCTGCTTGACCGGCCCGGGCGCCCGGCGCGCGGCCCAAGCACGATCGTCGTCAGCGGCGGCCGGATCGCCGAGGTCCGCGACGGCCACGTGCCGGCGCCCGCGGGCGCGGCCCTGGTCGACCTTGCCGACCGCTACGTGCTGCCCGGCCTGATCGATTCGCACGTCCACCTCGATTCCGACGCGGGCGGCACCGCGGGCATGATCGAGGGGCTCACCACGGGCGATGCGGCGGCGGCCTTCCGCGGCGTCGCCAACGCCCGCAAGACGCTCGACGCCGGCTTCACCACCGTTCGCAACCTGGGCGGCCCGCCCGCCATCCTGGCGCTTCGCGACGCGATCCGCGACGGCATCGTGCCCGGCCCGCGCATCCTCGACGCCGCCGCCAGCCTCTCCGGCACCAGCGGCCACGGCGACGCCACTTTGAGCCTTCGCGAGGAGCTCCACCCGGCGATCCCGCAGGACAATCTGTGCGACGGCGCCGAGGCGTGCCGGCGCGCCGTCCGGCTCCAGATCCGCCGCGGCGCCGACGTCATCAAGATGCTGGTCACCGGCGGCGTCAACTCGCCGATCGGCGCCGGTCTCGGCCGCCAGATGTTCGACGACGAGGTCAAGGCGATCGTCGACACCGCGCACATGTACGGCAAGAAGGTCGCGGTGCACGCCCACGGCGCCGACGGCATCAACGCGGCGCTGGCGGCGGGCGCGGATTCGATCGAGCACGGCACCCTGCTCGACGACGAGAGCATCCGCCTCTTCAAGCGCGGCGGCGCCTGGTACGTGCCGACCCTTTCCACCGTCAACGGCTACCTGGAGCGGATCGCCGCCAACCCCAACGCCTACCCGCCGGAGGTGCGCGCCAAGATCGACTGGCGGATCGGCATCACCGGCAAGGCGCTGCAGAAGGCGGTGCCGGCGGGCGTCAGGATCGCGTTCGGCACCGACGCCGGAGTCTCCAGGCACGGCCGCAACGCCGACGAGTTCGAGCTGATGGTCAGGCACGGAATGACCCCGACGGCCGCACTCGAAGCCGCCACCGTCGGCGCCGCCGACCTGCTCGGCCTGGCCGGCGAGATCGGCACGATCGAGCCCGGCAAGCGCGCCGACATCATCGCGGTCGCCGGCGACCCGATCCGGGACGTCACCGTGCTGAAGCGCGTCCCGTTCGTGATGGCCGCCGGCAAGGTGTTCAAGAACGAGCGATAAGGCCCCGATCCCTCGCCGGGATCGAGCCCGGCGGGACGGCGGGCCTTCAGCGCATGATCGCGTTGGCCATGGCGGGCTTGACGAACTTGAGGGTCATCCGGTCGCTCTCGCCGATCGCCAGATACTTGTCGCGGTCGACCTCGCCCTTGCGCAGCGTCGGCGGCAGCGTCCAGACGCCGTCGGGCCAGTCGGCCGTATCCCTGGGGTTGGCGTTGACCTCCGAGGCGGCGACGAAGCGGAAGCCGGCCTGCTCGGCGAGCCGCCGAACGGTCGAGACCTTGAGGTAGCCGCTCGATTTCTCGCGCGCATTGTCGGCGCTTTCGGGCAGCCGGTGCTCGACCACGCCCAGCGTCCCGCCCGGCTTCAGCATCGCGAACATCTGCCGGAACGCTTCGGGCGCGATCGGAGCGGCGCCTTCCGATCCCATCCAGTTGTGGACGTTGCGGAAGGTGAGCACGACGTCCGCGGTTCCTTCCGGCACCTGCGTGCCAGCCTCGGCGAGCGGGAAGGTGGCGATCCTGACCTTGCCGTAGGCCGCCGGATTGGCGGCGACGAAGGCCTTGAAGCGCTCGGTGCCGCGGCCGGCCGGGGCGGCGGCGTAATAATTGCCGCGCTCGCCGAGGTAGGGCGCGAGGATCTCGCTGTACCAGCCGCCGCCCGGCCAGATCTCGACCACGCTGTCGTCGGGCTCGACTCCGAAAAAGGCGAGCGTCTCGGCCGGGTGGCGGTAGCGGTCGCGGGCCTTGTTGGCGGGGGTCCGGCCGGGCGCCGCCAGCGCGGCGGCCAGCGCGGCGCTGGGATCGGCCGCTTGCTGCTGCGCCGCGGCCGCCGCCGCGCCGCCCGCGCCGGCGCCGGGGATCAGCAGCGCCGCGGCCAGTGCGGCGCGACAAAGGGACTGGCGCATCATCGCTCTCCTCTCATATCGCTCTTCGCGATGGTCATGGGGCAAGGCAAATGACGACGCAAGCGCTGCTCTGGGCCGTGGCGGGCGCGGGCGCGGCGACGGCGCTGCTCGCCGCGCTCGCCGACCGCCGCCGCGGCCGCCGCCGCGACCTCGACCGGCCCGGCTGGGTGCCGTGGCCTGGCGTGCAGCTGCTGGCGATGCTGGTCGCGGCGGTGGCGGCGGCGCTGGCGCTGAAGGTGTGAGGGCCAAGGCGCCGGAGGCCCCGCGAAAATCGGCGAGCGGCCGGCAAGGCCCCATGGATCGCCGCCAATGTTCCCAAAGGTCGCGGTCGTGCGCAGAAACCGCGCGCCTGGTGGAAGCCGTCGACGCGCCCGGCCGTGGCGGACGCGCCGGCGCTGAAGATCCCGCTCTGCCGCGCGCGCGGGCCTTGCCGGCGAAGCGCTGCCGGCGGGACCCCTTTGCCCCCCGCTTTCGCCGCCAATCGGATGGCCCTGCCCGCGCACCCGGCAAGGCTAAGCCAAGCGAGGGGCTGTAGGAAAATGGTTTCTGGAACAAAGGAGGAATCGGCGCCGTTGTGACCCACGCGAAACGAAAGATGGAGGATCCGAATGGGCCAGCGTGAACTGATCGATACCGGCACCGACAAACGCTATGTGCGGCGCAACGAGGACGGCACCTTCAAGGAAAGCGACGACGTGTCGCGGTCGCTCAGCGCCGACGCGCGGCACAAGGCGAAGAACAAGAAGCCGAAGAACGAGGGGGACAGGGGGGACTGAAGGGGCGCCTCGAAGTGGTAGTTCGAGGCGGCCGGGATTTGGACTTTGGCGCTCCGGGCTGGCGCTGTGACGAACGGTTGAGGGTCGGATCCGCCGCTGCTGGAGTCGGGTCGGTTCAGGGCGAGGCGGGCCTTTCGGGCCTTGTCAGCCCCAGCTCCAGTCCAGGGCACCGATCTTTGCGACGGTCGTCACCACGGCGCCGACGAACTGGTGCCGGAGCACGCCTTGCCACGCGACGGCGTCGTACGAGACCAAAGAGGCCAGGGCGATCAAGGAAGCCTTGAACATCGGCTCATTCTAGCAGCGGATGGTTACCAGACCGTTGCCGCCGTGCGGCAGGGGCGGGCGGGGGAAGGGAGCAAAAGCCGGCGCCGTTCAGGAAAGCACCCGCCAAGCTGAATAAGTTCACATGGTTCACACCCAGGCGGAAATTTGGGGCCCCGTGCTCCGAAGCTGCCGGGTCTCCGGTTCCCCACTTGGCCAAGCCGTGTCTTCTGCGCCGAAAGGCGGCGCGGGGCCAATCGGCCTCCAGCCGTAGCGAATCCAACATGGCGAGCCTGCCCATGCGGCGAGGCTAAGCGAAGCGAGCGGCTGTAGGAAAATCGTTTCTTTCC
>DASWSP010000033.1:0-20438 GCA_036402575.1 Allosphingosinicella sp. | reverse complement strand
CCGCCGCGACGCGATCCGCCGCTACGGCTCGGTGAGGGGCGAGATCGGCTGGATCCTCGACGACAATGTCGGGATGCGCTCGATCGCCGAGACGATCGAGAGCCACATCAACCGCGTCTACCGGATCTACGAAAAGGCGCTGTAGCGGGAGCGTCCGGCGCTCCGCTACAGCGCCTTCGGCCTTATTGCGGAGAAATAATTCTTCAGTAATCACTTAAGGTGGCTCGGCGATCGCCCCGCAACCCTAGGCGGCTCCGGGTCGTTCTGCCGGCGAGCTCCAGCCCAGGGGAATGTCGATGAGAATTGCAGCGCCCGCCTTGCTCCTCGCCCTCGCCCTCGCCGCCTGCGGCGGCGGCGCGCAGGATCCAGTCGAGAACACCGCCGACCAACTCGAGCAGGCCGCCGAGCAGAGCGACCCCGCCGCCGCCGCGGTGCTCGAGAACGCCGCCGACGACGTGCGCGAGCAGAACAGCGTCGCTCCGGCGGACGAGGCGCTGGAAAAGGCGGGCAACGCTGTCGCGGCGACGGCAGCGCGGCCGCAGCGGCAGCCGGCGCCGCCTTCGCAGGGCGCCAAACCCCATGCCGCCGGCGATCCGGTTCCGCCGCCCAAGGTGCCGGCGGACAAGGGCGATGGCAGATAGGCGCCGGCAACTGATCGAAAGGACCCGCATGGAAGGATCTTCGGGAGGGACGGCGCTTGCGCTTGTCACCATGCTGCTGGCGCAGATGAAGACTCGCGGGCTGGTCGACCTGGACCAGATCGAGCAGGCGCTGACGATGCTGCTCGACCGCCCGATCACGCCCGAGCAGATGGCCGACGCCGGAAACGCGCTGGCGGTCGTCCAGGGCCTGCAGGGCATCCCGACCACCTGAACCGGCGGCGGCCCCTTCCGTTAGTGCCTGAAAAGAGGTAAGAAACGGGCTTCAAGTGGCCCAGGAGAGCGCATCATGCTAAGGATTTTGGCCGCGGCGGCGGTCGTCGCAAGCCTCGCCGCGCCGGCAAGCGCCACCGAGATCACCAATTCGCGTTCGAAGTCCGCCAAGAAGCAGCGCTGCGAGACCACCACCGAGATCGGCTCCCGTCTGGCGCGCAAGCGGATCTGCATGTCCGAGGCGGAATGGCGCGAGATGCGCGCCCAGACCCGGACCGACGTCGAGAAGATCCTCGCCCAGAAGCAGTGGGAAGAAAACGACTAGTACGCTCGAGGATCAGCCTTCGAGGCTGACCCAGGTGGGCGCGTGGTCGCTGGCTTTCTCGCGGCCGCGATACTCCTTGTCGACGCCGGCATCGAGCAGGCGGTCGGCGGCCTGCGGGCTGAGCAGCAGGTGGTCGATGCGGAAGCCCGCGTCGCGCTGCCAGCAGCCGGCGGTATAGTCCCAGAAAGTATAGACGGCGCCGTCGGGATGGCGGGCGCGGATCGCGTCCGTCCAGCCCTGGTGGACGATCTTCCGGTACGCGGCCCGGCTTTCGGGTTGCATCAGCGCGTCGTGCGCCATCGCGCGGGCGGAGAAGACGTCGTCGGGGCTGTCGGTCGGGATCACGTTCCAGTCGCCGGCGAGGACGGCCGGCACCTCCTCGGCGAGCAGCGCCGCGGCATGCTCGCGCAGCCGCTCCATCCAGGCGAGCTTGTACTGGAATTTCTCGGTGCCGACGGGGTTGCCGTTGGGCAGGTAGATGGAGCCGACGACCACCCCGTTCACCTCCGCCTCGATGTAGCGGCTGTGGGTGTCGTCGGGATCGCCCGGGAGTCCGACGCGGCGCAGCTTCGGCTCGGCGCCGGGAGTGAGGATGGCGACTCCGTTGAAGCCCTTCTGGCCATGCCACACGCCCCTGTAGCCGGTCGGCTCGATGTCCTTGATCGGGAAGGCATCGTCGGCGCACTTGATCTCCTGGAGGCAGACCACGTCCGGCTTCTGCTCCTCCAGATACTCGATCAGCCGCGGCAGGCGGGCGCGGATGCCGTTGAGGTTGTAGGTGACGATCTTCATGGCGCGGGATTAGCGAGGACGGGCGCTCGTAGCCAGATCGGAGGTGGGTGAGCCGTCACCGCGACGTCAGTCCCGTCGCCGCGCCCGACGTCAGATGCTGAAGCTGGTGCCGCAGCCGCAGCCGGAGGCGGCGTTGGGGTTGGTGACCTGGAAGGCGGCGCCGCCGAGGCTCTCGACGAAATCGACCGCGCTGCCGCGGACGAGGTCGAGGCTGATCTCGTCGACCACCAGAGTGACGCCGTCATGCTCGGCGGTCGTGTCGTCGGCTTCCACCTGGTCGGCGAGGCCGAAGCGGTACTGGAAGCCGGCGCAGCCGCCGCCGTCGACGGCAAGGCGCAGGATCGGCGGCTTGCCCTGACGCGCGGCGATCGCCGCCACCCGCGCCGCCGCGGAGGGGGTGAGGCTGATGTCGGGCTGCTCGCTCATGCCTCTGAAATAGGGTGGCGGCGCACCTCCCACAAGCTATAGGGCGGAACCATGAAAACCCGCGTCTACGTGACCCTCAAGAAGGGCGTCCTCGATCCACAGGGCAAGGCCATCCACCATGCGCTCGAGGGGCTCGGCTTTGCCGGCGTCAACGACGTCCGCGCCGGCAAGCTGATCGAACTCGACCTCGACGAGGGCGTGAGCGAGGCCGACGTCGAGGCGATGTGCCGCAAGCTGCTCGCCAACACCGTCATCGAGAATTACCGGATCGAGGGCGCCGCGTGAAATCGGCGGTGATCGTCTTCCCCGGCTCCAATTGCGATCGCGACCTCGCCGTCGCGCTGGAGCAGGTGAGCGGCACCCGGCCGATCATGGTCTGGCACCGCGAGACCGAGCTTCCGCAAGGGCTCGACCTGATCGGCGTTCCCGGCGGCTTCTCCTACGGCGACTATCTGCGATCGGGCGCGATGGCGGCCCGGTCGCCGGTGATGCGGGCGGTGAAGGAGGCCTCGGAGCGCGGCGTGTCGGTGCTCGGCGTCTGCAACGGCTTCCAGATACTGACCGAGGCGGAGATGCTTCCCGGCGCTCTGATGCGCAACTCGACGATCAGCTTCGTCTGCCGCGACGTCGAATTGAGCGTCGAGAACAGCCAGTCCGCCTTCACCAGCCGCTATTCGGCGGGCGAGCGGATCGTGATCCCGGTCGCGCACCATGACGGCAACTACAGTGCCGACCGCGAGACGCTCGACCGGCTGGAGGGCGAAGGCCGGATCGCCTTCCGCTATTCGGGCGAGGTCAATGGCTCGGCGCGCGACATCGCCGGGATCATCAACGAGAGCGGCAACGTGCTCGGAATGATGCCCCACCCCGAGCGGATGATCGAACCCGCCCATGGCGGCACTGACGGGCGGCGGCTGTTCGAGGGGCTGCTCGAAGCGATCGGCTAGGCCGCTTCCGAGCGCTCGATCGCTTCGGAGGCTTCCAGCCAGCGGGCTTCGGCGGCGGCGAGATCCTTGCCGACATCGGCGTGGAGCTTAATCAGCTCGGTCATGGTGCGGGCGGCGTCGGCCTCTTCGGCGGACGAGGGATCGAACATGGCCCGCTCGATCTCGCGCTTTCGGGTTTCGAGGCGAGCGATCTCCGCCTCCGCCGCCTTGGCGGACTTGCGCAGCGACTGGCTCTGCTCGCGGGCTTCGGCGGCGGCGCGGCGGTCGTCCCTGCGGTTGCGCTTGCCCGGCCCGCGCTCGCCGCCCTCCTGGTTCCGGCCAAGGATCAGGTCGGTGTAATCGTCGAGGCTTCCGGAATATTCCGTTGCGGTGCCACCATCCACGAGGACGAGGCGGTCGGCGGTCAGCTCCAGCATGTGGCGGTCGTGGCTGACCACGACGACGGCGCCGCGATAGTCGTTGAGCGCCTGGACGAGCGCCTCTCGGGCGTCGACGTCGAGGTGGTTGGTCGGCTCGTCGAGGATCAGCATGTGCGGCGCGTCGCGCGTGATCAAAGCCAGCGCGAGCCGGGCGCGCTCTCCTCCCGACATCTTGGCGACCTGCATCGTCGCCTTGTCGCCCGAAAAGCCGAAGCGGCCAAGCTGGGCGCGGACGGCGGCCGGGGTCGCCTTGGGCATCAGCCGGCTCATATGCTGGAGCGGCGTGTCCTCGCCGTCGAGCTCCTCCACCTGATATTGGGTGAAATAGCCGACCTTGAGCTTGCCGGACGCGCGCATCTCCCCCTCCATCGGCGGGAGCTGGGCGGCGAGCAGGCGGGCGAGCGTGGTCTTGCCGTTGCCGTTGCGGCCGAGCAGGGCGATGCGGTCGTTGGGATCGAGACGAAGGCTGACCCGCGACAGCACCGGCTGTCCGGGCGCGTAACCGACCGCGGCCATATCGAGATTGACCAGGGGCGGCTTCAGCTCGGCGGGGCTCGGAAAATCGAAGGCCAGGCTCGGATCGTTGGCGATTTCGGCGATTGGCGCCATCCGGGCGAGCGCCTTGGCGCGCGACTGGGCCTGCTTGGCGGTCGAGGCGCGGGCCGAGTTGCGGGCGATATAATCCTGCAGCTTGGCGCGCTGCGCGGCCTGGTTGGTGCGGGCCGATTCCTGCTGGGCGAGCCGCTCGGCATATTGCCGCTCGAACGCGTCGTAGCCGCCCGGATAGAGGGTGAGCTTGCCCTGCTTCAGATGCAGGATGTGGTCGACGACGTTGTTCAGCAGATCGCGCTCGTGGCTGACGATCAGCATCGTCGCGCGATAGCTCTTGAGGAAATTCTCGAGCCAGAGCGTCGCTTCGAGGTCGAGGTGGTTGGACGGCTCGTCGAGGAGCAGCAGGTCGGGACCCGAAAAGAGCAAGGCGGCGAGCGCGACGCGCATCCGCCAGCCGCCCGAAAAGCTGTCGAGCGGGCGCTGCTGCATCTCCTCGTCGAAGCCGAGGCCGACCAGGATTCGGGCGGCGCGGGCCGGCGCGGCATGGGCGGCGATGGCGTTGAGGCGGTCGTGGATCTCGCCGAGCCGGTGCGGGTCGGCGGCGGTCTCGGCCTCGTGGAGCAGGCTCGCGCGCTCGAGGTCGGCGGCGAGCACCGTCTCGAACGGAGTGGCCGAGCCGCCGGGCGTTTCCTGAGCGATATAGCCGAGCCGGGATGCGCGCGGCATCTCCACGGCGCCCTCGTCGGGCTGGAGCAGGCCCGCCACGACCCGCATCAGCGTCGACTTGCCGGCGCCATTGCGGCCGATCAGGCCGACCCGGCTGCCCGGCGGCAGTGCGGCGCCCGCGCGGTCGAGGATCGTGCGTCCGCCAAGGCGCACCGTGATGCCGTTCATGTTGAGCATGGCGCCCCCTAGCATCGCCGGGTGCCTATGCGAAGGGGCCGCTACCGCTTGAGGACGCGGGTGAATCGCGCGAGGCCGAACAGGAGGGTGGGCCAGAAAAGGGTGTTCCAGACGTCCTTCCAGTCGAGGCTGAAGCGCGGCGTCGCGCCGTGCATCCAGGCATCGAACATGTGCCAGGCTTCGCCCGCGACCGCGACCGCGGCGACCGCGGCGAGCGGCCGCCAATCTGCGAGGCTGCGGCGGAACGCGATTACGACCAGCAGCATCACGGCGAGGCCGACATGGACGTGGAGCGCGTCCTTGCCGAGATCGAAGGCGTCAAGGAGGAACAGCTTCGCACTTTGCAATAGGCTCATCAGACCTGCGCCCTGAACGGAGTGAAATCGGTGGCGGCATCGTAGACGTCGACGCCCTCGCGGCGCTTCAGCCAGCCAACCGCGGCATAGGTGACCGGGGTGAGCAGCACCTCCCAGCCGACCTTCAGCGCGAACTGGGTGGCAAGGACGATCAGCAGGGTCGTATTGTCCCACACGCCGTAGAAAGCCAGCGGGTAGAAGATCAGGCTGTCGATCCCCTGCCCCACGAAGGTCGAGCCGATCGTTCGGGTCCAGAGGTGGCGGCCCTTCGTCCAGACCTTCATCCGGGCGAGCACGTAGGAGTTGGCGAACTCGCCGGCCCAGAAGGCGACGATCGAAGCCAGCACGATGCGCGGCACCTGGCCGAATATCTGCTCGTAGGCGGCCTGGCCCTGCCAGGTGGCGGCGGGCGGGAGCGCGACCACCACCCAGGCCATGAACGCCATGAACAGGAGGGCCGCGAAGCCCACCCAGATGCAGCGGCGGGCGCGGGCATAGCCGTAGACCTCGGTGAGGACGTCGCCGATCACGTAGGAGATCGGGAAGAACAGGATGCCGGCCCCGAACGGCCAATTGCCGATGCCGGGCAGGTTGATGGTCGCGACCTTGCCGGCGCCGAGCACGTTGGACAGCAGCAGGATGGTGACGAACGCCGCCATCACCAGGTCGAAATACCTAAAGCGGGCGCCCGCCAGCGCCGCGCCCTCGACCGCCCTCACCTCGCCCCCGTCCATCGCCGCAGCACTAGCGGTGTTCCGATGTTCATGAAAGCGCGCTAGACCGTCCCGCGTGCGCGCCCGTAGCTCAGCTGGATAGAGCACGAGCCTTCTAAGCTTGGGGTCGCAGGTTCGAGTCCTGCCGGGCGCGCCAGGTCCTGCTTACGCGCCGCGACTGCCCCATCCTGTGACACAGGCGACACAGCGTGCGTCGGAAGCCTGCGCCGCCGGAACCCGCGGCGCGGCACAAGTGTTTTCCAGCCGACACTTCGGGCGGGGAATGGCGTGGGCAGGAAGACGGTGGACGAGACGCTGGCCAAGATCGAGGAGACCCAGAAGGCGCTCCGCGACAGTATCGAGGAGAGCAAGGAGCTCGCCGCCCAGTCGGAGCGGCTGATCAGGCAGTACCGTGACACGATCGAGCCGCCGGAATAGCGGCTACCGTATTCGCCGCAGAGCCAGTTGCGAAGGAGCGTTAACCCATCGCCGGCTAACCAAAGCCGTGCAGGACCCCACCCTGCGCATACATAAAAGGCCCGCCGCTTCTGGTCCAGCGGCGGGCCTTATTCGTTGCAGCGCCGGCGCGAGATCGCCCGCTGATCCATGTTAGCCACTCTCTCCCGCCTGCTTACAGGTCGCTGTTGAAGGTCCTTTGTGACTGTGCCAGCCTGTCCCGGCTCAACAGGGGAGCCGAATTGAACAAGGTTGGCAGGGTCGCCGCTGCGGCGGCTTTCGCATTGCTGGCAGCCACGCTCCATGCGCAGAGTGCCCCGCGGACGAGCCGGGCCCGCGCCGTCCCCGCCCCTTCCGCCTCCCCGCGCGACGACGGTCAGTGGCTGATGCCGGCCAAGAACTACGCCAGCACGCGCTACTCCGCGATGGGGCAGATCAACCGGCGGAACGTTCGCGGCCTGCAGGTCGCCTTCACCTTCTCGACCGGGATCAACAAGGGCCACGAGGCGGCGCCGCTGGTGGTCGGATCGACGATGTACGTCGTTACGCCCTATCCCAACAAGCTGTTCGCGCTCGACCTGGCGAGGAACGGCGCGCTCAAATGGACCTTCGAGCCGAAGCCGGTCCCGGCAAGCCAGGGGGTCGCCTGCTGCGACGTCGTCAACCGCGGCGCCGCCTACGACAAGGGCCGCATCTTCTTCAACACGCTCGATGGGCACACGGTGGCTGTCGATGCGGCCAGCGGCAGGCAGCTGTGGCGCACGCGGCTCGGCAACATCAACAAGGGCGAAACCATCACGATGGCGCCGATCGTGGCGGCCGGGAAGGTGCTGGTCGGCAATTCGGGCGGCGAGTTCGGCGTTCGCGGCTGGATCACCGCGCTCGACGCCGGATCGGGGCGGATCGCCTGGAAGGCGTTCAACACCGGGCCGGACAAGGACGTGCTGATCGGCGCCGGCTTCAAGCCCTTCTACAAGATGGACCAGGGCAAGGACCTGGGCGTCAAGACCTGGCCGCCCGAGGCGTGGAAAATCGGCGGCGGCACGGTCTGGGGCTGGATCGGCTACGATCCCAGGCTCCAGCTCATCTACCACGGCACCGCCAATCCCGGCCCCTGGAACCCGCAGCAGCGGCCGGGCGACAACAAGTGGACCACCGGAATCTTCGCGCGCGACGTCAGCACCGGCCAGGCGCGCTGGTATTATCAATTCTCGCCGCACGACCTTTACGACCATGACGGGATCAACGAGCAGATCCTGCTCGACATGCCGGTCGGCGGGCGGGTTCGCCAGGTGCTGGTGCGGCCCGAGCGCAACGGCTTCGTCTATGTGATGGACCGGGTGACGGGACAGGTGCTTTCGGCCGATCCGTTCGGATTCATCAACTCGTCCAAGGGCGTCGACCTCAAGACCGGGCGGCTGATCCCGGTCAAGGAGAAGGAGCCGAAGCAGGGCCGCGTCGTTCGCGGCATCTGCCCGGCGTCGCCGGGGATGAAGGACTGGAACCCGTCGGCGTTCAGCCCCCGCACCGGGCTCATCTACATCCCGCACAACAATCTGTGCATGGACATGGGGGCGCTGGAGGCCAACTACATCGCCGGCACGCCTTATGTCGGCGCCGACGTGAAGATGTATGCAGGCCCCGGCGGCAACCGCGGCTTCTTCACCGCCTGGGATCCGATCCGCCGCCGCGCCGTCTGGAAGATCAGGGAGGACCTGCCGGTGTGGAGCGGGGCGCTCACCACCGCCGGCGACCTCGTTTTCTACGGGACGATGGACGGCTGGTTCAAAGCGCTCGACGCGATCAGCGGCAAGCTGCTGTGGCAGTTCAAGACGGGCTCGGGGATCATCGGCCAGCCGATCAGCTACCGCGGCCCCGACGGGCGGCAATATGTCGCGGTGCTGTCGGGCGTCGGCGGCTGGGCCGGCGCGATTGTCTCCGGGCCGCTCGACCCGCGCGACCCGACGGCGGCGCTCGGCTTCGTCAACGCGATGAAGGACCTGCCGAAGAAGACCACCGCCGGAGGACAGCTTTATGTCTTCGCGCTGCCTCGCCGGTGACCGGATGACTTGCCCCCCACTCCCGCTCGCGCCGAGCGAAGTCGAGGCGCGCGGTGCGAACGCCCCTCGACTTCGCTCGGGACGAACG
This sequence comes from Allosphingosinicella sp., assembly GCA_036402575.1. GTDB lineage: Bacteria > Pseudomonadota > Alphaproteobacteria > Sphingomonadales > Sphingomonadaceae > Allosphingosinicella. The sequence goes on along the minus strand of DASWSP010000033.1, from coordinate 11,529 downwards.
AAGGTGGTTGCAGCATTGATATTCATCGCCGGCTGCGACCGCGAGGATCGGAGCACCAGGGATCCTCTGCCGGAGACGACGCCGCGGATCGAGACCACCACCCTCTACGCCGGCGCGCCCAACCCGTCGGCGCGCGATCCGCGGGCGGCGATGTACGAAGGCAATGCCGTCCACATCAGCGAAGGCCAGCGGCTCTACGGCTGGATGAACTGCGTCGGCTGCCACGCCCATGGCGGCGGCGGCATGGGCCCGCCGCTGATCGATGACCAGTGGATCTATGGCGGGCGCACCGAGCAGATCGTCCAGACGATCATCCAGGGCCGGCCCAACGGCATGCCCTCCTTCCGGGGCAAGCTCACCGAGCAGCAGGTCTGGCAGCTCGCCGCCTTCGTCCAGGCGATGGCGGGCAACGTGCCCAAGGATGCGGCGCCGAGCCGCGGCGACGAGGTCGCCAACATCGAGCCGATGACGCTGAAGGAAGAGGATGCGACCGCGATGGGATCGGCGGTGGTCGCAACCCCGACGCAGTGATGTCCGCACGCGGGCAGGCCCTGCTTGCGGCGAGCGTGCTCCCGCTCCTGTCCGGCTGCGACGGCGTGCAGTCCGTGTTCGGCGGCGACGGCGTTCACGGCGAGCAGTTCAACAACCTCTTCACGCTGTTCCTGTGGGTGTGCGGCATCGCCTACGCGCTGGTCATCCTGTTCCTCGCCGCGGCGATCCTGCGGCGGCGGCGGGCCGGGCCGGCCGAGCATGGGAAGGGGCTGGCGCGGACGTTGGCCGCCTGGCTCGGCTTCATCGTCGTCGGCCTCACCATGCTGACGGTGGCGAGCTACCTCACCGACCGTGACGGCGCGGCGGCGGCCACCGGCAATCTCCGGCTCCAGATCGCGGTGACCGCCAACCAATGGTGGTGGGACGTCGAATATGAGGACCCGCTGCCCGCCAACCATGTCCGCACCGCCAACGAGATCCACCTGCCGGTCGGCGTGCCGGCGCACATCAAGCTTGAGTCGAACGACGTCATCCACAGCTTCTGGATCCCCAACCTGGCCGGCAAGCAGGACATCATTCCGGGCCGCACCAACGACATCTTGATCCTGCCGAAGAAGGTGGGCGTCTATCGTGGCCAGTGCGCCGAATATTGTGGGCAGCAGCACGCGCACATGTCGCTCGATGTGATCGTCCATCCGCGCGCCACGTTCGATGCCTGGCGGCAGCGGCAGCTCGCGCCGGCGCCCGCCCCGGCCAACCCCCTGACGCTCGCCGGCTACAATTATGTGACGAGCCGCGAGTGCAGCGTCTGTCACAACATTTCGGGCACGCCCGCGAGCGGCAAGGTCGCGCCCGATCTCACCCATCTTGCCAGCCGGCGTTCGATCGCGGCCGGGACCTTCCCGATGACCCGAGGGCACCTCTATGCGTGGGTCGCCGATCCGCAGGGGCCCAAGCCGGGCAACCGGATGCCCTATGTCGGGCTGGAGACACGGGAGCTCCACGCCGTCGTCGCCTATCTCGAGACGCTCAAGTGAGCGACGAGAGGGCGCCGGAGCTGCCGCGCGACGGCGGCGAATATGTCGGGCTCAGGCTGCACGAGACGCTGACGCGCACCTGGAGCCGCCCGCCCGGTCTTTGGGGGTGGCTGTCGACCACCGACCATAAGGAGATCGGGCGGCGCTACTTGGTGACGGCGCTCGTCTTCTTCCTGCTTGCGGGCGTGCTGGCGCTGATGATGCGCGTGCAGCTGGCGCGGCCGGAGAGCGGGCTGATCAGCGCCGATCGCTACAATCAGATCTTCACCATGCACGGAACGACGATGATGTTCCTGTTCGCCGTGCCGGTGATGGAGGCGGTGGCGATCTACGTCGTCCCGCTGATGCTTGGGACGCGCAACATTGCCTTCCCGCGGCTGAACGCGTTCAGCTATTTCGTCTATCTTGCGGGCGGGGTGATGGTGTGGATCGCCTTCATCCTCAACGTCGGCCCGGACGCGGGATGGTTCACCTACGTGCCGCTGGCGGGGCCGGAATTCTCGCCCGGCAAGCGCGTCGACTTTTGGGCCCAGATGGTGACCTTCACCGAGGTCGCGGCGCTGGCGGTGGCGGTCGAGCTGGTCGCGACGATCCTCAAGCAGCGCGCGCCCGGAATGTCGCTGTCGCGCATGCCCCTGTTCGTATGGGCGATGCTGGTGGTGGCGCTGATGGTGATCTTCTCGATGCCGTCGGTCGCGCTCGCCTCGTCGATGCTGATTGCGGACCGGCTTGTCGGCACGCAATTCTTCAACCCGGTGGAGCGCGGCGACCCACTCTTGTGGCAGCACCTGTTCTGGTTCTTCGGCCACCCCGAAGTCTACATCATCTTCCTTCCGGGCGCGGGCTTCGTCAGCCAGATCACCGAGACCTTCTCGCGCCGGCCCGTGTTCGGCTATCCGGTGATGGTGCTGAGCCTGGTGACGATCGGCCTGCTCGCCTTCGGCCTTTGGGTCCACCACATGTTCACCACCGGGCTGCCGCGGGTCGGCTACAGCTTCTACACCGCCGCCAGCATGGCCGTGTCGATCCCGGCGGGAATCCAGATCTTTTGCTGGATCGCGACCTTGTGGTCGGGACGGCCGCGGTTCGAGGTGCCGCTGCTCTACGTGCTCGGTTTCATCGTCACCTTCGTGATCGGGGGGCTTTCGGGCGTGATGATCGCGAGCGTGCCGCTCGATCTGCAGCTCCACGACACCTACTTCATCGTCGCGCACTTCCATTATGTGCTGATCGGCGGCGCGGTGTTCCCGCTGCTCGGCGCGCTGACCTATTGGTTCCCCAAGATCACCGGCCGGCTGATGTCCGAGACGCTCGGGCGGTGGAACTTCGCGCTGCTTTTCATCGGGCTCAACCTCACCTTCTTCCCGATGCACTATACCGGCATCATCGGCATGCCGCGGCGGGTCTACACCTATCCGGAGGGCCTCGGCTGGGAGACGCTCAACCTGCTCTCCACGGCCGGCGCGTTCGTCATGGCGGCGGGCGTGCTTCTGTTCCTGGTCAACGGCTGGATGTCGCTCAGGAGCGGCAAGCTTGCGGGGCCCGATCCCTGGGGAGCCGCGACACTGGAATGGGCGACGACATCGCCCCCGCCGCCCTACAATTTCCCGCACATTCCGCTCGTCACCAGCCGCTCGCCGCTGTGGGACCATCCCGGCCAGCTGCCCGTCCTCACCGGCCTTCGCATCGAGGACCGCGAATATGTCCTCACCACCATCATCGACGCGCAGCCCGACATGCGCGAGCCGTCGGCGGAGCCCAACAGCTGGCCGTTCCTCGCGGCTCTCGCCACCACGGCTTTGTTCATCGGCTCGATCTTCACGCCGTGGGCGGTGGTATGGGGCGCGATCCCGGTCGCGATCGCGCTGATCGTCTGGTTCTGGCCCGGCGACCTGGCGCCCGCGCCTGAGCCGGTGATAGACTGATGCTGGAGCCGCGTTTCTCCGGCGATCTCGCCCAGCTGCCGACCCACGCGTTCGGCCATCGCAGCCTCACCTGGTGGGGCGTGATCGCCTTCATGGTGATCGAAGGCTCGTTCTTCATCATGGCGATCGCCGCGTATTTCTTCCTGATGAACCAGGAAGGCCAGTGGCCGCCCGAGCCGGTGAACCCGCCGGACCTGCTGGCGGGGACGTTGTTCACGGGGCTGATGCTGCTCAGCGAGATCCCGAACACGATCGTCAAGAAGGCGTCGGAAAGCGAGCGGCTGGCGACGGTCAAGCTGGGGCTGCTGCTGATCGTGCTGATCGGCATCGTTCTGGGCGTGCTTCGGGCGCTTGAGTTCAAGTCGTTGAACGTCGGCTGGACCGACAACCCCTACGGCTCGGTGATATGGATGCTGCTGCTGCTCCACTCCATCCACGTCCTTACCGACTGGGTGGATTCGGTCGTGCTCGCCGCTTTGATGTTCACGCCGCAGGGCAAATCGCCGCGACGCATGGTCGATGTCAGCGAGAATTCGCTCTATTGGCGCTTCGTGTGGCTGACCTGGCTGCCGATCTACCTGCTCATCTACTGGCTGCCGCGGTGGATCGCATGACCGGCCTCGAGCGCGCCAAAGAGAACCTGCTCCCCTGGGCCGGCCATATCGGTGCCGGCCTGGGATGGGGGATCACGCACCAGCTTGGCTCCAACCTCAGCTTCGACCGGTGCCAGGTGATGTCGCCGCTCGCCGCCATCCTCATCCTGCTGCTCGGCGTGGCGCTGGCCGGCGGCGGCGCCCTGCTGTCGCACATCGTCTGGCGCCGCGGCGCCGCTGAACGCGAGGCGCGGCGGTTCCTGGCCCTGCTCGGAATGGGCATGGCCGCGATCTTCGCCGCCGCTTTGGCCTGGCAGACCCTCTCCTCCTTCATCATCCCGCGCTGCTACGGATGAAGCGCGCGCTCGCCTTGCTTCCGATCCTCGCTGCGCCTGCGCTGGCGCATGGCGGAGCGCATCCGGCGGAGCCGGGCGCCGCCGGCTGGACGACCGACCCCTGGGTGACGCTGCCGCTGCTGCTTGCCGCAGGCCTGTACGGCGTCGGGCTCGTGCGGCTGCGGCGCCGTTCGGGGCTGGGGCGGGACGTGCTCATGCGAAGCGCGTGGCTGTTCGCCGCCGGCTGGTTCGTGCTCGCGGCCTCGGTGGTGTCGCCGCTGCACGAGGCGGGGGAGCGCAGCTTCACGATGCACATGATCGAGCACGAGCTGATCATGCTGGTCGCGGCGCTGCTGCTGGTCGCGTCGCGGCCGGCCGCCGCGATGCTGTGGGCGCTGCCGCAACCGGCGCGGCGGGCGTTCGGCGGCGGCACCCAGCACCCGCTTTGGCGCTTCTTCACCGATCCGATCGTGGCGACGGTGCTGCAGTCGGCGGCGATGTGGGCGTGGCACGCGCCGGCCTTGTTCGATCGGGCGCTGGGGCATGAAGGCTGGCATGTCGCCCAGCACGTCTCGTTCCTGCTTACGGCGCTGCTCTTCTGGTGGGCGATGCTGCACGGCCGCTCGGGGCCCGGCGTGTCGGCCTTGTGCCTGTTCGCCACCTCGCTGGTCGGCGGCATGCTCGGCGCGCTGATGGCCTTCTCCAACTCCCCCTGGTACGCCGGCTATGCGGCGATGGGGATGACGCCCTACGGCCTGACGCCCGTGGAGGACCAGCAGCTGGCGGGGCTCCTGATGTGGATTCCGGGCGGCCTCGTCCACGCCGGCGCGGCCCTCTATTTCGTCTGGCGGTGGCTGAAGCTGAGCGAGCGCGATGTCGCCCGGGCGGGGTAAGCGGATCGTCGGCGCGTTCGCCGCGCTCGCGCTGCTCGGCGCCGCCGCGGCCGCTTTCGCGGAGTATCGCGCCGACCAGCGCGACCTTCGGGACAGGGCCGAGGCGCTGACCGGCGGCAATGTCGAGCGCGGCAAGCGTGCCTTCGCCCGCTACGGCTGCACCGGCTGCCACACCGCCAGCGGGGTGCCGCAGGCGCAGGGCAAGGTCGGCCCGCCGATGACCGGGATTGCGGGCCGCGCGATGATCGGCGGCAAGCTCGAGAACAAGCCGGCGAACCTGCGTCTGTGGATCGAGAACCCGCAGGCGGTCACGCCGGGCACGGCGATGCCGGACCTCGACGTCGCCCCGGCGGACTCGCGCGATATCGCCGCCTTCCTGTACACCCAGACATGATGCGCGCCCTTCCCCTCCTGCTGCTCGCATCGGCCGCGCCGGCGGAGACGATCTACGTCTCGAACGAGGAGAGCAACGTCGTGCACCTCGTCGACGCGGCGACGATGAAGGAGCGCGGGCGGATCGAGATCGGCAGGCGGCCGCGCGGCATGGCGCTCTCGCCGGACGGGCGGACGCTCTACGTCGCGGTGAGCGACGACAACCGGATCACCGCCGTCGATGCCGCGAGCGGAAAGATGCTCGGCCACATCCCGTCGGGGCCGGATCCGGAAACGTTCGCGGTCTCGCCCGACGGCAAGCGGCTCTACATCGCCAACGAGGACGACAACCTGCTCTCCTTCGTCGATGCCGGCGCGCGCAGGATCGTCTCGGAGGTCGAGGTCGGCGGTGAGCCGGAGGGGACGGCGGTCAGCCCGGACGGGCGCCTCATCGTCCAGACCTCGGAGAGCGCGAGCATGGCGCATGTCGTCGACTCGGCGACCGGCCAGGTGATCGACAATCTTCTGGTCGACACTCGGCCGCGCTACGTCGCCTTCACACCCGACGGGCGGCAGTTCTGGGTCTCCTCGGAAGTGCGCGGCACGGTCACCGTCTTCGAGACGGAGACGCGCAGGCAGCTCGGCAAGATCGACTTCGCCGCCCTCAAGCTGGTCGATGGCAGCGCGCCGGACGTGTTCGTGCAGCCCGTCGGAATCGCCTTCACCCACGACGGCGGCCGCGCCTTCGTCGCGCTCGGGCGGGCGAAGCTGGTGGCGGAGGTCGACCCGAGGAGCCTGGCGGTGCTTCGCACCTGGCCGGTCGGCTGGCGCGCCTGGAACCTGGCGCTGTCGCCCGACGGGAAGCGCCTCTACACCGCCAACGGCCTAACCGGCGACATGAGCGCGATCGACATCGTCGCTAACCGGCCGCTCGGCAGCGTCAGCCTCGGCGGCAAGCCCTGGGGGATCGTCGCCGCGCCATGAACATGCTTCTCCTCGCCGCGTCCCTCGCCGCGGCCGCCGTTCCGCAGCGCGAGCTGCGCGTCTGCGCGGACCCGAACAACCTGCCGTTCTCGAACCAGGCCGAGGAGGGATTCGAGAACAAGCTGGTGTCGCTGATCGCGGCAGAACTGAACGCGACGGTGCGCTACACCTGGTGGGCGCAGCGGCGCGGAAACGTGCGCGAGACCCTGAACGAGAAATTGTGCGACCTCATTCCCGGCGTCGGCAGCAGCCTCGAGATGCTCGGCACGACCCGGCCCTATTACCGCTCGATCTACGTGGCGGTGACCCGGCCGGGGCTGGCGATCGCCTCGTTCGACGATCCCAGGCTCAAGGACCTCAGGATCGGCGTTCAGATGATCGGCGACGACTTCTCGAACACGCCGCCCGCGCACGCGCTGACGCGGCGCGGCATCATCGACAACGTGCGCGGCTACATGATCTACGGCGACTACGGGCAGGCGGCGCCGCAGTCGCCGATCGTCGATGCGGTGGCGTCGGGCGAGATCGACGTCGCGTTCGTATGGGGCCCGGTGGGCGGCTACTTCGCCCAGCGGCACAAGCTCGAGGCGGCGCCGGTCGAGCCGCGCTTCGACGGGCCCCAGACGCCGATGATGTTCGACGTGTCGATGGGAGTGAGGAAGGAAGACCGCGCCCTTCGGACCGAGATCGAGGACGTGCTCGCCAGGCGATCGGCGGAGGTGGGTGCGATCCTTGCCCGCTACGGCGTCCCGCTCGTCACCGACTGACGCCCGTTAACCATCGGGCGGCGCCCGCCGGGCGGCGCTGCCGGCGTAGCAATTGAGTAAGCTTCGCGCGCTATGCTGCGACCAGGGCGGCGCGGGGATGCCGATGAAAAGAATCAGGTCGATCTTGTCAGGCGGCGAGCATCCGCCCGCCTCGCCGATCGCCCGCAAGCAGAAGCTCGGCGCTCCAGCCGATCCCGGCAGCCTCGCCGGCATCGCGGTCAAGCGCGAGCAATCCCGCCAGGTCGATCAGCGGCGCGAGGAGCGGCGATCGAAGCTCGCCGAACGGGCCACCCTGATCGTCGGGAGCGGCGAGGTGGACGTGAGCGTGATCAACGTCTCGACGGGCGGAATCATGGTAGAGTGCGACCCGCTCGACCTGCAGATCGGCGAGACGATCGCGATCCGTTTCGCCGATTGCGACGCGTCCAAGTGCGACGTGCGCTGGATCCGCGGCAACCGGATGGGCCTGGAATTTCGCGAGGAGACGACGATCATCGGATCGCGCGCGGTGCAGGACTTCATCATCCGCAAGCTGCGCGACGAATCGGACCCGGCGGCGGACGCCGCCGCCGTGGCCAACCGGCCGGTGCGCCAGCGCCTGGTCTGGGTGGGCGCCATCCACTACGACAATGAGGGCACGCCCGCGCGAGTCCGCAACATATCGGCGGGCGGCGCGATGATAGAGTGCGACTGGGACTTCCACATCGGCACTGAGGTGATGCTCGACCTCGAAGAGGCAGGGACGGTGTTCGCCACCGTGCGCTGGTGCCGCGGCGGGCAGCTCGGGCTCCGGTTCACCAGCGGCTTCGACCTGCGCGCACTGGCCAGGGCCAGGCCGATCCGGCCCAGGGCGGCGGGGGCGGAACCGCCGGCTGCGGATCGGCCCGCCCCGCGCGGAACGGCGGAGGCGGGCAAGCCCCCCAAACCGCTGGTGCAGCCGGTCCGCCGGAGCCTCAGCGAGATCGCCGAGCTCTACAGCAATGGAATGACGATGCGCTGAGTGCGCGGCGAGCCCGGCTCAGGCCCGCTCGGACACGGTCTCCGGCTGCGCCGCCGCCGCCTTCTTCGGCTCCGCCAGGATCCATTCGACCGCCGCCTGCGCATGGAGCGCGGTGGTGTCGTAGACCGGGAGCACGTTGGCGATCGGGTCGACCAGCATGACCAGCTCGGTGCAGCCGAGGATCACCGCCTGCTGACGCGCCTGGCTCATCAGCGTCAGGCAGGTCTTGAGCGCGCGTTGCGAAGGCCGGGTGACGGTGCCGCGGGTCAGCTCCTCGAAGATGATCCTGTCAATCTCCTTGGACAGGGTCGGATCGGGCACCGAAACGGCGATTCCGTGCGCCTCGAGGCGGGTGCGGTAGAAGGGCTCCGACATGGTATGGCGGGTGCCGATCAGGCCGACGCGCTTGACCCCGTCCCGGGTCAGCTTCTCGGCGGTCACGTCGCCGATGTGGAGCATCGGAATTTTGATCTCGCCGTCGATCCAGTCGTAGAGCTTGTGGGCGGTGTTGCTGCACAGGATCAGCCCTTCCGCGCCCGCGCGCTCCAGCCGCTGCGCCGATCCGACGAGGATGTCGGCGACGGCGTCCCAGTCGCCGGCCTCCTGGAGACGGTGATAAGCCTCGAAATCGAGGCTTTCGATCAGCAGGGGCGCCGAAGCGGCGCCGCCCTTGCGGCGCGCCACGCCCTTGTTGATCTGCTCGTAATACATGGCGGTCGAGTGCCAGCTCGTGCCGCCGATCATGCCCAGTTTGCGCAACTGCCCTACCCCGTTTGTCGTCACCCCGGCTTGTCTCAGGGTCCATCTGAATGGGCGATGACCGTCATCCGCATGGATGCTCGCGCAGGCCCGTCCCGGGGCGCGGGCGAAGGTTGAGCATGACGGCAGCCGGCAGCGGGGGCGATCACCCCATCGACTTGACGATGTCCTCGACCATCTTCTTGGCGTCGGCCAGGAGCATCATCGTGTTGTCGCGGAAGAACAGCTCGTTCTCCACCCCCGCATAGCCGGCGCCGCCCATCGAGCGTTTGACGAACAGCACCGTCTTGGCTTTTTCCACGTCGAGCACCGGCATGCCATAGATTGGCGACGACTTGTCGGTTTTTGCGGCTGGATTGGTGACGTCGTTGGCGCCGATCACGAAGGCGACGTCGCTGCGGGCGAATTCGGAGTTGATGTCCTCCAGCTCGAACACCTTCTCGTAATCGACGTTCGCCTCGGCCAGCAGCACGTTCATATGCCCCGGCATTCGGCCGGCGACGGGGTGGATCGCATATTTGACCTTGACCCCTTCCGCCTCGAGCAGGTCGCCCATTTCGCGCAAGGCATGCTGGGCCTGGGCGACCGCCATGCCGTAGCCGGGGACGATGATCACCTGCTCGGCCTGCTTCATCAGGAAGGCCGCGTCCTCGGCGGAGCCGCGCTTCCAGGGGCGGTCGCTGGCGCCGCCGGGACCGGCAATGGCGTCGGCGCCGCCGAAGCCGCCCGCGATGACGCTGATGAAGCTGCGGTTCATCGCCCGGCACATGATGTAGCTGAGGATCGCGCCCGACGAGCCCACCAGGGCGCCGGTGATGATCATGGCGGTGTTGCCGAGCGTGAAGCCCATCGCCGCCGCCGCCCAGCCCGAATAGCTGTTCAGCATCGACACCACGACCGGCATGTCCGCCCCGCCGATCGGGACGATCAGCAAGAAGCCAATGAGGAACGCCAAAGCCGTCACCGTCCAGAACAGCCAGGCTTCCGGATTCGGGTCCGCGGTCCAGTAGCCGATCAGGCCGAGGATCGCCGCGAGCGTGCCGAGGTTGATCACATGCCTCAGCGGCAGGATGATCGGCTTGCCCGACATGTTGCCGTTGAGCTTCAGGAAGGCAATCACGGAGCCGGAGAAGGTGATCGCGCCGATCGCAACGCCGAGGCCCATCTCGATGCGGCTGACCTGCAATATCTCGCGGTCGGCCCCGAGGATGCCGAAGGCGGCGGGGTTGAGGAAGGCCGCCGCGGCGACCAGCACCGCGGCCATGCCGACCAGGCTGTGGAAGGCGGCGACGAGCTGCGGCATCGCGGTCATCGCGATCCGCCGGGCGGTGAGGAAGCCGATCACGCCGCCGATGGCGATGGCAATGAGGATTTCCCAAAGGTCGGCAATGTCGTGGGTGACGAGCGTGGTCACGACCGCAATGGCCATGCCGATCATGCCCATGCGGTTGCCGCGGCGGCTGCTCTCGGGGCTCGACAGTCCGCGCAGCGCGAGGATGAAGAGCGCGCCCGCGATCAGATAAGCGAGCGGCACCCAGGCAGGAACGTCGGCGACTTCGTGCATCAGCGCCGCTCCTTCTTCTTGTACATGGCCAGCATTCGCTCGGTGACCGCGAAGCCGCCGAAGATGTTGACGCTCGCCATCACGACCGCGGCTAGGCCCAGCCATTTGGCGGTCTCGGATCCGGCTTCGGCCGAGGCGATCAACGCACCGACGATGATGACGGAGGAGATGGCGTTGGTGACCGCCATCAGAGGCGTGTGCAGCGCCGGAGTCACGCCCCAGACGACGAAATAGCCGACGAAGCAGGCGAGCACGAAGATCGACAGGATCGAGATGAATTCCATCAGCGCCGCGCCTCCCCGTCACGCATACGTTTCTCCAGCTTGCCGAGGCCACGCCGCGCCCGCGCGATAATGGCCCACTCTTCGGCTTCAGTCGGCGCCGCGCGCTTCACGCGAGCAGCCTCTCGTTCACCACCTTGCCATCCTTCGTCAGCCGAACGCCCTTCACGATCTCGTCGTCGTCGGGGAGGATGGGGCGCTTGGCCTCCTTGTCCCAGAAGGCGCTGAGGAAATTGTAGAGGTTGCGGGCGTAGAGCGCGGAGGCGTCGGCGGCGAGGCGCGAGGGCACGTTGCGGTGGCCGACGATTTTTACGCCGTGCTTCTCCGCCACGCTTCCAAGCACAGCGCCTTCGACGTTGCCGCCTTGCTCCACGGCGAGGTCCACAATCACCGAGCCCGGCCGCATCGAGGCGACCTGCGCGTCCGAGATCAGCCGCGGCGCCGGGCGTCCCGGGATCAAAGCGGTGGTGATGACGATGTCCTGCTTGGCGATATGGCTCGAGACGAGCTCGGCCTGCGCGGCCTTA
>DASWSP010000032.1:0-4049 GCA_036402575.1 Allosphingosinicella sp. | reverse complement strand
AGAGCGGCAGCTTCCATGCGGGGTCGAGCGGGTGAACCACCGTGTCGCCGGTGTCGAAACCAAGCTTTTCCGCGGTTTCCAGCGCAGCGGCGGTCGTGCCCCCGGCCTTGCACTCGGCGATGAAGGCGGCGGCCTTCCCGTCCCGGGCGGCCAGTTCGACCGCGATCGGATGATCCGGCGAAATCGCCGCGAAGCTCGCGCCGAAGATGGTGTCGGGGCGGGTCGTGAAGACTTCCAAAGCCTTCAATCCGGCGGCCGGCCGGTCGAGCTTGAAGCGGAAGCGCATGCCGACGCTCTTGCCGATCCAGTTCTCCTGCATCAGCCGGACCTTGTCGGGCCATTGGTCGAGGGCGTCGAGCCCGTCGAGCAGCTCCTCGGCGAAGTCGGTGATCTTGAGGAACCATTGGCTGAGCTTGCGCCGCTCCACCGGCGCGCCCGAGCGCCAGCCCTTGCCGTCGATCACCTGCTCGTTGGCGAGCACGGTCATGTCGACCGGGTCCCAATTGACCTCGCTCTGCTTGCGGTAGACGAGGCCGGCTTCGTACAGATCCAGGAACAGCGCCTGCTCATGGCCGTAATAATCGGGGTCGCAGGTGGCGAGCTCGCGGCTCCAATCGAGCGCGAAGCCGAGCCGCTTCAACTGCGCCTTCATCGTCGCGATGTTGGCGCGGGTCCATTCGCCGGGATGGACCTTCTTTTCCATCGCCGCATTCTCGGCCGGCATCCCGAACGCGTCCCAGCCCATCGGGTGGAGCACTTCGAAGCCGTTCATCCGCCGGTAGCGGGCGAGCACGTCCCCCATCGTGTAGTTGCGGACGTGGCCCATGTGGATGCGCCCCGACGGATAGGGGAACATCTCGAGCACGTAGCTCTTGGGCTTGGCGCTGTCGTTGGAGGCGTGGAAGGAGCCGCGCTCCTCCCAGACCTTCTGCCAGTGCGCGTCGGCCTTGAGCGGGTTGAAGCGCGTTGCCATGGAGGAACCTTATTTTAGCCCGCGACGGCGCTCCGGCGCAGGTCGCGCGCCTTGGTGAGGATGATCTCCTCGAGCTTCTGGACGGTGGCGGCGGCGACCGGCGCCTCGACCCACTGGCCGCTCTGCATCACCTGGCGCGAGGCGGCGACGCGAAGCGCATCGGCGCGCAGGTCAGCATCGAGGATGGTGACGGTGACCTTGACGCGGTCGCCCGGGGCGGCCGGGTTGGCATACCAGTCGGTGACGATCACGCCGCCGGCCGAATCGACCTGGGCCATCGGCGCGAACGACAAGGTGTCGAGCGCGGCGCGCCACAGATAGGAATTCACGCCGATCGTCGTGACCTGCGAGGCGGCGAGGTCTGCCTGCTGCACCTTGTTGGTGCGCCCGCCGAACGTGCGACCGATGTCGTCGCGGAGGAAGTTGCCGACGCCGCAGCCGGAAAGGGCCGTGGCGCAGGCGATCGCCAAAGCCGAATTGAAAACGCGGGACATCGCAGAATTCCTCGAAACTAGTAGGTTCGCCTGCCGTTATAGATGCTGACGGGCAGGCGGCAAGCCGTCTCTGCGCGCCGCTCAGTCGCAGGAAATGGGAGTTTGGTCAGGAAGGTTAACGCCGGCCGCCGCTTTTGTGGAAAAGATGCAACATGTTGGAACGATTCGGTCGTTTACCATGTGCTCGGCTGGTTTCGGAGCAGGACTCACACTACATCCCGAGTCGTTGCGGGAGTCGAATGACGTGGCGAAGCTGGGGATCATGGCTGTGATCGGGGGTGCGGGAGCCGCGCTGGCGCTCGTGCTGACTCCTGCGCTCGCCGCCACCACCCAGCAACAGCAGCAGCAGAAGTCGAAGCGGCTGCGCGCCGCGCCGTCGTTCAGCGCCGGCAGCTTCACGCCGGCCGCCGCCGATCCGCGGCTCGCGGCCGAATTCGCCCGCCGCGGCTTCTCCGGTGCCACCTTCAGCTTCACGCCGTCCTCGGCCTCGGCCGACAAGGGCAAGGCGGTCAAGGTCGCCGTCCGGGCCCGCTCGACCAACACCGCCGCCGCCGCCGGAAGCGTCCGCGAGGCTTCGGCCTCGCCGGTCACGGCGCTCACGCCGACCGCCTACAATCTCGGCGTGTCGGTCGGCTGGAAGCGGTTCGCGCTGTCGGGCGACGTGGCCAAGGTGCAGGGCGGCACGCTGCCGGGCAGCCGCGAGGCGGCCGAGCTCGGAGTCAGCTATTTGGGCAAGAAGTTCACCGGCCGGCTCCAGGTCGGCGCCGAGCGCACCGAGGGTCCGCAGGCGCGGCTGGTGCCGATCGACAGCGCCTATTCGCTCGACGTCGGCGGCTCCTATCAGCTGGCCCGCAACCTCGATGTGACCGGCGGCGTGCGCTACAAGATCCAGCGCGACCGGCTCGAGCCGCTCGCCGACGAGCGCCGCGACAGCCAGGCCGTCTATATCGGCACCGCCTTCCGCTTCTAAGCGGGGTCGGTCGCCCAGGAGTCGATACCGGCCCAGCCGTAGAGCCTGAAGCCCGCCAGCGCCCTGGCGCGGGCCTCGTCCATCCCGCCCAGCGCGATCACGGGCAGCCGAGCGCTTCCGGCGAGGCAGCCGAAGCGGACCTTCCCCAGCGGCCGCGCCCGCGGGTGCGAGCGCGTCGCGAACACCGGCGACACGAACAGCAGATCCGCTCCCGCCCGCTCGGCCGCCACGATCTCCGCGCGCGAATGCGCCGGCGCGCTCAGGATCAGGCCGCGCGAGCGGCGCCAGCGCCCGTGGCAGCCGTCGGCGCGCCACGCCCGCGCCAGCCCCGGCGGCCCCGCCAGCAGCAGCACCAGCCGCCGCCGCCGGGCGATCGCGCGCACCCTCCCGAACAGCCGCCGGCGCTCGTCCGCCGCCGTCCGATAGTGCCGGAACACCACCCCGGCCCCCTTCGGCAGCCGCTCGAGCGCCGCCCACAGCCCCTCCCCCTGCCGCTCGTCGGTCATCAGCCAGAGGCGCGGCAGAGGCTGGCGGCGGTGCATGGCGCTTCCTATAGCAGCCGCCATGAGCGACGCATCAGCCGCCGCGCGGCTCGCCGAAATCAGGGAGTCCATCGCCCGCGCGGCCAGGCCGGCGCGGCGCCCGCCCGGCGAGGTGACGCTGGTCGCCGTCTCCAAGACCCAGCCCCCTGAAGCGATCGTCGCGCTGATCGAGGCGGGGCAGCGGGTGTTCGGCGAGAACCGGGTGCAGGAGGCGCAGGCGAAATGGGCCTCCCCGGCCGAGGGCCGGCCGCCGCTGCGCGAGCGCTATCCGGGCATCGAGCTCCACCTGGTCGGCCAGCTCCAGTCCAACAAGGCCGAGGAGGCCGTGGCCCTCTTCGACGCGATCCATTCGGTCGACCGCCCATCGCTGGTCGCCGCGCTCGGCAAGGCGGTGGAGAAGAGCGGCCGCCGCCCGGCCTGCTTCATCCAGGTCAATATCGGCGATGAGCCGCAGAAGGGGGGCTGCGCCGTCGCTGCTCTGCCCGGCCTGCTCGCCCAGGCTGAGGCCGCCAGCCTGCCGATCGCCGGCCTGATGTGCATCCCGCCCGCAAACGTCGAGCCCGCGCCCTATTTCGCCCTGCTTGCCAGCCTCGCTCGGCGCCATGGCGTCACCGCGCTCAGCATGGGCATGTCCGGCGATTTCGAGACGGCGGTCGCGATCGGCGCCACCCACGTCCGCATCGGCACCGCCTTGTTCGGGGCGCGGGCGTGAAGTCCGGCGAGCCCCTCCAGCGTGAGGAGCCCCGTTCTACTCGGCCGCTAAGGTTCGATGCCCTGATCCTCGATTTCGACGGCGTGCTGGTCGAAAGCGAATATGCCGGCAACAAGCAGATCGCCGACTATCTGACGGCCATCGGCCATCCCACCAGCCCCGAACAATCGATGGCCGCTTTCATGGGCCTCGCCGGCCAAGCCTTCGAGTCCGCCATCGAGCGCTGGATCGGCCGGCCGCTGCCCGACGATTTCCATGCCGCCCGCGCCGAGGAGGACCGGCGGGCGCTGGAGGAGGGGCTGCCCGCCGTCGCCGGCGCGATCCGCTTCGTCGAGAGCCTTCCGCCCGGGCTGCCGCG
>DASWSP010000031.1:0-24027 GCA_036402575.1 Allosphingosinicella sp. | reverse complement strand
TTGTCGCCCGGCTGACCAGGGTCGGCGTCCATCGCCGGCATCGCGCCGACGGTGATGAAGAAATCGGCGGTGGCGGAGCCAGGCTCATGCCGCGCCATCGAGATCGCGCCGTCGACATGGCTGAGGCCGGTCCGGCTGGTCGGCTCATGGGCGATCGGCGGCAGCAGCCGCCGCGGATCACGGACGCCGCCCTGGACGAGGCCGTAGCCCGGCGCCACCTTCATCGCGCGGTAGAAGACGATGCCGTCGAGCCGCTTCTCGTCGACATAGCGCAGGAAGTTCGCGGTCGTGACCGGCGCCCGCTCCTTCTCCAGCTCGACGGTGATCGATCCCTCGCCCGTCTGCAGGAGGACGCGCACGGTGGCCGGCCTGGGGGCGGGAGCCGCCGGCGAGGGTGCGGATGGCGGCACCGGTTGCGCGTGAAGGGGCGAGTAAGCGAGCGCCATTCCGAGCAGGACGAATCTCTCAAGCATGCGAGGGGCATAGCTCATCCGAACAAGGCCGACACCTCGGTTGTCCGAAAGGTGGTTCGCATTGTGGACGCTCCGCAAATGCGAGGCGCCAGTCGTCTCCCGGGGCGATCCGATCAGGCCCGCTGCGGAACCTCCAGCCCGCGCTGCACCGCCGGCCGAGCCAGGCCGCGCTCCAGCCATGCGGGCACGTGCTTCAACGAGGCATAGTCCACCAGCTCGGCGGCTTCGTAGAAGCCGATCAGGTTGCGGACCCAGCCGAGGATGGCGATGTCGGCGATCGTATAGTCGTCGCCCATGATCCAGCGGCGGTCGGCGAGGCGCTGCTCCAGCACGCCGAGCAGGCGCTTGCTCTCGTTGGCGTAGCGGTCGCGGGGGCGCTTGTCCTCATATTCGCGGCCGGCGAACTTGTGGAAGAAGCCGAGCTGGCCGAAGATCGGGCCGATCGCCGCCATCTGGAAGAACAGCCACTGGATCGTCTCGTGCCGGCGGGCCGGGTCGGCCGGGAGGAACTGGCCCGTCTTCTCCGCCAGATAGAGGAGGATGGCGCCCGATTCGAAGAGGCCGAGCGGCTTTCCGCCGGGCCCGTCGGGATCGATGATCGCCGGGATCTTGCCGTTGGGGTTGAGCGAGAGGAATTCGCTCGTCCAGGTCTCGTTGGCGCCGATGTCGATCGTGTGCGGCTCATAGGGAAGCCCCGTCTCCTCCAGCATGATCGAGACCTTGACGCCGTTGGGCGTCGGCAGCGAGTAGAGCTGGAGCCGGTCGGGGTGCCGGGCGGGCCAACGCTGGGTGATCGGGAAGGCGGAAAGATCGGCCACGGCGCTGCTCCTGCTGCTGTCCGGGTTAGCTAGGGTGCCGCGGCGCGCGATCAAGCTCGGGCAGCAAAACCCGGCGTTGCCGAGCGCGCAACAGCGGCGGGCAGCAAAGCGTGACCGGCAGCGGTTCCCTCCGGCGGGCCGAGCCGCTAGGGCTCCCCCGCTCAAGGATTTGAAGGGACAGGAATGGGATTCCGGTGCGGTATCGTCGGGCTGCCGAATGTCGGCAAATCGACCTTGTTCAACGCCCTGACCGAGACGGCGGCGGCGCAGGCGGCGAACTATCCGTTCTGCACGATCGAGCCCAATGTCGGCCGAGTCGCCGTGCCGGACCCGCGGCTGCAGCGGATCGCGGCGATCGCCAAGTCGGCCAATGTGATCGAGACCCAGCTCGAATTCGTCGATATCGCCGGGCTGGTGCGCGGCGCCTCCAAGGGTGAAGGGCTCGGCAACCAGTTCCTCGCCAACATCCGCGAGGTCGACGCGATCGTGCACGTGCTGCGCTGCTTCGAGGGCGGCGACGTCACCCATGTCGAGGGGCGGGTCGATCCGATCGCCGACGCGGAGACGGTCGAGACCGAGCTGATGCTCGCCGACCTCGACAGCCTCGAGAAGCGCGTGCCCAACCTCGTCAAGAAGGCGCAGCAGGGCGACAAGGAAGCCAAGGTGCAGGCCTCGGTGCTCGGCCAGGCGCTGGAATTGCTGCGGGCGTCGAAGCCGGCGCGGCTGACGGCGCCGAAGGACGAGGAGGAAGCGACGGCGCTGGAGCGGGCGCAGCTGCTGACCGCGAAGCCCGTGCTCTACGTCTGCAACGTCGACGAGGGCGAGGCGGCCACCGGCAACGCCCACAGCGCGCGCGTGTTCGAGAAAGCAGCGGCGGAAGGCGCCAAGGCGGTGGTGATCTCGGCCGCGATCGAGGCCGAGATCGCGACCATGCCGGCCGAGGACCGCGCCGAATTCCTGAAGGACCTGGGCCTGGAGGAGACGGGCCTGTCGCAGATCATCCGCGCCGGCTACGAATTGCTGGACCTCATCACCTTCTTCACCGCCGGGCCCAAGGAGGCGCGCGCCTGGACCGTGGAGAAGGGATCGAAGGCGCCGCAGGCCGCGGGCGTGATCCATACCGATTTCGAGCGCGGCTTCATCCGCGCCGAGACGATCGCCTATGACGACTTCGTGGCGTTCGGCGGCGAGGCCGGCGCGCGCGAGGCCGGCAAGCTTCGATCGGAAGGCAAGGAATACGTCACCAAGGACGGCGACGTGATGCTGTTCCGCTTCAACGTGTGATGAAGGTCAAGGGCATTTCGTGGCTCGGCGTCGGTACCGACCGGTTCGAGGAGACGCTTCGCTTCTTCACGGACGTGCTCGGCCTGCCCGTCGTTGCGCGCGGCGGCGAGGTCGCCATGCTCCGGGCCGGCGAAGACCAGGTCGTCGAGATATTCGGGCCGGGCAGCCCAACGAGCCGGCTCACCTCGCCGCCCGTCGCCTCATTCGAGGTCGAGGACGTCGCCGCGGCCCGCGCGGAGCTGGAAGGCCATGGTGTGGAGCTGATCGGCGAGACCGGCGCCTGGAACGGCTTCGAGTGGCAATATTTCAGAGGCCCCGACGGACACGTCTATGCGGTCAAGAAAACACCGCCTCCCGGCTGGGAGACGCAGTGAGGCGGCGGTGAGCCGGGGGTCGCTCGCTCAGGCGCGGGCGGCGACGGCGGGCACCGCGAGCGCGTCGCGGTCCATGCCGGCGAGCCAGCCGCCGTGCAGCGCAACGGTCGCGAAGATCGCGATCAGCGCCCAACTCAAGTTGCGCGTCGAAAAGATGCTCGTCATTGCAAATCGGCTCCTGTTCGCGCTGATCCTAGGCAGGCTTGCTTAAGAAGAGATAAAAGCGAAGACTTTGCAAAAGATTGGAATTCAGATGCTGTATTTCGAAGATATGGAGGTTGGGGCGGGTCAGACCTTCGGCGACTATCGGGTGACACGCGAGGAAGTGGTCGAGTTCGCCCAGAAATACGATCCGCAAGGTTTCCACCTGTCGGACGAGGCCGCGGCGCTCACGCATTTCGGCCGGCTGGCGGCGAGCGGCTGGCATACCTGCGCGATTACGATGCGGATGCTGGTCGACGATATCGAGGCGCGCGGCGGGCAGAAGGGGCTGGGATCGCCGGGAGTGGACGAATTGCGGTGGCTGAAGCCGGTCTATCCCGGCGATACGCTGAGCGTCACCACCGAGATCATCGAGAAGACGCCCTCGCGCAGCAAGCCCGAGATGGGCTCGTTCCGAATGCGGGTGACGGTCAGCAACCAGCATGGTGAGCCGGTGCTGCGCTTCACCTCGATCGTGCTGATCCAGCGGCGGCCGGGCGCCTCCCCTCCCTGAGCCCAGGGAAGGGAGGCCGGCGCTTCAGTCCCGCCGGTCGCGGCGATTTTCGCGGCGCAGCTCGCGGCGGTCCTGCCGGAGATCCTGACGATAGCCGCGGCGGTCCATCCGGCGGCCCTCGCGGAACTGCTCGCGGGTGATCGTGCCCTGGCGGAGCGCCTGCCGGTCCTGCCGCCGGTCCTGGCGGAAGGCGCGGTCGTCGGTCCGGCGCTCCTGGCGGAAATCGCGCCAGTTGTCGCGCAGCTCGCGGCGGTCCATCCGCGAATCGGCGCCGCGGAAGCTGCGGCGGCGGTCGTTCCAGTAGCGGCTCTGGCGGTCGTTCATCCGGTACGGACGGCGATAGCGGTCGTAGACGTAATAGCCGGTGCCCGGATAATAGAAATTGTCGTACCAGCCGAAGTAGGACGGGTAGCCGTAGCCGTAGCTGCCATAGCGGCTCCCGTAGCCGTAGCGGCTGCCGTACCCGCCGTAGTAATAATCGTCGTAATAGGGGTCGTAATAACCGCCGCTGTGATAGCCGACGGAGAGGCCGCCATAGCCATAACCATCGTCATAGCAGGCGCTCACGGAGAAGGCGGCGGCAAGGGCGAGGACGGCATTGCGGAAACGGGGCACGAACATTGCTACTCTCCCGAACATCCTGAGCACTGGGGAGTCCGCCCAGCCGGGTCGACGGCGTACCGTTAACCTTCTGTAAACGTGCGGAGCTTCTTCCAAGTTCCTGAAGCGAAATGAAGTTCTTTCGTGCAGGGACGCGCCCGCCCTCCTTCGCGCCCTATGCAGGGTGCCGATGGCGCAGCGTCAGCCGCGCGGCCTTGTGACGCTCCAGCAGCAGGGCGCCGAGCGACTCCGCGGCCGAGGCGTCGAGATCGACGATCACCGGGTGGTGGAGCATCCCCGCGCCGGCCGTGTCGACCGTGACCGAGGCAAGGCCGAGGACGCGCTGGAAAAGCGTGCGGCTGACGGAAATCGTCTGCGCGCGATCGAACGGCACGATCCACAGCCTGCGGTCCAGCAGGCCCTGCGAGACGAACAGCATCCGATCGCTGATGGCATAGCGGTGCCGCTTCCACTGCAGCACCGCGACCCCGACCAGCAACGGGAACAGCGCCAGCAGCAGGAAACCGGGCCGGAACGCGATCGCCAGCGCGATCGTCGCCGCCGCGAGCGGCAGCAGGTAGCGCAGCGAACGCCGCGCGACCGACAGGCGCGAGACCTGCACATAGGCCTCGGGCGGCGGCAGATCCGAGTGGCCGGTCTCAGCCAGGATCGGCATGATCTCGGCCATCCGGGCGAAGGGCGCCACGGACTGGTGGCCGCTCGCCGCCGCATCCGCGCTGAGCGTCTGGTAGTGGAGCGATAACCAGCCGAGCAGGCGGCTGACCGGGCCGGAGCGGAGCAGTGCAAGCTGGATCCGGGCCAGCGGGATGACGATCTCCGAGCGCGTCAGTAGCCCCCGCGCCCGGCGCAGCCCGCTGCGCGAGCGCCAGAGGCGAAAGCCGTAATCCGCAAGCACGGTTCGGACGATGCCGGAGATCACACCGAGCAGCAGGAGCAGCGCCAGCAGGACCAGCGATCCGGCGATCGTCACCTGGCCGGCGGCCGCCCCGGCAAAGCCGAGCAGCTCGAGCGGATCGATGTCGCGCGCGTCGAACAAGGGCTGGAGGTTCTGGAAGGCGACTCCGATCGCGGCGAGGAAGATCAGCGAGAAGTTGAACAGCCCGGCGAGCAGCAGCCGCGGCAGCGTCATCGCGAACAGCAGCGGCTCATCGGCCGCGGCCGCGGGCGCCGACTCGCCGGGATTGCCGCGGCCGCGGCTGCGGATGATGTCGCGCAGCCTGTGCGCCTCGGCGAGCGCGACCGCCTCCAGCCGCCCCTCGTCCTTGCCGGCGCCGCCGGTCTCGACGCGCACGGTGACGACCCCGAACAGGCGCGCGAGCAGCCGCTGCTCGATATCGATGTCCTGGATGCGGTCGAACGGGATGATCCGGCGCTGGCGCTGGAAAACGCCGCTTTCGATGACGATGTCGCGATCGCCGACGCCGTAGCGGAAGCGCCGCCACGACAGCCAGGCCGCGCCCAGCGCCGCCGCCGCGCCCAGGCAGATCAGCAGGATGATCAGCGGCGCGCCCGCATCGGACGAGAAGCCGACGATGGCGGGGAAGCCGACCACGAATTCGGGCACGTTCTTGATGAAGCGGATGCCGAACGAGGCGGGATGCAGCCGCCGGTCGGCGACCAGCGGCTCGCTCACAGCAGGTCCTGGCGGATCTTGGCGCGGATAATGTCGCGCATCCTGCCCGCTTCCTCGAACGGCAGGCCGGGCAGGCCGACCGCGCTGCTGCGCGTGCCGGCGGTGTGGAGGACGAGCGTGCCGAGGCCGTAGCGGCGCTCGATCGGGCCCTGCTGGACATCGATATGCTGCACCCGGCCGAACGGCACGATGGTGCGGACGCGGGTGAGGAGGCCGTGCTGGACGTGCAGCTCGTCCTCCTCCATCGCGAAGCCCCAGCTCCGGTAGCGGCGGCGCGGCCCCAGCGCGGTCCAGACGGCGAGCAGAAGCGCCGCCGCGCCGCTCGGCAGCCCCGCCGGCACGGCGCCTTGCGGGCGGGCGAAATCGAGCAGCAGGATCGGCACGATGAGCACGAGGGCGACGATCGCCGAGCGCACGCGCAGCACCGAAAGCTGAGCCGGATCGAGCGGCTTCATCGTCGGTACGTCACCCGCCATCCCAGCCCGCATAGTGGGAGTCGCCGCTCAGGAACAGAGCGGTTCCGCCCCGGCCGGAGCCGGGCAGAGCTAGAAGCTGACCCGGGCGCTGACTCGGATGTCGCGGCCGGCCAGCGGCACGAAGTCCTTGGTGAAGCTGGCATGGCGGCGGGCGTCGACGTCGAAGATGTTGTTGGCGGAGAGGACGAGCACGGTCTGCCGCTGCTTGCCGAAAGGATGCCAGGCGAGCGAGGCGTTGACATAGGTGTGGCCGTCGGTCGGGTTCTCGAACGCGGCGACCCGGGCCTGGTCGTCGACCCATTCCGCCTCGATCCGCCCGTCGAAATTGTCCGACTGCGCCTCGATCCCTCCCAGCAGCCGCAGCGGCGGGATGCGCGGGACTGGGCCGCCATCCTTGATGGTGGCTCGGACATAGTCGGCCACCGTGTCGGCGACGAAGCGGAAGCCCCCCGCCTGGAACAGGGTGGCGGAGCCTTCGAGCTCGAAGCCGTAATAGCGGGCGCCGCGCTGGAAATATCGGAAGACCGGCAGGCCGTCCTCCTCCGCGCCCGTCGAATCCTGGAAGATGTAGTCGTCGAACCAGTTGGCGAAGACGGTGGCGGACAGGCGATAGCCCGGCGTCTGCGCGCGCACATAAGCCTCGAGCCCCCAGCTCTTTTCCTTGGCGAGCGCCGGATCGCCGACCTCGAATGCCTGGGTCGCGATATGCGGGCCGTTCGAGAGCAGTTCCTCGGCCGCCGGCGCCCGCTCCGCCCGCGAGACGTTGGCGCCGATCTTCACCCGCCGCGACAGCTCGTAGGAAGCGCCGGCCGCGAGCGATAAGGTGTTGAAGCTGCGATCGAAGCCGACGGCGGTCGATTCGACGCCGGTACGCTCGTAGCGGGCCGCGGCCTCGATTCCGGCGGCGCCAAGATCGAATTGCTGCACCGTGAAGAGGCCGACCTGGTCGGTCTGGTTGGGCGGCAGGAAGGCCTCGGCGCCGACCGCGGCGAAATCGCGGTTGAAATATTGCAGGCCGCTCGCGCCGCTCCAGCCGCTGCGGGTCGCCTGAAGCAGCTCGAGGCGCCCTTCGAAGCCTTCGTTGCTGAACACGGTGCCGACCTCGTCGCCCTCGAATTCGGTATGCGTGTAATCGGCATAAGCGAGGCGCGTGCGGATCTTGTCGAGGAAGCCGCCGCCGACGTTGAGCTCGGAGCGGAGGTCGGCGCGGACCTGCTCGAGGCCGATCGTCACCAGGGCTTCCTCGCCGTGCGCCGCTTCGCCCTCGCCTTCCCCGCCCTCGCCATGATGGTGGCTCAGGCCCGGCCGGCCCGGGACCCCGTACGCGCTGTCGAACCAGCTGAGGCTGACGCCGAGGCTGCCGCCCTCGCGGATCAGCGCCAGGCCGGCGCCGGCGGTCTTCTGCTCGGTGGCGCTGTTGCGGATGCGGCCGCGCTGGCCCGCCAGCTCGAGCGCTTCGGCCGCCTCCTCGGCATGGCCCTCCGCCGCCTCCTCCGCGGCGATCTCGAGCTGCTCGCCGCGCAGCTCTGGCGACAGGACGAAGCCGCCGACCTCAAGGTCGCCGGTCTTCCGGAAGCTCCCGTCGATATGGAAGACGAGGCCGGTGTCGGTGAGCGGAACGTCGATCGCGGCGCCGATGCTGCGCTCCTCGGCGGCCGAGCCGTAGGCGCCGATCGCGTGGAGGTGGAACGGCTCGTCGGGCGAAACCCGCGGGATCCGCCTGTCGAGCACGTTGATGGCGCCGCCGATCGCCTGGCTGCCATAGAGGAGCACGGCCGGGCCATGCAGGATCTCGATCCGCTCGGCGGTGAGCGGATCGATGGTGACGGCGTGGTCTGCAGAGGTGTTGGAGACGTCGATCGAGCCGATGCCGTCGCTCAGCACGCGCACGCGCTCGCCCTGGAAGCCGCGAAGCACCGGACGCGACGCGCCGGGGCTGAACGAGGTCGCCGAAACGCCGGGCTGGCGGGCAAGCGTGTCGCCGATCTGCGGGCGGATGTCGCGCAGCAGCTCGGTTCCGCCGACCACGGTGGTGCCGGCCAGGATGTCGAGGTCGCGGATCAGCGTGCCGACGATGACGATGTCCGAGCCTTGGGTCTCGTGATGGTCGGCGGAGGCATCGCGGGTCGGCCCCTGCTGGGCAAGAGCCGGGCCGGCGGCGAGGAAGGCGGACGCGAGCAGCAGAGCGGATTTGGACAAGAGGGTCTCCCGGGATCGGGACGGCCTAGACGATATGATACACTGTCTCAATCCCCTCCGACGGCGGATGCGGGCGGCCGGTCGCATTGGCGAAACATGATGCCGCCCGGCCACGCTCGACACTTCCGGCGTGGCATCCTAGCAAGCGCAGAAAGAAAGGTCCGCCGATGAAAGCACTTGCCGCCTGTCTCTCGATCCTGCTGCTCAGCGCAGCCTCGGCGCCGGCGAAGGCGGCGGACGCCTCCGCGGTGCTGAAGGGCACGACCGCGCTGTCGGGCCTGCTGCCGGTCCATGTCCACGCCAAGGAAGGCAAGATCTACCTGTCGCTGCCGGCGCCCGACCGGGAGGGCCTGTCGGGCCGCTATCTCTACGTGACGGCGCTCAGGACCGGGCTCGGCTCCGCTCCGATCGGGCTGGACCGGGCGCTGAGCGGCGGCTCGAAGCTGCTCGCCTTCCGCCGGCTCGGCAAGAAGATGGTGGCGGAGATCGAGAATCCCCGCTTTCGCGCCACCAACGCACCCGCCGCCGAGCAGGCCGCGGCGCGTGAATCCTTCGCCTATTCGACCATATGGATGGGGAACATCGAAGGCGAGACCGCCGACGGACGGCTGCTCGTAGACGTGTCGAGCTTCCTCACGCGCGACGCGATGGGCATCGCCCAGGCGCTCAAGCAGGGCGGCGAGAAGGGCTTCGCGCTTTCAAGCGACCTCAGCGTCGCCGATCCCGGATCGGTCAGGGTGTTCCCCGAGAATATCGAGATGGAGGCCCGGCAGACCTATGTGTCCGCCGAACCCGGCGCCGAGGTCAACAATATCGCTCCGGCGACGGGCAACCTCAGCTTCATCGTCCGCCATTCGCTGATCAAGCTGCCCGAGCCCGGCTACCGCCCGCGCCAGTTCGATCCGCGCACCGGCGGCTTCTCGAGCCAGGTGCTGGACTATGCGGCGCCGCTCGGCACGCCGATCGTGCAGGAGCTCGCCAACCGCTTCCGCCTCGAAAAGACCGATCCGGCCGCGCCGCGCTCGGCGGTGAAGAAGCCGATCGTCTTCTACATCGACCGCTCCGCTCCGGAGCCGATCCGCACCGCGCTGCGCGAAGGCACGAGCTGGTGGCAGCAGGCATTCGACGACGCCGGCTACGTCGACGCCTTCAAGGTCGAGGTGCTGCCCGAGGGCGTCGACCCGCTCGACGTGCGCTACAATGTCGTCAATTGGGTCAACCGGGCGACCCGCGGCTGGTCCTACGGCCAGGTGATCGAGGACCCGCGCACGGGCGAGATCGTCAAGGGCCAGGTGCTGCTGGGATCGCTGCGGGTCCGCCAGGACATGCTGATCTTCGAAGGCCTGGTCGGCGCCGAGGCGGTCGGCAAGGGCGGTCCCAACGACCCGATCACCGCCGCCCTCGCCCGCCTGCGCCAGCTCGCCGCGCACGAGGTCGGCCACGCGATCGGCCTGTCGCACAATTTCGCCGGCAGCACCCAGGGGCGCTATTCGGTGATGGACTATCCGGCGCCGCGAGTGACGCTCGTCAACGGCCAGCCGGACCTTTCCGACGCTTATGGCGTCGGCCTCGGCCGCTGGGACAAGTTCGCGATCGACTGGCTCTACGGCGCCGGCAGCGAGGCCGAGGCGAAGGCCAAGGCCGCCGCCGGCGTTGCCGAAGGCCTGCGCTTCGTCGGCGACAACGAGGCGCGCGCCGTCAGCGCCGCTCATCCTTACGGCGGCCTGTGGGACGACGCCGCCAATCCGGCTCGCGAGCTCGAGCGGATCATGGACGTCCGCCGCGCCGCCATCCACCGCTTCGGGATCGGCGCGCTCGCCGCCGGCGAGCCGGTCGCGAACCTGAGGCGCAAGTTCGTTCCGATCTGGCTGCTCCACCGCTACCAGGTGGAGGCGGCCGCCAAGCTCGTCGGCGGGGTCGACTTCAGCTATTCGGTGCGCGGCGACGGGCGGGAGGCGGCGCAAGCCGTCCCCCGGCAGGATCAGGTCGATGCCCTCGCCGTGCTGCTGGCGACGCTGACGCCGGAAGCGCTGACCGTCCCCGAGCACCTCCTGGCGTATCTTTCGGCGGGCTGGTCGGGCAACACCGACCGCCAGGCCGATATCGAGATCTTCCGCACCGCCGGCGGCCCGGTGTTCGATCCGCTGGTGGCGAGCGAAGTCGCGGCGCAGCAGACGCTGAACAGCCTGCTCGCAGCCGAGCGGCTCAACCGGCTCGCCGAGCAGGACCGCCTGTCCCAGGACATGATCGGACCCGAGGAGATGATCGACCAGCTTGTCGCCGTCACCTTCTCCGCCGAGGCGAAGGACCCGCAGCGCGCCGCGGTGCAGCGGCGGGTGGCGACGACGACCGCTTTCGCGCTGGCCCGGGTCCAGCGCGACGCGGCGCTGTCGCCGACGCTCGCGCTCGCGCTCGACGAGCGGCTCCGGCGGCTGGCGCGGCAGCTGGACAAGCGCTCCGGGAGCGATCTGGAGGAGGATTGGGCGCGCGGCCTGGCCCGGCTGCTCACCGACCGCGAGGCGCTGGACAAGGCGCTGGCGGACCCGAGCCGGGCGCCGAAAATCCCGCCGGGGATGCCGATCGGCGCCGCCCAGGACGGCTGGTTGGGTAACTGAATCGTTCACGATTCGTCTCGGCGCGCGCGGCGAACGTTTCGGCTCAGACTTCAACGATTAAGCTGACAGCCATAACGCTTTTGCTATGTTCGAAATCCTTGGGGCAAAAGGGTTTCGGAGGGGCTTGGTGAAAGTCACGAGTGCATGGTTCGCGAACCTGTTCGGCAGGTTCAGGAGCGAGCATACGCTTGCGGTTGCGGTCGGCGCGCTGGCCGTGTCGTGCGTCCCGCACATGGAGACTTCGGCGGTCGAAGCCGCGCCGCGCGTCGAGCCGACGCGGGTCGTGCGCTCGGCCAGCCAGCCCGAACGCTCCGCCCTGCGCCCGCCGCTCCGCTCCGCCCCGGTGCGGACGACCCCGGTGACGGGCAGCACCCCGCCGCAGCGCAGCGCCGCTGCCAGCGCCTACCCGCCCGCACCGCCGCCGGCGCCCGCGGTCTCGCCGCAGGTGCTCGCCGCCCAGCGCATCCTCGACGCGCGGATCAAGTCGCTCGGCGAGAGCTTCAACGGCGACGTCGGGATCGCGGTGCGCGACGTGCAGACCGGCTGGACCAGCCATTTCGACGGCGCTTCGCTGTTCCCGCAGCAGAGCGTCAGCAAATTCTGGGTGACCTTGACCGCGCTCGACAAGGCCGATCGCGGCGAGATCAGCCTGACGAGCCCCGTCACCGTGCGCAGATCGGACCTGACGCTGTTCAACCAGCCGATCGCCGCGCTGGTCAAGGGCGACGGCTACCAGACCACGCTCGGCGACCTCATCCACCGCGCCATCACCGCGAGCGACAACACCGCCAACGATTTCGTGCTGTGGCGCGCCGGCGGCCCGGACGCGGTCCGCAGCTTCCTGCTCAACAAGGGGATAAACGGCATCCGCTTCGGCCCGGGCGAGCGCGTCATGCAGGCGCGGATCGCGGGCATGGAGTGGCGGCCCTCGATGGTCGGCAGCGGCTTCTACGCCGCCCGGTCCAGCGTGCCGTTGGACGTGCGCCGCTCGGCGCTGGAACGCTATCTCGACGATCCGGTCGACGGCGCGGCCCCGATCGCGATCGTCGATGCGCTGACCCGGCTGAAGAAGGGCCAGCTGCTCTCGCCGGCCGCCACGCAGCGCATCCTCGGCATCATGTCCAACACCAAGACCGGCAAGCAGCGCCTCCGCGGCGGCCTCGCGCCCGGCTGGAGCCTGGCCCACAAGACCGGCACCGGCCAGATCCTCGGCTCGACCTCGACCGGCTATAACGACATCGGCATCGTCACCGGGCCCGACGGCCGCTCCTATGCGGTGGCGGTGATGATCCGGCGAACCGCGGCGCCGATCCCGCATCGCATGGCCTTGATGCAGAACACCGTTCGGGCGATCATCGACTACAGCCGCAACAGCCAGGGCTACAATGTCGCGAGGAGCACGTCCCCCTACTCTCCGGCCCCGCAATATTCGGGTGACGAGGGCGACGGCGAATAGGCGCCGGAGCGGCTCGCTGGCCAGTTTCGCCGTGCCTCTGTAAGAGTCGGCGATGGCGAGGCCGCAATCCCCCGATTACGACAAGCGCCGCGACGCGATCATCGCGGCCGCCGCGGACCTGTACGCCAGGCGCGGCTTCCAGGGCGCTTCGGTGGCCGACCTGGCGGAGGCGTGCCGCACCTCCAAGTCGCTGGTCTACCATTATTTCCCGTCCAAGGAGGACATCCTCCACGAAGTGATGGCGGCGCATCTCGAGCAGCTCGTCGCCGCCGCCGACGCGGCGACGCGCGCCGCCGATCCCGATCCCCGAGCCCGCCTCCATGCCCTCGCCCTCGCCTTCATGCGGCTCTACGAGGGCGCCGCGAGCAGCCACAAGGTGCTGCTCAACGAGCTCGACAACCTGCCGCCCGAGCGCCGCGCCGACGTGGTCGCCAAGCAGCGGCGGATCATCGGCGTGGTGCAGGCGCTGGTGCGGGAGATCGAGCCGGAGGCGGGCGACATGAGCCTGCCGCTCACCATGCTGTTCTTCGGCATGATCAACTGGACCCACACCTGGTTCAGGCCGGGTGGAAGCATTTCGGCCGAAGACCTTGCAAAGCTTGCCGTCGATCTGCTCCTGGATGGGATAACAGGCCTGCCGCGCGGCTAGGGCGGCGGAACTCCAGCCTTCTTCGAACACGAGTACAGACGACCCGGGATCGGCGTGGGCTCGCGTGCGGGTTCGCAAGCGTCAGGCGTCGTAATCGATCTCGACGCCTTCGCCCTTGGGCACCGACTGACAGGTGAGGACGTAGCCGGCAGCGACCTCGTCGTCGCTGAGGCCGTAGCGCGCCGCCATCTCGACATCGCCGGAGACGACTCGGGCGCGGCAGGTGGCGCAGACGCCGGCCTTGCAGGCGTAAGGCGCGGGCAGCCCCGCGAGCCGCGCGCTGTCCAGGATGTTGCCGGCCGCGGCGTCGAACCCGACGCGGCGCTTGCGCCCGTCCAGCGTGACCAGCATCGTCAGGCCCTGTGCCCGGTTCTGCAGCGCCTGCATCTGCGCCTCGATCGCGGCCGAGGGGCGATCGGCGCTGAAGCGTTCGATGTGGATCCTGTCCCTGGCCACGCCGTGCGCGAGCAGCGACTGCTCGGCCGCATCCATCATCGGACCGGGGCCGCAGATGAAGAAGCCCGCAATGTCCTCAGGCGTCACCAGCGCGCTCAGGATCGCCTCGCATTTGTCGCGATCGAGCATGCCGTTGAACAGGTCGATATCCTCGGCCTCTTCGGCAAGGAAATGATAGACTTGCAGGCGCCCCATGAAACGGTTCTTGAGCCGCGCCAGCTCCTCCAGGAAGATCACCGAAGAGCTGTCGCGGTTGCCGTAGAAGAGCGTGAAGCGGCTCTCCGGCTCGGTGGCCAGCGCGGTCTTGAGCAACGAGATGACCGGCGTGATGCCGGAGCCGCCGGCGAAGCCGACATAGTGGTTCTTCGCGCCCGGATCGAAATCCCAGGTGAAGCTGCCGTGCGGCGGCATCACCTCGATCGCGTCGCCGGGCTTGAGAGTGTCGTTGGCCCAGTTGGAGAAGGCGCCGCCGGCGATGCGCTTGACCGTCACCTTGAGCTGATCGTCGTGCGGAGCGACGCACAGCGAGTAGTTTCGGCGCACGTCCTCGCCGCCGATCTCGGCCTTGAGCGTCAGGTGCTGGCCGGGCCTGAAGCGGAAGGTCTCCTTGAGCTCCTCCGGAACGGCGAAGCGGATCGACATGGCCTCGGCCGTCTCCGGCACGACCTCCGCGATGGTCAGGGTGTGGAAGCCGGCCGACATCTCAATGGCATTTGAACAGGTCGAATGGCTCCAGGCAGTCGCGGCAGCGCCATTGCGCCTTGCAGGGCGTCGAGCCGAAGCGGCTGATCTCTTCCGTTTGCGACGAGCCGCATTGCGGGCATTCGACCGCGCGTTCGCCCCGCCCGCGCGGCGGCGCGATTCCGTAGGCGCGCAGCTTGGCCTTGCCGGCTTCGCTGATCCAGTCGGTCGTCCAGGGCGGAGACAGCACGGTCTCGATGCGAACGCGGGGGTAGCCGGCCGCGTCCAGCGCAGCGCGGATGTCGCGCTCGATCACCTGTGTTGCCGGGCACCCGGTGTAGGTGGGCGTGACCGTCACGCGATCGGGCGTGACCTCGCGGACGATGCCAAGATCGACCACTGAGATCACTGGAATCTCGGGATCGGCTACCTCGCGAAGCACGGCCCAGAGGTGATCCACAGCCTCGTTCGTCCCGAGCCCTTCGACGCCGCCTGCGGCGGCGCTCTGGATAAACTCCGTCGAGGCGCGCGGTTCGGACTCCGTGCCAGCGCCCTCCGACTTCGCTCGGGACGAGCGGAGGCTGGCGGCCCCAAGCGCTACCATGTCGCGTCCGGATAGGTGCGAGGCAGGAACTGCATCACCGCCAGCAGGTGGCCGAGATGCTCGCCATGGTGGCCGCGGCGGCCGCCGAGGATCGGGCGCTGGTCGTTCGGCGCTTCCAGACCCGCCTGCGCGAGAACCGACTGCACCTTGCGATCATAATCGGGGCGGAAGGCGGCGGCGTCGGCGCCGATGCCGCGTTGCGCCATCTCCTGCGCGACCTCGTCCATCTCGAACAATTCGGGGACGAAGCGCCACATCCAGTCGAGGCCCTCCTTCATCCGCGCGCGGCTCTCGTCGGTGCCGTCGCCGAGGCGGATCACCCATTCGGCGCTGAGCTCCTCATGATAGGCGACCTCCTTGACCGCCTTGGCTGCGACCGCGGCGATCAGCTCGTCGCGCGAGCCGACCAGATGCTCGAACAGCAGCTTCTGCCAGGTCGAGAACAGGAACTGCCGCGCCATCGTCTGGGCGAAATCGCCGTTGGGCTGCTCGACCAGCCAGCAGTTGCGGAAATCGAGCACGTCGCGGTGGAAGGCGAGCCGGTCGCCGTCGCGGCCCCGCCCTTCCACCTTTCCGGCATAGTCGAGAAAGAACGTCGCCTGCCCAATCAAATCCAGGCCCATATTGGCGAGGCTGAGATCGACCTCGACGCTCGGCGCGTGGCCGCACCATTCGCCGAGCCGCTGGCCGAGGATCAGGCTGTCGTCGCCGAGGCGGAGCAGATAATCGAAACGGACGCTGTCCTCATCCTCCAACACCGGCGCATCGAACGCGCCCGTATCGCCGCGGACGCGCGCTGCGGCTTCGTCTTCGGGTCGGATGGGCGGCAGCGACGGCATCAGATGTGCTTTATGTCGTCCGGGATGTTGTAGAAGGTGGGGTGCCGGTAGACCTTGTCGGCGGCGGGATCGAACATCGGCCCATCCTCCGCCGGGTCCGATGCGGTGATCGAGGCCGAGGGGACGACCCACAGGCTCACGCCCTCCATCCGCCGGGTATAGGTGTCGCGGGCGTGGCGGATCGCGATCCCGGCGTCCGGCGCGTGGACCGAGCCGACATGGCGGTGCGACATGCCGCCCTTGGCGCGCACGAACACCTCCCAGAGCGGCCAGTCGTTCATGCCGCCCGCGCCTTTCGATCATGCTTGGCGGCATAGGCATCGGCGGCCTCGCGGACCCAGGCGTTCTTCTCCCAGGCATCGCGCCGCGCCTTCATCCGCTCCTTGGCGACCGGTCCCTCGCCTTTCACGACCGCGTAGAATTCGTCCCAGTCGATTTCGCCGAAGTCGTAGCCGCCCTTCGCCTCGTTCCACCTGAGGTCGGGATCCGGCACCACGAGGCCGATCGCTTCGGCCTGCGGCACGGTGATGTCGACGAACTTCTGGCGAAGCTCGTCATTGGTGTCGCGCTTGATGCGCCAGCGCATCGACTGGGCGCTGTTGGGCGAATTGTCGTCGGGCGGGCCGAACATCATCAGCGAGGGCCACCACCAGCGGTTCAGCGCGTCCTGCGCCATCCTTTTCTGCTCCGCCGTGCCGGCGGCGAGATGCATCATGATCTCGTAGCCCTGGCGCTGGTGGAAGCTCTCCTCCTTGCACACGCGCACCATCGCGCGGGCATAGGGGCCGTAGCTGGTGCGCTGGAGCGGCACCTGGTTCATGATCGCCGCGCCGTCGACCAGCCAGCCGATCGCGCCGATGTCCGCCCAGGTGAGCGTCGGATAGTTGAAGATGGTGCTGTACTTGGCCTTGCCGCTGTGGAGCGCCTCGATCATCTCCTGCCGCGAGGTGCCGAGCGTCTCGGCGGCGCTGTACAGATAGAGGCCGTGCCCCGCCTCGTCCTGCACCTTGGCGAGCAGGATCGCCTTGCGCCTGAGCGACGGCGCGCGGGCGATCCAATTGCCCTCGGGCAACATGCCGACGATCTCCGAATGCGCGTGCTGCGAGATCTGCCGGGTCAGCGTACGGCGGTAGGCCTCGGGCATCCAGTCCTTGGGCTCGATGAACTCGTCGGCCGCGACCCGCGCCTCGAAGGCGGCGAGCTTGTCCGGATCCTCGATGCTGTCGACGGATTTCGCCGCCTTGTGCAGTTCGGTGGTGTACATGCGCCTCTCTCCTGCGGATCGACATAGCATTAACCGACCGATCGGTCAACGAATTCACACGCGCTCGAGCACCAGTGCGATCCCCTGGCCGACGCCGATGCACATCGTGCACAAGGCATAACGCCCGCCGCTCCTGTGGAGTTCTTCCGTCGCCGTCAGGGCGAGCCGGGCGCCCGACATGCCGAGCGGGTGGCCGAGCGCGATCGCGCCGCCATTGGGGTTGACGTGCTCGGCGTCGTCCGGGAGGCCGAGCTGGCGCAGGACCGCGAGGCCCTGGGCGGCGAAGGCTTCGTTCAATTCGATCACGTCCATGTCGGCGAGCTTGAGGCCGAGCCGCTTCAGCAGCTTTTCCGAGGCCGGCGCCGGGCCGATCCCCATGATGCGCGGCTCCACGCCCGCGATTCCGCCGCCGACGATGCGGGCGCGCGGCGTCAGGCCGTGGCGCTTGGCCGCCGACTCGCTGGCGACGATCATCGCCGCGGCGCCGTCATTGACGCCCGAGGCGTTGCCGGCGGTGACGGTGCCGTCGGCGCGGACGATCGGCTTCAGCCTGGCCAGCGCCTCGACGCTGGTCTTGCGCGGGTGCTCGTCGCGCTCGACCACCACCGCCTCTCCCTTGCGCTGCGGGATCGCAACCGGGACGATCTCGGCGGCCAAGCGGCCATCGTCCTGCGCCCGCGACGCCCGGTCCTGGCTGCGGACGGCGAAGGCATCCTGGTCGTCGCGGCTGATCTGGAATTCGCGGGCGACGTTCTCGGCGGTGGCAGGCATGGTGTCGTCGCCATAGGCATGCTTCATCTTCGGATTGACGAAGCGCCAGCCGATCGTCGTGTCGTACATCTCGGCGTTGCGGTCGAACGCGCTGGTCGCCTTGGCCATGACGAACGGCGCGCGGCTCATGCTCTCCGAGCCGCCGGCGATCAGCAGGTCGGCGTCGCTCCCGCGCACCACTCGCGCCGCCATCGTCACCGCGTCCAGGCCCGATCCGCACAGGCGGTTGAGGGTGACTCCGCCCGACTTGTGCGGAAGGCCCGCGAGCAGCCCGGCCATGCGGGCGAGGTTGCGATTGTCCTCGCCCGCCTGGTTGGCGCAGCCGAGGATGACGTCGTCGAGCGCCTCCCAATCGACCTGCCTGTTGCGATCGATCAGGGCCGCGATCGGGATGGCGGCGAGATCGTCCGCGCGGACGTGGGCCAGCGCGCCGCCATAGCGCCCGATCGGCGTGCGAACCGCATCACAGATGAAGGCCTCAGTCATTCTTTCTCTCCAATCACCGCTCCGCCGATGCTTCGCGAGAAGCCATGGAACTCCGCTATGGCGCGGCCGCCCTGCCCCGTCACCCTGACGGTGTAGACGCCGGAGCGGCCGACCAGCGACTGCTCCGTCGCTTCCGCCGTCAGCATCTCGCCGGCCGCCGCGGGCTCCAGGAAGACGATCGAGGCCTGCGCCGCGACCGACCTCACGTTGCGGCTGTTGCAGGCATAGGCGAAGGCGGTGTCGGCGAGCGCGAAGATCATCCCGCCATGGGCGCTGCCATGGCCGTTCAGCATGTCGGCGCGCAGCCGCATGCGCACGCGCGAATAGCCCGGGCGCGCCTCCTCGATCTCGACGCCCCAGAGCGGCCCCGTTCCTTCGGCAGCGAGCATCGCGCGTGCGACCTTGTCCGCAGTCTCGTCTGCGTTCATGAAGCCGGCCATGGCTTACCAAAACATCGAGTTCAAGCTGGACGGCGGCATAGCGCGCCTGACTCTGAACCGCCCGGACCGGCTCAACAGCTTCACGGTGCAGATGCACGAGGAAGTGGCGGACGCGCTCGGCAAGCTCGAGGGCGCGCGGGTGCTGGTGCTGACCGGCGCGGGCCGCGGCTTTTGCGCGGGGCAGGATCTGAACGACCGGGCGGTGGCGCCGGGGCAGGCCGTGGACCTGGGCCATTCGGTCGAGACCTATTACAGCCCGCTGATCCGCACGCTCGCGGGCCTCCCCTTCCCCGTCATCGCGCGCGTCAACGGAGTCGCCGCCGGGGCGGGCGCGAACATCGCTTTGGCCTGCGACATCGTGATCGCGGCGAAATCGGCCAGGTTCATCCAATCCTTCGCAAGCATCGGCCTGATCCCGGACAGCGGCGGCACCTGGGTGCTGCCGCGCCTCGTCGGCCATGCCCGCGCGCTGGGGCTCGCGCTGACGGCAGAGCCGCTGCCGGCCGAGAAAGCAGCCGAATGGGGCCTGATCTGGAAGGCCGTGGAGAACGATCAACTCGATGCGGAGGTGGATGCGCTCGCGACCAGGTTTGCCTCGGCGCCGACCCGCGGCCTGGCGGCGATCAAGCGGATGATCCGCGAGAGCTGGAGCCAAAGCCTCGACCAGGAGCTCGACCGCCAGCGCGATGCGATGCGCGAGCTCGGCTGTTCAGACGATTATCGCGAGGGCGTGGCGGCATTCATGGAAAAGCGCGAACCCAAATTCACCGGGCGGTAGCGCAGGACTCCCCCATCGCTCGTCCCGAGCGTAGTCGAGGGGCGTGGGCACAGACTCCGAGCAACGCCCCTCGACTTCGCTCGGGACGAACGAGTGCCTGTGAGGTGATGAGATGAAGACGATCAATCTCCTGAATTACGCCAAAGACGGCTGGGTCGCGGCGTCCGGCAACCTGGCCGAGGTGCACAGCGCCGTCACCGGCGAAGTGGTCGCCACCACCGGCAGCCATGGGCTCGATTTCAAGGCGATGCTCGACCACGCCCGCAACGTCGGCGGGCCAGCGCTCAGGCAGCTCACCTTCCACGAGCGCGCCTGGATGTTGAAGGACCTCGCCAACGCGATCATGGCGCGCAAGGAGGAATTGTACGAGCTGAGCTACTCGACCGGCGCCACCCGCAACGACGGCTGGATCGACATCGAGGGCGGCGCGGGCACCCTCTTCTCCTTCTCCTCCAAGGGCCGCCGCGAGCTTCCGAACCAGCGCATCCTGGTCGACGGGGCGATGGAGCCCCTGTCGAAGAGCGGCAGCTTCGTCGGGCAGCATGTCTGGACCTCGCTCCAAGGCGTTGCCGTCCATATCAACGCCTTCAACTTCCCCGTCTGGGGAATGCTGGAAAAGCTGGGGCCGACGCTGCTCGCGGGCGTTCCGGCCATCGTCAAACCGGCTTCCGCCACCGGCTATCTCGCCGAAGCCGCCTTCCGGATCATGATCGAGGCGGGCGTGCTTCCGAACGGCGCGCTCCAGCTCATCATGGGCTCGACCGGCGACCTGTTCGACCATCTGACGCTGCAGGACGTGGTGAGCTTCACGGGTTCGGCGCAGACCGCGATGAAGCTCCAGACGCATCCGGTGATCGCACGCGAAAGCGTGCGCTTCATCGCCGAGCGCGACAGCTTGAATGCCTCGATCCTGGGCCCCGACGCGGCGCCGGGCACGCCGGAATTCGACCTGTTCATCAAGGAGGTGGCGCGGGAGATGACGGTGAAGGCGGGGCAGAAATGCACCGCCATCCGCCGCGCCATGGCGCCGGCCGCGCATATCGACGCGGTCGAGGAGGCGCTTCGGCAGCGGCTCGGCAAGGTGAAGATCGGCGATCCCCGCGAGGAGGGTGTGACGATGGGCGCGCTCGCCAGCCAGGACCAGCTGCGCTCGGTGCGCGAGGCGGTGGCGGAGCTGCAGAAGTCGGCCCGGATCGTCGCCGGCGATCCCCACGCTTCGCCGGTGGCGGGCAACGGCGCCTTCATCGAGCCGATCCTGCTCCGCTCCGACGACCCCTGGAGCTCGCCCGCGGTGCACGACATCGAGCCGTTCGGGCCGGTGTCCACGATCATGCCCTACCGGGACCTGGACGACGCGATCGCGCTTGCCAACCGCGGCATGGGCAGCCTGGCGCTGTCGCTGTTCACCTTCGACCCCGCCGTCGCGGAGGCGTTCGTGCTCGGCGCGGGCGCCTATCACGGGCGGATGCTGATCCTGGACCGGACCAGCGCCAAGGAATCGACCGGCCACGGCTCTCCCCTCCCCGTCCTCGTCCATGGCGGCCCCGGCCGCGCCGGCGGCGGCGAGGAGATGGGCGGCGTGCGCGGAGTGACGCACTACATGCAGCGCACCGCCCTCCAGGGCTCGCCCGCCGTGCTCTCGAGCATCGCCCACCAGTGGCTGCCGGGGGCGCCGAAAAGCGAGGCGGACGTGCACCCCTTCCGCAAGCGCATCTCGGAGCTGGAGGTCGGCTACACGCTGAAGACCGCCAGCCGCACCGTCACGCTCGAGGACGTCGAGCATTTCGCCCACTTCACCGGCGACACATTCTACGCCCATATGGACGACGAAGCGGCCAAGGCCTCGCCGATCTTCGAAGGGCGGGTCGCGCACGGCTACCTGATCCTCTCCTTCGCCGCCGGCCTGTTCGTCGACCCCGATCCGGGGCCCGTGCTCGCCAACACCGGCCTCGACAGCCTGCGCTTCCAGACCCCGCTCTACCCCGGCGACAGCATGCGCGTGGAGCTGACGGTGAAATCGAAGAGCGTCCGCGACGAGGAGCGCGGCGAGGTCCGCTGGGCGGTCTACGTGTTCAACCAGAAGGACGAGACGGTCGCGTCCTACGAGCTGCTGACGATGAACCGGCCATGATGGAACAGGCGCTGATCGAGGGGATACGCTGGGTCACCAGGGGCCTGGAAGTGGCGGGAGTCGCGATCATCGTCATCGGAGCCGCGGCCGCGACCGTTAGATTCCTTCGCCAGCTCGGCGCGACCGCCAGGGAGCGGGCGATCAGCGATTACCGGTCGAACCTGGGCCGCGGCATCCTGCTCGGCCTCGAGTTCCTCGTCGCCGCCGACATCGTCAACACCGTCGCGATCG
This sequence comes from Allosphingosinicella sp., assembly GCA_036402575.1. Taxonomy (GTDB): domain Bacteria; phylum Pseudomonadota; class Alphaproteobacteria; order Sphingomonadales; family Sphingomonadaceae; genus Allosphingosinicella. The sequence continues at coordinate 2,033 of DASWSP010000031.1, read as the reverse complement.
ATCCGACGCTCGACAGCCTGGCGGTGCTCGCCGGGATCGTGCTGATCCGCACCTTCCTCAGCTTCTCGCTCGAGGTCGAGATCGAGGGCCGCTGGCCGTGGCAGGGCCGCGCCGGCACCGCCCGCGGCAGCTGACGGTTTTTCGCCGCGCGAGGAACGCTGCCCCGACGCCGGATGTTGTTGGCCCATCAAAGTTTTTTTGAGGAGAGCCGCCATGAAGGTCGCCGAATGCATGAGCCCCGACATCGAGACCGTGACTCCTGAGCAGCCGATCCGCGAGGCCGCGCAGTTCATGCTGCGCGCCGATACGGGCGTGCTTCCCGTCCTCGACAGCGACAATCTGATCGGCATGATCACCGATCGCGACATCGCGGTACGCGCCGTCGCCGAGGGCCGCGGTCCGGACACGCCGGTGCGCGACGTGATGACCGACGACGCCTTGTTCGTCTACGACGACCAGGACGTCGAGGACGCGGCGGTGATGATGAGCGACGCGCAGGTGCGCCGCCTGGCCGTCAAGAGCCGGGAGAACGACACTCTGGTCGGAGTCATCTCGCTGGCCGACATCAGCCGCTCGGATGAAGGCGAGGCCGCTAGCGTGGCGCTCGGCGGCATCACCGACCCCGGCGGCGAGCACAACCAGAGCCGGGAAGGCTGACGCCCATTCGACCCGCGATCAGGCTCGTCACCGAAATGGAGGTGGCGAGCCGGACGGGCTGCTAGTCGGCGGGCCAAGTCTCGATCAGCTCGACGAAGCGGGTGAGCCAGGCGTTGGTCTGGGCGCCGTCCACCACGCGGTGGTCGATGGTCAGCGAGACATAGGCCATCGGGCGGACCTGGAGGGTGTCGACCCCGCCGACCTCGCGCACCACGACACGCTTCTCGAGCTTGCCGACGCCCAGGATCGCCGATTGCGGCTGGTTGATGATGATCGGCGCGGCCAGCAGCGAGCCCGACACGCCGTGGTTGGAGATGGTGAAGGTGCCGCCCTTCACGTCGGCGGCAGTGAGCTTCTCGGACCGCGCCTTCTCGACCAGCGCGTCGAGGCCCGCGGCGATCCCCTCCAGCGACAGGGTCTGCACCTTGCGCAGCACGGGCACAATCAGCCCCTTGGTGCCGAGCGCGGTGCCGACCCCGATGTTGATGTCGTCGAAGATTTCGAGCCGATCCGAATGCCAGCGGCTGTTGATCGCCGGCGCCGTCTTCATGGCCTCGGCCGCCGCCGCGACGAGATAGGCGGTGTAGGTGAGCTTCACGCCGCGGCGCGCCCATTTGGCTTTGACCTGGTCGCGGTGCCTGACGACCGCGCTGAAGTCGCATTCGAATATGGCGGTGACGTGCGGCGCCTGGGTGACCGAGCTCAGCATGTTCTCGGCGATCTTCAGCCGCATGCGATCGTGCGGAACGCTGTGCGAGGCGATCGAGGCATCGACCGGCTCCCGCGCCTTGGGCTGAGCCGTCGTCCGCCCGCCGACCTGAACCGTCGTCGCTGCTTCGACTGCCTTGTCGACATCGGCGCGTGTGATGCGCCCGTCGCGCCCGGTGCCCTTGATCAGGCTCGGATCGATGTCGTGCTGCATCAGCGCGCGCTTGACCGAGGGCGAGAGGCGCATTTCATTGAGGCCCTCCCCCTTGATGGGGGAGGGTTGGGTGGGGGTGGCCTCTCCGGCGGCACCCAGGGCGTCTCTTAGTCCACCCCTCCCCAACCCCTCCCCATCGAGGGGAGGGGCTTCAGGAGCGACTTCGGCCATTGGCGCGATCCGGCCGAGCACCGCCCCGGGAAGCGCGGCCTCATCGCTGTGGAGCACGATCTCGCGAAGCACGCCGCCGACCGGCGCAGGCACTTCCATCGCCACCTTGTCGGTCTCAAGCTCGACGAGCGGATCGTTCGCCTCGACCCGGTCGCCGACCTGCTTCAGCCAGGCCCGAACCACCGCCTGGGTGCCCTCCTGCTCGGCCGGGACGACGACGTCGATCATGCTGATGGCCCGCTCCCGATAGGCCCTCTCCCCCTGGGGGAGAGGGTTGGGTGAG